>CAYJEU010000023.1:0-28937 GCA_964369565.1 uncultured Bacteroides sp. | reverse complement strand
AAGAATTGCAACTATTTGCAAACGGCACAAGCGCAGTTACATGGGCATGGAATGCAGCTAATGAAATGACTTATGCACCTCAAGCTGAGTTCACACCATTTGCTATGAACTTCCCGTCAGAAGACGGCGTGGCAGAACTACAAGGCGGTATCTGGGGCTTTGGCATTTTCGATAACGGCGATGCAGCTAAAATCGAAGCATCTAAAAAGTTCATTCAATTTATAGCAGACGATGAAACACAAGGCCCAAAAAGTGTAGCAGCAACAGGCTTCTTCCCTGTGCGTGCATCTTACGGCAATGTTTATGCAGGCGCTGAAAACGAAGAGTCAATGGCAGTTTATGCATCTTTCGTTCCAAACCTTGGCCCATACTACCAAGTATCACCTGTATGGCCGGAGCAACGCACAGCATGGTGGGAATTATTACAAGAAATGTTTGCAGGTACAGACCCACAAACAGCAGCAGACAATTACATGGCAAAAGTAGAAACTGCAATGGAAGGCTAATTAATATAAAAGCGATTAATTTAATATAGTCATGTAGGGGTCGATGCCTACATCGAGCCAAAAGCTGTAAGCTTTAAATATTTTAGGCTGATGTAGGCATTACCCCTGTTTTTTTGAAACGCTAAGTTGGTTTTTTATTTTAATATTCGATAAAAGAGGTTTATTATGAGCACAAATAATCAAAGCTCGTTAGCTTTAAAAACAAGCAAAGTTATAGCGCGAAAAGAAGCAATAGCGGCATATTTGTTTTTATTACCATGCCTTGCATTTTTTATTGTATTTGTTATTATCCCTATGGCTTCTGCTTTGTTTAACAGCTTTTTTCATTACTCTGCGGCAGAATTTGAGTTTGCGGGTTTTTACAATTATATAAAAGCCTTCAAAGACCCTGTTTTTATAAGAGCGTTAATTAACACAGGCGTAATTGTTTTTGTTAGCGTTCCCGCTGTAATGGTTTTTTCGTTGTGGGTTAGCACAGCAATTTATAAAATGAATAACAAAGTGTTATCGTTTTACAGAATTATATTTTATTTGCCCGTTGTTACAGGCACGGTTGCGGTTACTGTTGTTTGGAAATGGATGTTTAACCAATATACAGGGCTTTTTAATAATGTATTAACCTCTATTGGCGTTATAGAAAAAAATATTAGCTGGCTTGGCGATGAGCGTTTCGCTTTATGGTGCATAATAATGATATTATTCACAACATCAATAGGCCAACCTATAGTTTTATATATATCAGCACTTGGTAATGTAGATGCCTCGTTAATAGAGGCGGCACAAGTAGACGGCGCAACAGAAATGCAAGTGTTCTGGAAAATAAAGTGGCAAAGTATAATGCCAACAACGCTTTATATTATTGTTATAACAACTATAAACAGTTTCCAATGTTTTGCGCTAATACAATTGCTAACATCAGGCGGGCCAAATAACTCTACACAAACAATTATGTACTATATTTACTATAATGTATTTAGGGTTGACGATTTTGGCTACGGAAACGCAATGGGCATTATTTTAGCAGCTATAATAGCTTTAATTTCTGCTTTGCAATTTAAACTTGCATCAAGCGAGAAAGGTGGAAAAAAATGAAAAATAATGGTAATATAGTGTATAGAAGTTTTTGTGCAATATCTATGGCTGTTTTAGCTTTGCTTTTTACTTTCCCCCTTTATTGGATATTAACAGGCTCGCTTAAAGATGCTAAAGCCATTAACTCGCGCGATGTTCAATGGTACCCGCATGAGCCCACTATAGATAATTACATCAGGCTTTTTGAAGAACCTGCTTTTAGATGGATTTTTAATACTGTTATAATCTCAGTGGGAGCAATGCTCTTAACATGTTTAGTTGCCTCTATGGGCGGCTATGCAATTGCAAAAAAACGCTTTCCCGGCAAAACATTAATTTTTGGCTTAATGGTAGCTGCAATGGCATTGCCAAAACAAGTTATTTTAATACCACTATTAAAACAAATGAATGTTATGGGCATACACGATACTCTTGCCTCGGTTATGCTTCCTATAGTTGGCTGGCCTTTTGGTGTGTTTTTAATGAAGCAATTCTCAGAGGGCATACCAACAGAGATGCTTGAAGCTGCAAGAATTGACGGCGCAGGCGAAATATTAACATTTGTTAGAATAGTTTTTCCAATGATAAAACCGGGCGTTGGTGCACTTGCAATATTTACATTTATATCTTCTTGGAATGATTATTTTATGCAGTTAATTATGCTTAATTCAAGAGAAAAGCTAACCATTTCTTTGGGTATTGCAAAACTGCAAGCGGAAAGCGCAACCGATTTTGGCATGATAATGGCAGGCGCGGCTTTAGCGGCAGTTCCAATAATTATTGTGTTCATAACATTCCAAAAGTATTTCACTAAAGGCATAACAATGGGTGCTGTTAAAGGGTAAAGGCATTTAATATTTTATTAAACTAAAAAAATAAAACATAAATTTACGTTAGGGGTTAAGTATGTTAGATTATAAAGGAATATATCCTGCGCTTTATGCTTGCTATGATGATAACGGTAAAATAAGCACAGAGCGCACAAAGCAATTAGTTAGGTTTTTAATAGATAATAAGGTAAACGGTATTTATGCTTGCGGCTCTTCTGGCGAGTGTATATATCAAAGTGTAGAGGAAAGAAAACAAGTTTTGCAAGCGGTAATGGAAGAAAAAGAAGGAAGCGATATAAAAATAATAGCGCATGTTGCATGCAATAATACAAGCGACAGCAGAGAGCTTGCAGCACATGCCGAAAGCTTAAAAGTAGATGCCATTGCGGCTATACCACCTATTTATTTTCGCTTGCCTGAACATGCGGTTGCAAAATACTGGAATGATATAAGCGAAGCTGCGCCCAATACAGATTTTTTCATATACAATATACCACAGCTTGCGGGAATAGCACTAACAGGCACATTGTTAAATGAAATGAAGAAAAATAAAAATGTTGTAGGCGTTAAAAACTCTTCTATGCCAACAATGGATATATCCACATGGCGCTCGCACGATGTTTTGGTGTTTAATGGGCCGGACGAGCAACTGCTAAGCGGCCTTGCAATGGGAAGTGTAGGCGGAATAGGCGGCACATTTGGTGCAATGCCAAACCTTTATGTTGCGCTTTACAATAATTTTTGTTGCGGAAATTTGAAATTAGCGTTACAATTACAAGAAGAGCTTTTAAAAATTATTAATGTTCTGGCAGGTAGCACATCAAGCATGTACTCTGTTATAAAAGAAGTTTTGCGCATAAATAACAATGTTAATATTGGCGGTGTTAGAGCGCCAATGGCAATGCTTGATGAAAACGGAAAAAAAGCTGCACAAACTGCTGTTAATTTAATAAATGAAGTAAATAAACTAATTTAATAGGAGAAGTTATGCCAAGCCAAGACGTTATTAGTCGCATTACACTAAAATACTATCACTTAACCAAATCTGAAAAGAATGTTGCGGATTATATAATAGACAATAAAAGCGATGTACAGTTTATGTCTATAAATGAGCTTTCAGATGCGTGTGGTGTTGCCGATTCTACAATTACAAGGTTTTGCCGTAAAATAGGGTGTGATGGGTTTAATGGCTTTAAATTAGGCTTGGCTTCGCTTTCCTCAGCTAGGCAAGCTACCAATAATACAAACGAAAAAAAGGAAAAAGATGATATATCCGGCTTAATAAGCGAAGTGAAAAACAGCCATATAGAAACAATAAATGAGTCTATGTCGCTAATAAAAGCAGAAACATTAAGCAAAGCTGTTGATTTAATAGAAAGTGCCGGAACAATTTTATGTGTTGGGCAAGGCGCGTCAATGATAATGGCGCAAGAGGCCGCTCATCTTTTTTCAACTGTGCGCAATAATGTTGTTGCCATGCTCGATTCGCATATTCAAGCGGCTTTTGCCAGTAATTTAAACGAAGAAGATATTGTGCTTTCTTTTTCATATTCAGGCTCTACAAGAGAGCTTTTGGAATTAATTGAAATTAATAAAAGAAATAATGTTAAAACCGTTTTAATAACAAGGTATCCGCGCTCGCCCGGGGCATTAAAAGCCGATATTGTGCTTCTTTGCGGCTCTATAGAGCCACCGCAGCACATGGGTAGCGTAAATGCAAGAATAGCGCAATTATTCGTTTTAGATTTGCTTTTTGCAGAATACAATAAAAGGAACCCTGATAAAAGTGAAAATTTCAAGCGCAAAATTTTAAAATCGCTTGCGAAAAAACATTTGTAAAATTTTTTGTTAGAGGAAGTGCTGTATGTGGATTACAATAAAATAAAAGACATTAAACTATGGGCTGAAAACCAATTGGATTTATGTGAAAAATTTTGGTGTACTAATGCAATAGATGAGGTTAACGGCGGCATTTACACATGCCTTGATAGAAAAGGCAAAGTGTATTCTACCGATAAATCTGTGTGGATGCAAGGGCGAACAGCATGGACATTTGCAAAATTATGCAATGTTTACGGCGAAAAAGAAACATGGAAAAGCATATCAAAATCGTGCCTTGATTTTATGGAAAACAATTGCATAAACAGAGAAAAAGGCGATAGAATGTATTTTCAAGTGACGAAAGAGGGCAAACCGCTTCGCCAAAGAAGGTATAATTTTTCTGAAGGCTTTTACACTATTGCAAATGCTGAATACTATAAGCTTACAAAAGAAGAAATTTACATTGAAAAAGCCAGAAAAACATACGATTTAATTTACAATTTAAACAATAATTTAATTGAAGACCCTGTTGGCATGGGGCCTAAAGGCATTGCATCTACAAGGAAGGGCAGAAGCCTTGCAGACCCAATGATATTTTTGAATTTAAGCTGTGTAATGATGGATGCAGATGCCCAAAACAAAGATAAGTATATAAAAAGGGCAAAGGAATGTGCTGATAAAATTATTAAGTACCATTATAAAGAAAACCTTAATTGCACGCTTGAATATGTGGGCGAAAACGGCGAGTTTTGGCCTGATATTACAGTGGGAAGAATTGTGAACCCGGGGCATGTAATAGAGTGTGCATGGTTTATGATGGATTTTGCAAACAGAACTAAAGATGCAAACACACATAAAATGGCTTTGAAAATGCTTGATGATAGCATCAAAATAGGCTGGGATAAAGAATATGAAGGCCTGCTGTATTTTACAGACTGTTTAGGCAAACCCACAGAAGCGTATGAGCACGATATGAAATTATGGTGGCCACACAATGAAATGCTAATTTCATGCGCAATGGCTTATAGGGACACTAAAGACGATAAATATTTAAACTACCTTGATTTATGTGTGGAATATTGCAAAAAATATTTTGCAGATGACAAATACGGCGAATGGTATGGCTATTTAAGGCGCGATGGTAAACCCACAGAGCCCAGCACAAAGGGCAGCACATTTAAAGGCCCGTTCCACTTGCCGCGCGCATTAATTATGCTTGATAAAATATGTGAGGATATATTAAACGCATAATATTTTTTAAAACAACAAAAAAGAAAACAGCTATAAATTTTAACAATTAAATTTATAGCTGTTTTTTTGTAAGCTGGTAAATTCGCTAGAGCTAAAATGAAAAATAACAAAATCCATAAATAACTCAGATGACAAGCGAAATGGAGTAGCTAAGAAATAATAATGCTACGCTACAGAAGTTTTTGCAATAAAACAGCTTGCCAATATAATAAAATGAAGTTTTAAAAAGCTTTCGTTTACAATCTATGTTCAATATGATATAGTTAGTTATAAGCAATTTGTGCTAAGCGTGCTTTTTGCGTTATAAGCTGCTGTAAACACGCACGCCTTAGTGTGAAATTATATATGATATTAGCATTGTAATAATTAACAGAGTTTTTAAATTTATAGTTATGAAAATGGCGGAACACGAAAGCAATAAATTTCCGTTTGGAAGGTTTTTAATATTTGAGGGTGTGTTACCACAGCATTTGCTCTGTGGTAAGAAAGGGGAAATAATATGGTTAAAATTATAACCGATTCATCTACGCTATATACAAAGGAAGAGGCGAATAAATTAGGGTTTAAAGCTATTCCGCTTTGCATAAAAATTGGCGATTGGTCTTTTCGCGACTTAGAAGTTGATAAAGACGACTTCTATAAAAAAATTGCAGATGGGTTTGTTCCATATTCTTCACAGCCTCCAATTGGGGAAGTTATAAGTGCTTATGAAGAAAACGAAAATGATGAAATAATAAACATAGCCATGGCCGACGGGCTATCGGGCACATACCAAAGTGCTTGTGCAGCTAAAGATACAATGAAAAACAGCGATAATATTACGGTTTTTAACAGTAGAACGCTGTGTGGGCCACATCGTTATATGGTTGATTTAGCTGTGAAAATGTCTGAAATGGGCAAAAGCAGTAAAGAAATACTTGAGCAAATTGAAAAATTGGCGGATAGTGTAGGTTCTTTTTTAATTCCACAAGATTTTTCTTATTTAAAAAGAGGCGGCAGGCTAACGCCACTGGCTGCAACTTTCGGTGGGCTTTTTAATTTAAAGCCAATAATGAAACAAACAGCAGACGGAAGGCAAATAGAAAAATTTGCGGTTAAGCGCACACTTGCAACTGTAAGCACATTCATTATTAATTATATGAAGAAAAAGAGTGTTGATGAAAAGCATATTATATATATTAGTCATGCTAATGTTCTTAAAGACGCACAACAAGTGAAAGAAGATTTTCAAAAGGCTTTTCCAAAAACAGATATACAATTATTCGATTTAAGCCACGCTTTTATAACACAGGGCGGGCCTGCGTGCCTTGCTATTCAATATATAAAAAAGCAAGTGGTTCATGCATAGTGGTTTAAAAGCTATATAGTTGATTATTTAATTTAATAAAAAAACAGTAGAAATTAGTGCTTGCGATGAAAATCGCAAGCACTAATTTCTTTATGCAATATAGTTTTCGTATGCAAAGCAAGATAAATAGCTGTAAAGCTATTTGCACTTACATATTATTTTTATCGGTGAAAAGCTGTTTTGTTATTAATGTATTAAGTGTTATAGCATTTTACATTCATTTAACATAACTGTGGTAAAACATTTTACACTGGCCTGTTAGAATATTACTCGTAGGCAAGACCTACAGCTAAAGGCAAGGCATATTGAAAAGTAAAAGTAAACTTTTACAATTAAATATGCTGTTAAAAAACCAATAATTAAAATTATTATATTTAAGGAGAAAAACAATGAAAAAGGTATTAACATTAATTTTAGCAATTATGCTTAGCGCTGCTCTTATGGCAGGGTGCTCTCAACCGGCAGAACAACCTGCAACAGGCCAGGCAAGCGAGCAAGAAGGCACAACATCACAATTAAGCGGCACAGTAGCTCTTGGTGGCTCAACAAGCGTTGAAAGCGTAGTGCTTTCTGCAATGGAAGTTTTCATGGCACAAAACCCCGGCGTTACAATTACTTACGACCCAACCGGTTCATCAAGCGGCGTTAAAGGTGCATTGGATGCAAGCCTTGATATTGGCCTTGCAAGCCGCGATGTTAAAGATGAAGAAGAGCAAGAAGGCGCAACAGGCACAGTATTTGCAATAGACGGCATAGCTATTATAGTTAACCCCGACAATGCGGTTGCTGATTTAGCTCTTGCAGATATCACAGCAATAGCAGACGGTACTATTACAAACTGGAGCGAAGTTGGCGGCGCAGATGCAGAAATAGTTCTTATAGGGCGCGAAGCAGGCAGCGGCACACGCGACGGCTTTGAAAGCATAGTGGGCGTTGAAGAATGTGTATATCAAGAAGAAATTAACTCAACAGGCGGCGTTATAGCTTCTGTATCAAGCAACCCGAATGCAATAGGGTATGCGTCACTTTCAGCGGTTGACGATAAGGTTAAAGCAGTTACTGTAGATGGTGTGCAAGCAAGTGAGGCAACAGTGCAAGACGGCACATATGCAGTGCAGCGCAATTTCAACTTTGTTACATTAACTAATGCACCTCTTAGCGAAGCAGCACAAGCTTTCTATGATTATGTGCTTAGCGCAGACGCAGCAGAGCTTATCAAAAACGCGGGCGCAGTTCCTCCGGTAGCTTAAGCGATACTTAAAATTATTAACTTCATGCGCAGCTGTAAAGATTTTTTACAGCTTTGCGCATGAGGTTTTATGTGTTTTATATTTGCCAAAATAGGGGTGTTCGGATTACTCCCTAACGGCTAAGAGGTGAGAATTTGAAACTGAAAAAAACTATTGAAAAAATAATGAATGTTTTGTTTTTCATATGCGGAATGATATCAATTGCGGCGGTTGGTTTTATAACAATATATATGATTGTTTCAGGCATACCTGCAATAATGGAAATTGGCTTAGGTGATTTTTTGCTTGGGCAAGAATGGAAACCCACAGCAAGCGAGCCACAATTTGGCATTTTGCCGTTTATACTAACAAGCATATACGGAACAACAGGTGCTATAATTATCGGCGTGCCCATAGGGCTTTTAGTAGCTGTTTATTTGTCAAAAATAGCCGATAAAAGAATTGTTCAAATAATACGCCCTGCAATAGAATTGCTTGCAGGCATACCAAGCGTTGTTTACGGCCTTGTTGGTATGATGGTTTTAGTGCCGGCTATAAGGGTACTTTTTGATTTGCCAAGCGGTGCAACACTATTTGCCGCAATTATAGTGCTTTGCATTATGATATTGCCAAGCATAATATCGGTTAGCGAAACGGCGCTTTTAGCAGTGCCGCTTGAATATGAAGAGGCGAGCTATGCACTTGGCGCAAATAAAATAGAAACTGTTTTTAAAGTTAGCGTGCCGGCGGCTAAAAGCGGCATTGTTGCCAGCATAGTTTTAGGGGTAGGGCGTGCAATAGGTGAGGCAATGGCTGTAATTATGGTTGCGGGCAATGTTGCCAATATGCCGCAGCTTTTTGATAGCGTTCGCTTTTTAACAACTGCCGTTGCAAGCGAAATGGCTTACGCCAGCGGCACACATGAAAGTGCGCTTTTTAGTATTGCGCTTGTTCTTTACTGCTTCATTATGGTTATAAATGCATTCCTTAACTACTTTTTGAAAAAGGAGAAAAAAGCATGAGCCACAAACTAAAACGCAAAATATTTACAAATGTTTTTTTAGGCGTAATTTACTTAAGTGTAATCATTACAGTGGTGCTTTTAGCGGTGCTTATAGGGTATATTTTCGTTCGTGGTATTCCGCATATATCTTGGCTATTGCTATCTACAGCGCCTGTTTATACAAAAGATACAATTGGTATATTACCTAATATTTTAAACACATTGTATATTATTTTCTTAACGCTTTTAATTGCCTTGCCGCTTGGAGTAGGCGCGGCAATTTATTTAACTGAATATGCAAGCAATAAAAAATTCATAGCGCTTGTAGAGTTTACAACCGAAACGCTTGCAGGCATACCCAGCATTATATATGGGCTTGTTGGGCTATTGTTTTTTGCAAGAATGCTAGGCCTAAAAGTTAGCCTTCTTGCAGGGTGCTTTACAATGGTAATTGTAATATTGCCAACCATAATAAGAACAACACAGGAGAGCCTTAAAACCGTGCCTGAAAGTTATAGGCAAGGCGCGCTTGGAATTGGCGCAACAAAATGGTATATGATACGCACCATAGTGTTGCCAAGCTCTATAGATGGTATAATAACAGGGTGTATACTTGCTATTGGCAGAATTGTTGGCGAGAGCGCCGCACTTCTTTTTACAGCCGGCCTTGGCACTTCAATTGCAAGTAATGTATTTCAAGCTTATCAAACAGGCGGCGGAACACTTAGCGTTGCACTATACATGTATGCCGCAGAGCGCGCGGAATTTGACATTGCATTTGCAATAGCATGCATATTGTTGATTTTGGTTTTCTTTATAAATGTAGCAACAAAAATTACGCAAAAAGTTTTTAAAAACATGAAAAACAGATAGTTTTAAGCTTAAATAAAAACATTAATGCACAAGCTTATGAAATGAATATAAAATGCAAAAAAATAAAATATTTTGACATTTGGGCTCTGCGCTGATATGCTAAAAGTATAAAACGTTAAGAGTGCAAAAGAAAAGGATACTTATGGTTACACAAACTAACCCCGCAATAGTATGCGCACAAAATTTAAACCTGTTTTATGGCGATTTTCAGGCGCTTAAAAATATAAATATTGATATACCAGAAAAGCAAATTACCGCATTTATAGGCCCCTCGGGCTGTGGTAAATCTACATTCATCAAATCAATTAATAGAATGAACGACCTTGTGCAGGGTGTGAGAATACAGGGCAAAATAACATACCATGATGAGGATATTTATTCAAAAGAGGTGGACGTTACACAGCTTAGAAAGAAAATAGGAATGGTATTTCAAAAGCCAAACCCATTTCCCATGAGCATTTATGATAATGTGGCTTATGGCCCGCGCCTTCACGGAACACACTCGCGTGCACAGCTTGATGAACTTGTAGAAACAAGCCTTAAAGGTGCAGCGCTTTGGGATGAAGTTAAAGACCGCCTTAAAAGAAATGCCCTTGGGCTATCGGGTGGCCAGCAACAAAGGCTTTGTATAGCGCGCGCGCTTGCGGTTCAGCCTGAAGTTTTACTTATGGACGAGCCCACAAGCGCACTGGACCCTATATCCACACTAAAAATAGAGGAGCTTGCGGCAGAGCTGAAAAAGCAGTATACAATAATTATAGTAACGCATAATATGCAGCAAGCTTTACGCATATCTGATAATACGGCGTTTTTCTTGCTTGGTGAAGTGGTAGAATTTAACGAAACACAAGAAATGTTTACATTGCCTAAAGATAAGCGCACCGAAGATTATATAACAGGGAGGTTTGGTTAATATGCGAAGCAGGTTTGACAGTGAATTGCTACAATTAAAAAAAGAGCTCACATACCTTGGCGCTTTATGCGAAACTGCCATTGCGAAAGCTGCAAAAACATTGCAAAACGCAAGCGAGGGTAAAAATGAGAACTTATATATAGAAGACGATGAAATAAACCGCAAGGAGCGTGAAATAGAATCGCTTTGCATTAAGCTTTTGCTAAAGCAACAGCCCGTTGCAAAAGATTTGCGCCAGATATCAGCGGCATTGAAAATGACAACAGACATGGAGCGTATAGGCGACCAAGCGCTTGATATTGCAGAAATAGTAAGCATGGGCAAAGTTGCAAAAAGCATTAGCACAACTCATTTATATGATATGGCAGTTGAGACAATTAACATGGTTACAATTAGCATAGATGCTTTTGTTAAACAAGATGTAGAGCTTGCAAAAAGCGTTATAGATATGGACGATAAAGTGGACGATTTGTTCGTTACAGTGCGAAACGAGGCGCTGGAGCTTGTTAAATCTGACGGTGATAACGGTGAAATGGTGCTGGATTTACTTATGATAGCAAAATATTTTGAGCGCATAGGCGACCACGCAACAAATATTGCCGAGTGGGTTGTTTTTAGCATAACTGGCGAACACAAAAGCAATGTTTAAAGTAAAATAAGAATGTGCAGCACAAGGCAAAACTTATATTTTGCAAGATGCTCTGTAAGTTTTGTGTAAAGGTGTTTAGCATTACGATAAATTCGGAGGGTAAATGAATGATATTTTGCGTTGAAGATGACGATTCTATAAGACAGCTTGAAGTTTATGCATTGCAAAGTGCGGGCTTGGATGTTTTGGGCTTTGCAGATGCGAAAAGCTTTCAAAGCGCAATTAAAGATACAAAGCCCGAGTTGATAATTCTTGATATTATGTTACCCGACGAAGATGGATTAAGCATACTTAAAAGTTTGCGAAATAGTAAAAGCACGTGCAAAATTCCTGTGCTTATGGCATCTGCAAAGGGTAGCGAATACGATAAAGTTTTAGGCCTTGACAGTGGCGCAGATGATTATATTGCAAAGCCTTTTGGTATGTTGGAACTTGTTGCCAGAGTAAAAGCGCTTATGCGCAGAACTAAAACGCAAAGCGCACAGCACTTGGCTGTGGGTGAAATTGAAATTAATATAGCCCAGCACAAAGTTAGCGTTTGCGGCGAGGAAATTGTTCTAACACGAAAAGAGTTTGCTATGCTCGAAACGCTAATGAGTAACCCCGAGCAAGTTTTTTCAAGAGATTTGCTTTTAAACCAAATTTGGGGTTATGATTTTGACGGTGAAACAAGAACGGTTGATGTGCATATGCGCTCGTTGAGGACGAAATTAAAACAAGCGGGAAATCAATTGCAAACGGTAAGGGGTATAGGCTATAAAATTAGCGCACACGCAAATACCGAGCAATAAGCTTGTGAAATAAAAGGACGGTAAAACATTGAAAAAGCAAATAGTAAAGGCATTTGTATTAATTGGCATAAGCGCTGCTTTTTTGTGCAGTGTAATTGTGTTTTTTGTTTTGCAAATTAGTGCAAACAGGCAAATGGAAATGTATGTTACAAGCACAGGGCAAATGATGGCACAGGTGTTTAACTCTTCCGATATTAGCGTAGATGAACTTAATTTATTGTATAAAGAAAATTTGCGCCTAACATGGATAGCGCAAGATGGCTCTATTTTGTTTGATACAGCAAACGCAACAGAAAACCATGCAGACAGGCCTGAGTTTATCCAGGCGCTGGAGTTTGGCTATGGTGAGGCAACACGCCTATCCGGCACACTTAGAAGCGAAACATTTTACTCTGCAAATTTATTAAACGATGGAAGCGTTTTAAGAATAAGCGCAAGCAGAAGCAGCGTTTGGGCACATGTTTTTTCACTCGTGCCTGTTTTAATAATTGTGTTTATAATTGTGGTAATAATTTCTGCTGTTTTATCGAATTTATTTACAAAAAAAATAATGCTGCCAATAGAAAATATAAATGTTCAGCAGCCGCTAATAAATGACACTTATGATGAATTCACGCCGCTTCTTCGCAAAATAAACGACCAAAACAACCAATTGCAAGCAAAACTTTTAGAAGTGCAAACTATGCGAGACGAGCTAGCTGAAATAATGAAGAGTATGGCGGAAGGCCTTATTGTGGTGAACGAAAACGGCCTTGTTTTAAGTGTGAACGAAAGTGCACTTACTATATTGGAATGTGAACAAACACCTAAAAAGTTTATTGGCGAGCCGCTTCTTTCACTGCACAGGGGCGATGTGTTTATAGAGCTTACAAATGCTTGTGAAAAACGCGAAAATTTACAAACGGAACTTACAATTAATGGCAGAATTTATAGGCTTATTCTATCGCAAGCTCCCAAGGGCGCTATAGTTTTGATTGTAGACGAAACCGAAAAATGCGAATCTGAAAAGATAAGGCGTGAATTTTCAGCAAATGTTTCCCACGAGCTTAAAACGCCGCTGCAATCTATTTTAGGCTATGCTGAATTATTAAGTAACAACCTTGTAAACGAAGAAGATAAACCCACTTTTTATGAAAATATTTATAAAGACTGCCAAAGGTTAACAGCTCTTGTGCAAGATATAATACATTTATCTCACCTTGATGAGGGTGGTGGAAATATAGCAAAAGAGAGCGTTGATTTATATGATGTAGCCCAAAATATTGCAAGTGAATTTAAAAACAAGGCGCAAAAAAAACAAGTTAGCATAAGCGTTTTAGGGGAAAATGCAAATATAAGCGCAGTGCCGGCACTTGTTTATGAAATGATATATAATTTGGTGGATAATGCCATAGCATACAATAAGCAAAATGGCGAAGTTATAATTGAAATAAAAAAACACGCACATGCGGTGTCGCTAATTGTTAAAGATAGTGGTATAGGCATACCCGAGGAGCATCAGGCAAGGGTTTTTGAGAGGTTTTATCGTGTAGACAAAAGCCATTCGCGAAGTACAGGCGGCACAGGGCTTGGGCTTTCAATTGTAAAGCACGCAGCACAAGTTCATGGCGCAGAGCTTAATTTGCAAAGTAAAGAGGCAAGCGGCACAGCAATTGAAATTTTGTTTAATAAATAAATTTAGAATTATAAGGAGAGTTAATATGTTTTCATTTTTAAAAAAGGAAAAATTCAGCGCAAACGATATAGATAATATAATAAATGAAATTGAACTTATTGATGTTAGAGAGCAAAGCGAGTATGTAAAGGCAAGTATTAAAGGCAGCAAAAATATACCCATGAATGAGCTGCTTTCAAAGCATAACGAGTACTTGGATAAAACGAAGCGCTACCATATAATATGCCAAGCCGGCAAAAGAGGCGCAATAGTTACAGGTAAACTTAAACAGCTGGGCTATGATGCAGTTAATGTAGGCGGCGGTATGAATGCATATAGCGGAAAATATAGTGTGTAGAGTTTTGCATGCCCCAAAATGTTAATAGAATTGAGCACTAAAAAAGCACCCATCTTTATATACTTTATAAAGATGGGTGCTTTAAGTTTGTTTACAAGTGCTTTTGGAAATTGCCTAAAATTATATCGGTTTCGGAAAACTCTGCAAAAACGGCTAAATTTTCCTCTTCAATTTTAGCTTTTAATTGCATTGCCTCAAATTTAGATAATACAGTGTAAATTACCTTGAATTTTTTTTGGCTTAAACCGCCAACAGCATCAATAATGGTTGTTGTGCGCCTGTATTTCTCAATTAAACTTTTAACTTTATCGCAGTGCTCGGTAACAATAAATGCTTTCATACTAATGTTTTGGTGGTGCACTTTATCTGTAATGAACGAAGATAATGCAACAAAAATTAAAGAGTATAATACCGTTGTTATGTCGTACATTATCAATGTCATAGTAAATACAATTGCGTTTACTATTAATGCTATTTTGCCAACGCTCATAGAATTGTTTTTTTGCATAAAATAAACGCCTAAAATATCTTGGCCGCCACCGGAAGCACCTTCTCTTAAAACAAGACCAACACCATAGCCAGCAAGAATACTGCCGATGATGATGGATGTTAAAATATCATCTTTAATTATTTGGATATCAGTTGGAATAAAAGTTAAAAATAGCGTTTGCACTGTAACAATAACTATAGTTTTTACAAAAAATGACTTACTTATTTTAAAATAAGCAATAGCAAGTAGCGGAATGTTTATAATATAAAAAACTATACCGGCTATATCTATGTTTTCAATTTCCAAATGCAAATAATTAATTAAAACAGTTCGCACAACTTGGCCTATGCCAACAAAGCCGCCGCTATATACGCCGTTTGATACGATAAATAAATTTACGCCTGTTGTATAAAATAAAACGCCGAACAGCAGTATTCCCGTCTTTTTTATTGAAGTTTTCATAGTGCTTTCCTTTTTGCAGTAATGCTCTTTGCGGTATTCGCATATATAAAATTTTAGCGCTATAACTGCTAATTTATTTTGTTTTTGAAAGTTTTTTGCCCATCATTACACCCATAACAGATGCCATCATAAGGCCCCTTGTCCAGCCGCTTGAATCGCCCAAGCAATAAAAGCCTTCTATATTTGTGTTTAAGTCTTTATCCATTTTCACTCTGTTGCTGTAAAATTTAAGCTCGGGCGAATACAGCAAAGTTTCTATAGAGGAAAAACCGGGAACTACATGGTCTACCGAATTAATAAAGTTGATAATATTCAGCATTGCCCTATAAGGCATGGCAGCGGTTATATCGCCTGCAATGGCATCTGGTAAAGTTGGCTTTATATTAGAGCGCGAAAGCTCGTCTTGCCATGTGCGCTTGCCGTCTAAAATATCGCCAAAGCGTTGCACTAACAGTTGCCCTGCGCCCAGCATATTTGTAAGCTCGCCTATTTTTCTTGCATATTCAATAGGCTGGTTAAATGGCTCTGTAAAATTATGTGAGCATAAAATAGCTAAATTTGTATTGTTAGATTTCAGCTCTTTATAAGAATGCCCGTTTACAACCGCTAAATCGTTATCGTAATTTTCTTGGCTAACAAAGCCGCCGGGGTTTTGGCAAAATGTTCTAACTTTGTTCTTAAATGGTTTTGGGTAGCCAATTAGTTTAGATTCATATAGCACATTATTAACTTGCTCCATAACTTCGTTTCTAACTTCTACTCTAACGCCTATATCCACTGTTCCGGGCGTGTGGGAAATTGCGTGCTCTTCACACATTTTTTCAAGCCAATCAGCGCCACGCCTACCTGTTGCAACAACTATATTATCGGCAAAAACTTCAATGTTACAAGAGCCGTTTGTTATATATGCGCCTTTACATACGCCGTTTTCAATTATAATATTTTCGCACGAGTAGCCGAAAAGCATTTCAACCCCGTTATTTTGTAAATATTGCTCTATGGCATAATAAATATCTTGTGCTTTTTCTGTGCCCAAATGCCTAATAGGGCAATCTACAAGTTTTAAGCCTGCTTGTATAGCGCGCTTTCTAATTTCTTTAACTTCATCTGTTACGTTAATGCCTTCTATTTTTGTGTCTGCACCAAATTCAAGGTAAATTTTATCGGTATAATCTATTAAACTTTGCGCTTGTTCTGTGCCAATTAAATCGGGTAAATCTCCGCCAACTTCATAGCTTAAAGATAGCTTTCCGTCTGAAAATGCGCCTGCGCCTGAAAAACCTGTTGTAATATGGCAATAAGGCTTGCACAAAACACATTTTTTTGTAACAGCTTTAGGGCACGTTCTGTTTTTTATTGAGCGCCCTTTTTCAACAATTAATATATCTTCATTAAC
Source organism: uncultured Bacteroides sp. (assembly GCA_964369565.1). GTDB lineage: Bacteria > Bacillota > Clostridia > Oscillospirales > Ruminococcaceae > Ruthenibacterium. The sequence continues at coordinate 12,292 of CAYJEU010000023.1, read as the reverse complement.
ATTGTTTTTTAAAAGTTCTAGCGCTGTGAAAATTCCCGCAGGCCCCGCTCCTATTATTACTGTCTTTTTTTTCATAATAATCTCCATTCTGTGCACAGCACAAATAGCTTTGAAAAATCTCCGTACATAATGGAGATTAATTGGCATGTGTCGTCTCTGACGGCACGCCGTTTAAATAAATGATAGCATGATTTTTCACGCTATCCTCCGTTTGTTACATAAAAAAGCCACAGTCGAACTCTTTTATAAATAAAATTGATAAAAATTATAGTCAACTGTAGGCAGTGTTGTAGAAACGTTCATCCAATTATATGAGCATATATAATTTTATACCAAAAAGAAGATACCACAAAATTACGCATTTGTCAATTGTAAAAATGCAGAAAACTTTTGTGCAATTTATGTGCTTTTAGGCGGGCTTGGATTATATCTGCTTGGCTAGGTTGAAAAGCGGATAAAAGCGATTTACAGTAAAGCAATTTAAAAGCTGATGCGAATAAAATAAATTTCGCATCAGCTTTTAGTTCTTTATTATAATATTACTTTGCAAATTCAGCGTTTAATGTGTTGCAATTAGCTGAACATAGCATGCGCTTGGCATGCGCTCTTGCTATGGCAACTCTGATGCAACTGCATGGCTATAAATAAAATCGCCGTCTGCATTCGGTTTATATGTAATATAAACACAGCTTCTTGAGTCTTCTACAGAAATCCATACATAAGCTATATGCTCTTCATCTTCCGATTCAAGCTCAGGGGTAACGCCGTAGAAATATTGTGCGGTAAGTTCTTCTATGGTTAAAGGGTATAAAAGTTCTTTGTCTACGGTTTTCAATGTATCGTAAACTATTCTAAGCTCGGTTTGTGTAAGCTGTGTTGCAGAAGATGCACCGCCGCCGATATTTGTATCGGGCTGTGTTTGTGTATCGGTAGCGGCATCGGAAGAGCCATTGCCAGCTGCGTCGGAAGAGCCGCCCGTACCTATTTTAGCTATATTATAGCTTATTGTAAATGTTGTGCCGTTGTGCTCGTAATTATAAGTAGCTTGTAGGGTGCCGTTTAGCATTTGCGGTATTAGCCAGTTTTCGCCAACTTCTGTATAAGGTGCATCGCCGAATAGCCAGTCGTGATCATCTTCAACAGGGAAGAAAGTGTAATCGTGCACATCAACGTTAAAAGACATTAGCAATATTCTCTCATCGCTAGAAGAATTACCATGCGCGTATAGTTCGAAATATGTGCCGTTAGAGTCTTCATCAAGATATGCCCACGCCTCGTGTTCACCTTCTAAATAACTATCACTGCCACCTGAATAATCGCTTATAGTAACTGTGCCATACCATGTTGATGGGAACTCAAGCGTTTCGCTTGGCACGGTTTGCTCAGAGCCATACCCCGGCGCAACAAACCCGCTAGAACTGCCTGTGCCAACATCGCCTGTGCCGCCTGCGGGAAGAGTTCCTCCTGTGTCGCCTTCTTTTTCAAATACAAGGTCAAGGCCCATATTGAGTATATTTGCTATTGTTAATTCATTGCCTATTAATGTTCCTTCAAATTCTTCACTACCTTGCGTTATAATAAAAGCAGTGCCATCAATTTCATAACTTGCACTTACGCTTGAACCATCTAAAGTTAAAACGCAATCATTGTTTGATTTAAGCTCTAAGGTTATTCCGTCAGGATACACTTCTTCAGGGCTAAGCGTATAGCCCATCATTGATACCTCTGTTGCATTCCATAAACCAATATGAGGTGCATCATCGGAAGAGCCTGAAAATAGGCTTGAAATCAAAACAATTATAAGTATTATAACAAGCAAAGCCGCAACACCTATACCAATAAAAACTATAGGTTTTTTTGTTTTTTGCTTAGTAGCTGTTGCCACATTAGCAGGTGCATATTGATTATGCATACCTTGCTGTGGCATACCTTGTGGCGGCATACCCTGTGGAGGCATACCTTGCTGTGGCATACCCTGTGGCGGCATGCCTTGCTGTGGCATACCCTGTGGAGGCATGCCTTGCTGTGGCATACCCTGTGGAGGCATACCTTGCTGCGGCATGCCCTGTTGAGGCATACCTTGAACGGGCATAGATTGCGCCTGCATAGGCATACCTTGAGGTGGCACAACTACATTAGTTGGTTGTGTGTTAATAGGGGGAGTGTTCTGTGTAGGTGGTGCAATTGTTTGTGTGCCGCAATTATCACAAAATTTTGTGTTAGGTGTTAATTCGTGCCCGCAGTTGTTACAATTTGCCATGGTAAACCTCCTAAAATTTAAATTTCACTTTGTCAATTAAAAAAACAATGTCGTTCATTATTGCTGTTTTGAAATTGATTTTTTAATTTTAGGCAATAAATTTAATATAAACATTATATCAAAATAAATTGCAAATTAAAATAGTAAAAAACAACAGTATTTTAACATATTTTTTGTGATTAATCAGAATTCTTATTGAAAAGAGCACTTTTAATAATAAAAATTTAAGGCTATCAATGTACATTGATAGCCTCAAGTTTTGTAAAGCTCAAAAATTTTGAACTTGTTTGTTATTCTCTAAAAAAGCTATTGCGTTATAAAAGTAAAGCTTGAAACATCAAATAGCCCTTTATCTGTAATTTTAATGTCAGGAATTACAGGGAGCGACATAAATGATAGCTTTACTATAGGCTCTTTTTCGGTAATTCCAAGTACTTTGTGGCAAATATTGTGAATTTCTTCAAATTTGTCATGAACTTCTTCACCTGTTTTGTCACTCATAAGGCCTGCAATAGGCAGCTCTAATTGCGAAAGAACTTCGCCGTTATTAACAACTACAATACCGCCGCCAATTTCTTGTAAAGTGGTAACAGCCAATGCCATATCCTCGTCAGACATACCGGCTACCACAACATTATGCGAGTCGTGCGCTATTGTTTGTGCAATTGCACCTGTTTTTATTCCAAACCCCTTTATAAGCCCAACGCCAACATTGCCTGTATAATGATGCCTCTCCACTACCGCAATTTTACTAATATCTGAATTTTCATCAAAAATAAATTCGTTTTTATCATTTAAATTAACGGTAATTTGTGCTTTTTTTGTTAGCACACCGTCTTTTAAAACTTCCATTGCAATAATTTTGTTTGAATTAAAATTTAATTTCAGCTTTTCAATGCTAAAGTCTTTAATTTTCATAGAGTTGCTCACAGTAGATATATCTGATTTGCTTATATCTTTTAAATACTTGCCATCTTGTGCAACTAATTCGCCGCAAACAAAAACTTTTTCAACATTAAAATCCTTAAGGTTATCTATCACAGCTATATTCGCTAATAAGCCCGGCGCAATACCGCCTCTGTCGTATAATCTATAGCACTGCGCAGTGTTTATTGTGGCCATAATTATTGCAGAAATTGCATTAAGGCCCTCTTGCACACATATACGCAAACAATCGTCTATATGCCCAAGTTTAAGTATGGTTTCAGGCTCTCTGTCATCAGAGCAAAGCAAGCAGTATCTTAAATTTTCCTTTGTAACAGCAGGCAGTAATTTTTTCAAATCGCGGCAAGCAGAACCTTGCCTTAACTCTACATACATGCCTCTGGATATTCTATCGCTTACTTCTTGCACGGTACTGCACTCGTGGTCTGTTCTAACGCCGGCAGCAACATAGCCGTCAAGCTTTTTTCCTTTTACGTTTGGCGCATGGCCGTCTATAATTTTTTTTGCAAAATGTGCTGAATGAATTTTGTCAATATCATCGTCGGTGCAATTGTTCACGCCAACATGGTTCATAAATTCGCCCAAGCCCAATACATTATCGCGGTTTAAATAAAGGCTTATTTCCTCGGCAGTAAAAGTTGCGCCTGAAGTTTCAAACGGTGTGCATGGCACACAAGAGGGCAACATATATTTAATATCAAGGGCGGTATCCTCGCCGCAATTTAGCATGTAATTTAGCCCGTTTGTACCACAAACATTTACTATTTCGTGCGGGTCGGCAATAATTGTTGTGGTTCCTCTTGGCACCAATAACCTGCCGGCTTCACCTGGTGAAACATAGGTGGATTCAAGGTGCATATGCGCATCAATAAAACCCGGTGAAATATACGAGCCGTTTAAGTCTATTTCATTTTCACCTTCGTAATCGCCAATACCTACAATATATTTGCCGCAAATGGCAACATTCCCACTGATTATCTTGCCTTGGTATACGTCAACAATTTTGCCGTTTTTAAGAACTAAATCAGCTTTTTTTCTTCCGTTTGCCACATCGATAGTATTTTTAATTTCATATTTGTTCATTATTATTCCCTCGGTGCATAATATCTTGATATTTTATCTTTATATTAATATAACATAAAACTTGTAAGTATAGTTAAAAAACAACAAATAATTTGCTTTTGTAATAATTATGTTAAATAAAGGTAAAATTATTTACAATATATCAATAAAATATTGACATTCTGTGAACTGCGTGATAATATTGATTTGTGGCAAAATTCTAAGAAAATTGACAAAAAAATTAAACCTTGAGCAAAAAAAATATTGTAATTAAACAAATTTGCTACTGTAATATAATATATTAAATTTTCAAAATAGAGGTGTGTTATGCAAGTTTCATATTCACAATTATACAGAATTAGCGACACCCCAGAAGAGTTTTTAAACCATGTTCAAAAGCAAGGCATTACACATGCCGAATTATTTATAGACAACGCATTTTGGCACGATTTTGATACAGCCGCCGAGATTTTCAAAAAAACCACAAACGAAAGCAATGTGAAATACACCATACATGCGCCGGCTTGGGAAACAAATTTAACCGCCGCAAACGATGCAGTAAGCAAAGCCACATACACATTATATGAAAAGACAATTTTGCTTGCAGCGGATGTTAGTTGCGATATGGTAGTTATACACCCGGGGCAAAGCGGTGGCCCATGCGATGATAAAAATGTGCTAATTGAAAGATCGAAAACTGCAATGCACAGCCTTTGTGAAGTTGCAAAGAAATATAATATTCGCTTAGGTGTTGAAAATGTTGGCAACGAGCAAACATGCATATTCACCCAAAACCAGTATGTTGATTTCGTGCAAAATTTGCCGGAAAATGCACTTTACCTTTTAGATTTAGGCCATGCTAATGTTCAAAAGTGGGATGTGCCTTTGTTAATTAGCCAATGTGCCCATCGCTTGATAGCGCTGCATATACACGATAACTTTGCAAAGGCAGATGAGCATTTGCCAATGGGCGAGGGCAATTTAAACTGGGATAATATATATAAAGAGATGAAAAAAATAAAAGACAGCGATTGCCATTGGGTTATTGAATATAGGAATGATACTCAAGATGAATTGATGAAAAAACACTTTGACTTGCTCAACAATTTATAATAGTTTTAAGGCTCAATTCATAAGTCGGTAAAGGTAATAGAGGTGTGAAAATACCTTTATAATAAATCAAAATATAATTTGGAGGAAATCATTATGGACTTAAAACGCATTTTGTCAATAGCTCTTATAGTGGTTGTGCTGTTTTCATTAGGCACAGCATGTGGCGCACCCGCAACACAACAAGAGCTAACAGCTCCTGAGAGCGAAGCAGGCCAAGAAACACAAGCTGAGGGCGAACCAATCACATTAGAGATGTATTTCCCTGTAGCGGCCGGCGGCGGCCTTGATGCTATTATTGCAGATTTATGCGCACAATACACAGAGGAAAACCCCGACGTTATAATTAACCCTGTTTATGCAGGCTCTTATGCAGATACACGCACTAAAGTGCAAGCAGCAATTAACGGTGGCAATACTCCACCTGTTGCTTTGATGTTCTCTATAGACATGCACTCGTTTTTAGCAATGGATGCAGTTTATGATTTTAACCAATTCTGCACAACAGACGAAGACAAAGCATGGCTTGAGGGCTTCTATGATGGCTTTATGCAAAACAGCCGTGTTGGCGATTTAGTATACGGTATTCCTTGGCAAAGAAGCACAATAGTGCTTTATTACAACAAAGATATGTTTGTTGAAGCAGGCCTTGACCCTGAAGCACCTCCCGCAACATGGGACGAGCTAACAGAAATGAGCTTACAATTAACAAATGACGACCATTACGGTATTCAAATCCCTTCAGATAAAGCAGGTTATGCTTATTGGATGTTGCAAACATTTACATTGCAACAAGGCGGCTTTAACTTGATGAATGAAGAAGGCACTGAAGTTTATTTTGACGACGAGCGCACAATTAGGGCACTTGAGTATTGGAAGAGCTTATCAGATATAGGCGCGCAAGCACCGGGAACATCTGCTTGGTCTACAACACCGTCAGATTTCTTAGAAGAAAAAGTTGCTATGATTTACACAACAACAGGTAACTTAACAAATATTAAAAATAACGCTACTTTTGACTTTGGCACAGCTATGCTACCTGCAGACGAATCTAGAGGTTCACCAACAGGCGGCGGTAACTTCTACTTATTCAAAGGCGTTCCTGAAGAGCAAACAGCAGCAGCGTTTGACTTTATCAAATGGATGACAAGCGACCCAGAGCGCGTTGCACAATGGAGCATAGACACAGGTTATGTTGCACCTCGCCCTGAAGCATATGAAACACAATTGATGATGGATTATGTTGCAGAGTTCCCACAAGCAATTGTTGCACGCGACCAATTAGAGCACGCTCATGCAGAGTTTGCGGTTTACGATCAAGGTGTTGTACAAGACGCACTTGATACAGCGATTGAATCTGTTATGACAGGCCAAAGTGATGCAGCTACAGCATTGGCAGATGCACAAGCAAAAGCAGATGAAGTTTTAAGCCAATATAGATAATATTTGTTTATATAGGCAAAGTTCATATGCAAAATAAAATTCCAACGCAATCAAGGGCGGTAACAATTCCGTCCTTGATTTTTATATTAAAATAGTTTTAGTGAAATGGAGAAACCTAAAATGTCACAAAACAAAGTGCTTAAAGCATCAAATTCAAAAGCGAGTTTTAAATTTAGCAATAACCCTTATATAAACAAAAAAACAAAGGCATCTATAACGGCTTACATGCTTATTTTGCCGGCATTTATATTTTTATGTTTATTTACAATTTACCCTGTTTTTAACAGCTTTTACAATAGCCTTTACAGGAACAATATGTCGGTAAGGCAAGCTGAATTTATTGGCTTTCAAAATTATGTAGGGCTTTTAAGCGATGATATTTTTTTGCAATCGTTTTTTAACAACTTAATAATTGCACTGGTTACCGTACCTGCAAGTATTGCACTGGGCGTTGCTATGGCCTTATTTGCAAATAAAGTATTAATAGGCAAGTGGTTTTACCGCACAGCATTTTTTTACCCTACAATTTTGCCTATGGTTGCAGTTGCAAATATTTGGCTTTTTATTTATACGCCAAACTACGGATTACTGGGCTTTTTAGATTTGGAAACTCGTATTTTAGGCTCTCCCGATACTGCGCTTATAGGTATTATGGTAATGCTTATTTGGAAGCAATCGGGCTACTTAATGATATTTTACATGTCGGGTTTACAAGGCATTTCAAGAGAATATTACGAGGCGGCTAAAATAGACGGTGCAGGTAAAGTGCAAACATTTATAAAAATAACTTGGCCGCTACTGCGCCCAACTACTATATATGTTGGAATTGTGGCAATAACAAATGCTTATAAAATAGTAGATCACCTTTATATAATGACAAAGGGTGGCCCTAATAATTCCACAAATATGCTTTTATATTACATATTCCAAGTTGGTTTCGATTTCTGGGATACAGGCAAGGCATCTGCTATCACAATAGTTCTTGTTGCGCTTTTGTTAATTGTTACAAGCGTTCAGTTCTATTATCAAGATAAGCGTGCCCACTATAATTAAAAGGAGTATAATATGGCTAAAATTCAAAACAGCTTAATAAATATAGTTATGACATTGCTTGCGATATTGTGTATTATACCCCTGTTGTGGATGATACGAACAGCATTTGCACCGCAAGAATATATGAGAGATTTAACAGCAATATTTGTTCCTACAATAGATAATATTGTAAGGATATTGGAACTTGCACCGTTCGACGTTTATTATTTCAATACCATTGTAATGGTAATTGCTATTTTGTGTGTGCAATTTCTTAGCATTACACTTGCGGGCTATGCTTTTGCAAGGATAAATTTCTGGGGTAAGAATGTGCTTTTCATTTTGTTTTTATCTCAAATGATGGTAAGTGCAGACGTTCTTATAATGCCTAACTACCGCTTTCTTTCATTTTTAGATTTAGCAGATACAAGGCTTGGCGTTATACTGCCGTTCTTTGTTTCAGCTATGGGTATATTAATGTTTAGGCAAACTATAAAAACAATACCATACGAGCTTGAAGAAGCTGCAAAAATTGATGGTTGTAACTTAATTCAAACAATTTTTTTGATTTATACTCCATTACTGCGCTCGGCCTACATTGCGTTTGGCTTAATATCTGCTTCATATCAGTGGAACAATTTCCTATGGCCGCTGGTTATGATAAACAGCCCGGATAAACGCCCTCTAACTTTAGGGCTTGCAATATTTGCAATGTCTTCTGAAATAGGCGCACAATGGGCAGATATCTGTGCGGCAACGCTAATTGTTGTTGCGCCGCTTTTATTATTGTTCTTAATATTCCAGCGTCAGTTCATTGAAAGCTTTGCACATTCAGGCATAAAATAATGTTTGCATATATTAATAGTATTTAATAAAATGCACTTAAAACTTTAAATTTAAATTTGAACTGCACACCTTTTTGTTTTCATATGGATAGAGTATACCGTATGCTTAACTTTAGGGGTGTGTAGTTCATTTTTTTTGTTTAAAGGCTTTTACCAAATCGCCTATAGATGCAGAAAAAACGCCGCTTAATACATAGTTATTGCTAATTTTGTAAAAATATGTAAATGGATTAAGAGAATAAAAAATATTTTTTTGTGAAAGTTTTATGAAATGTAACTTTACATTTTACTGCGTCGCTAATAAAGTAATTTGTTTTTTGTCATTAAATAAAAAATAAATTGCTCGTGCTAAGGTTGATTTTTCAAAAAAATAAGTTAATGTGATATTTTGCTTTCTTTTTTAAGGCCATTAAAACCCAGAGAGAATGCTTGGCTTTAAAGCTTTTTTCGCAAATTTAGAAGTTGAAAAAAATTATTAATAATACTATAATGTATATATAAGAAGTATTAATGGCACTAAATATAAATTTATTTGCCATATTTTAGAAAACAAAGAGCTAAAAAGGAGAAAATCATTGGTTACTAATGATATATACATTGATTATAATTTGGGTGTTGCAAACAATGCTAAATTGCACATAGACCTTAATGAGCATAAGTTTAATAAATTATGCATGACAGAAGTAGTTAATGCAGATCTTTCAATTGCGGCCTATGGCGAAGAAAAATATTTCTCCGGCTGCAAAGATGTGCTTATGAATGTGCAAGTTGCACTTGAGCAATTTAATTTAGACAAAGTTATTTATTTGTATAGTTATAATTACAGCAATTTTGTTTTGGCGGCAAATGAAAACATTTCAAAAGACGATTTTTTGAAAATAATGAAACAATTTTATTCGAATTTTGAATCTGCTGCTTCTTCTGAAATTGCCATTAGTGCAGTATCGCGTTTTGCCGTTGTGTTACAAGAAGATAGGCTGATAGAGCGTGCTCTTCACGCGCTGCTAAATGCGAAAGATACTCAGGAAAACTTTATAATAACGCCCGAAAAGTTTAATTTGGCAGATACTATTAAGGATGATGCCAAAACTTTAGATTTAATTAACTTTGCAATTGAAGAAAAAAGGATTATTCCGTATTATCAAGGTATTTATAACAACGCAACCGGCAAAATTGATAAGTATGAAGCACTTATGAGAATCGCTGATAAAAAAGGTAAAATTTACTCTCCGGCAAAATTTTTAGACATTGCTAAAAAATATAAAATATATAATCAATTAAGCAGAAAAATGATAAAGCGAGTTTTAAAAGAATTTGCCAATAGGCCTGAAAAGCTTTCTATAAATATTTCTGCATACGATATTTCAAACGAAACTTTTAGAAGATGGTTTTATCTGCAACTTGAAAATTACCCTAATAGTAAAAATTTAGTAATTGAATTTGTTGAAACTGAAAATTATCAAACCGATACGTTATTTGGGTTTATTAAAAGAGTGCGCAGTTACGGTTGTCGTGTTTCTGTAGATGATTTCGGTTCGGGATATTCAACTTATACTACAATTATTGCGCTATCGCCCGCGTATATTAAAATAGACGGAACAATAATTAAAGACATTGCAACAAATAAAAAGAATGTGATAATTTTGCGCTCTATTTGCTTTATGGCAGATTTAATAGGCGCTAAAACTATAGCAGAGTTTGTTGAAGACGAGCAAACGCAAGCGGTGTTGAATAAGTATAATGTTAATTACTCGCAAGGCTATCTTTTCAGTAAACCGGCACCTGTGGAAGAGCTAAAAAGCAATGAATAATTTTTTTGTTGCTAAAATGCAAAAATTAACATATAATATAACAGTATAGCATTATTTTGTTTGTACTGAAAATAAAATGTTAAGGAGTGCATAATGAATATTAGCTCGCATGAATTCATACAAAATATGATTGAAAAGCTTAGTTTTGCAAATGAAAAAGAGCTGTCTAAATATAATTATTTAGAAGATATATGCCGCTTTTTTGATATATCGCATGCATTTATTTACGAAGCAAACCATTTAGGTGAGCTATGTAAAAAGGAATGTTACGAGATGGTGCGCTATGATGCTTTAAAAGATAAACTCGACATGAAAAATTTACTTGGCGCCCAGCTTTTAAGTGAGCTTTGCAGTGAAAAAGTTATTATTTATACAGAAAACGAGAAAAGCACCAGCCTAAAGCAAAAGCTTATAGAAATTTTTAATGTTAACACAATAATTTTTATTCCTATATTGAACCAGCACTATGCACTTGCAGGTTTTATAGGCCTTGCCGACCGCCGAAAAGCGTTAAGGCATGCGCAAGCAGATATCAATAAGGCTTGTGCGCTTTTAACTTTGCTTGCAAATAATATTAAGCTTGAAATGTTCCAAAAAGGAATTGAAAATGCACAGGCAACTTTGAGCAATGTTTTAGACCATATAGGCATAGATATATATGTGAACGATTATTATACGCATGATATTCTATACGCAAATAAATCTATGGCTGAGCCTTATGGCGGTGTGGAAAATATGATGGGCAAAAAATGTTGGCAGGCTATATTTAAGGATAAAATGGCCCCGTGTGATTTTTGCCCGCAGCCAAAATTGCTGGATGAAAACGGGAACTTAAATAAAACTTATCAGTGGGATTATGAGCGCCCGTTTGATAAATCTTGGTTTAGGGTATTAAGCTCGTCTTTCCCTTGGACAGATGGCAGAATAGCCCATTTAGTTGCAAGTGTGGACATTACCGAAAGCAAAAGGAACCAAATTCTTATAGAGCAGCTTGCTCAATTTGATTATTTAACAGGCCTTGCAAACAGAAGAAGCTTGCACGATGATATTCAGCTGTTTATTGCAGACCAAAGCATATTTAGCGATAAGTGGTATGTGCTTTTTTGCGATTTAGACGGCTTTAAAAAAGTGAATGACACCCTGGGCCACGAGGCAGGAGATGTTCTTTTAAAGGGTATAGCGCAAGACCTGAAAGAAATGTGCACCGACGAAATAAAAGCCTATAGGCAAGGCGGCGACGAATTTGTAGTTGTAATTAAAGATAAAGATGACAATAATTTTTTAAAGCAAATAATTGAAGATTTATTTATAATTTTCAGGAAGCAATATGATTATAACGGGCACCAAATGGGCTGTGGATGTAGTATTGGTGTTGCCCATTATCCTAAAGATGCGCAAACATCAAAAGAGATTTTTCACTTGGCAGACACAGCTATGTATAGCGTTAAAAAAGAAGGCAGAGGTACAGTGCGCTTTTATAAAAATGGGAAATACCTTACAAGCGAGGAGTACTTTAAAGAAGACTAAGTGTAAATTAATAAAAAACTATAATGTGAAAATCGCCGCACATTTATGTGCGGCGATTTTAGTTATATAAAAAGCGGCATTTTAGCATTTTTTTGCATAGCCAAGCCGATATAATCCGAACCCGCCTAAAAGCACATATATTACACATCTAACTGCGTTATCCTCCTAGACAAACGCTAGTGTGCCGTCGTCGTCTGCCTTGTTATATGCACAATTTATGTGCTTTTAGGTCTATAGATTTTATGGCAAAGGGGTGG
>CAYJEU010000022.1:0-28998 GCA_964369565.1 uncultured Bacteroides sp. | reverse complement strand
AGCTTAAATATTAAAAACAAACTTTCACTTTTGCTACTTTTCACGCTGAAAAGTAGAACGCCTTACTAAACTTAGCCATTAAAGCAAACAAAAAACCAAGGCATAAGCCTTGCGAAAAGAAAAAACACAAAAGCAAGCTTAAATATTAAAAACAAACTTCCGCATTTGCTACTTTTCACGCTGAAAAGTAAAACGCCTTACTAAACTTAGCCATTAAAGCAAACAAAAAACCAAGGCATAAGCTTTGCGATAAGAAAAAACACAAAAGCAAGCTTAAATATTAAAAACAAACTTCCGCTTTTGCTACTTTTCACGCTGAAAAGTAAAACGCCTTATAGAACTTGAAAAGCACAGCAAACAAAAAACCAAAGCGCAAGCTTTGCGAAAAGAAAAACCAAAAGTTACCCATAACAAGCAGCACTTAAAACCTAAGCCCTTTCATCAACAAAAAAGCGTTTATACCAAGTTAAGAAAGTGAACACAACCCAAATTTTGCGCTGGTTGTCTGCTTTTTGCTCGAAATGGTCATCTAACAACTTGCAAATAGCCTCTTTATCGAAAAACTGCTCTGCATAATCCTGTGTGAAATACTCTTTAACTATATTGTAAAACTCAGGCTCTCTAAGCCAAAATTTAATCGGCACAGGGAAACCTTTTTTCGGGCGGTTTGCCCAATCGTCGGGCAAAATTTTATTGCTGGCCGCGCGCATAACAATTTTTGTATCTGTGCCTTTTATGCGGTAATCCACAGGCACGGTAGTGGCAAAATTCATAACCTGTTTATCTAAAAACGGCACGCGAAGTTCAAGGCTGTGGGCCATGCACATCTTATCGGCTTTAAGCAAAATATCACCCGGTAGCCACATATTCATATCTAAATACTGCTTTTTGGTAACTTCGTCTTTGCCCTTAACCCTATCGTAAATTTTAGTGGCAAGGCCTTTAACGCTTTTGCCTTTTTTATACTCGGGCTTTAATATGCTTTTTGCCTCGTTTTCTTCAAAAACTTTCGCCTGCCCAACAAAATAATCCTCGGGCTTTTCACTGCTTTTCAGCAAGAAGTTCTTGCCTTTAAAATAGGGCATTTTATCGGCCACTGCCCCAAAGGTTTTGCGCGCAAAAAGCGGAACACTCTTCTTAAATTTCACAACGGCAGGTGTATCGGCATACCATTCATAGCCCGCAAAAATTTCATCGGCACCCTCACCGCTTAAAACAACGGTAACGTGCTCGCGCGCCATTTGCGCTAAAAAGTAAAGCGGCACGCTGGACGGGTTTGCCTGTGGCTCGTCCATATGGTATTGTATTGTAGGGAATGCATCAAAGCACTCTTTAGCCGTAATAAGTTTGCGGTAATTTTTAATGCCTAAAATATCACTAAGCTCTTTTGCGTAATTTGTTTCGTTAAACTTATGCTGTTCAAAGCCAACGCTAAATGTATTATCGGGCATTTGGGCAGCGGCTATATAGCTTGAATCCACACCGCCGGATAAAAACGAGCCAACTTTAACATCAGCTATTTGGTGCGCTTTAACGCTCTCTTGTATTGTTTCGTGCAAAGCGTTTACACATTCATCAAAGCTTTGCTCTTTTGGCGCAAAATCTGCGTCCCAATAGCGCTGAACATCAATTACACCGTCTTTCAGTGTGAAATAATGCGCCGCCGGCAATTTGTAAACATCTTTGAAAAACGTTTGCTCTGTTGCTGAATATTGCAAAGTTAAATAAGGCAAAATTGCCTGTTCATTTATTTGTTTTTCAAAGCCGGGGAAATCTAAAAAGCATTTTATCTCGCTTGAAAAAAGCGTAACATCGCTGTTTTTTATTCTATGGTAATAAAAAGGCTTTATGCCGAATATATCCCTTGCGCCAAAGACAAAATTTGTTTTTTTATCGTAAATAACAAAGGCAAACATACCCCTTAGCATCTTCACAATTTCTGTGCCATATTGCATATAGCCGTGCAAAACAACTTCAGTATCCGTGCCGCTTTTAAAAGTGTGGCCAAGTGCTTCAAGTTGCTCTTTAAGCTGTAAAAAGTTGTAAACTTCGCCGTTATAAATAATAACAACATCGCCGTCTTCGCTTTGCATTGGCTGTTTGCCTGCCTCGCTTAAATCTAAAATAGAAAGCCTGCGAAAACCCAGCGCTATATTATCATCAACATAGCAGTCGCCCATATCAGGCCCACGGTGCACAATGCGCTCCATCATTTTTAAAACTATATCTTTACTGTTTTCAACAGTGCCTGTAAAACCTATAAAGCCACACATGTTCTTTCCCTTTCGCCTTTTGCTTTAGTTTTTATTTTAAAAGCGCCCTCGCTTATTACACGGGTAATAATTTTGCGCTTTATTATACATTATTTAATAAGTTTTTGCAATTTTATAAAAAGTTTACTTTGAAAGCGCTTTATATTAACAGCGCTCTGCTTTTCCTTTTAACAAAAGCAGTTTTAATAATTTTACACATTCAAAGCCCACTCTTTTGCGCTATTAACCGCCAAAGCAAGCCGCATTAAAGGCCAATTGGCGTTTTACCAAAAAGCTCTATAGTGTTTTTTGCTAAAACTTCCATGCTGTCTATAAAATAATTGCTTAATTTCTCATCGCGCTTAACAATGCTAAGCTCTGTGCACCCTAAAATAATTGATGTGCAATTTTTGCTTTGCATATATGCAACAGCCTCGTTAAAAAGGCGCATATCCGCAGGCTTGCCCTGTTTTATGCAAGAAAAAATAATTTGCATTATATATTGCTGATACTTATCACTTGGCACTTCATACTCGGCACAAAGCTCCTCGCAAACACGCTGATATGTGCGGCTTTGAATTGTGCCTGTAGTGGCAAAAATGCCAGTTTTGCCGCCGCGCTCTTTCGCCGCAAGCACAGTTTGCTCCACCATATTTAAAATGGGAATATCAATGCACTCATTAAGCTTATCGTAAAAATAATGCGCTGTATTACAGGGTATTGCAATTGCCTGTGCTCCAAAAACCACAAGGCGTTTTGCGTCTTGCTCCATAATGTCAAACGGGTTCTCAGCGCTTTCGCCCATAATAAACGACGAGCGGTCGGGCGTTGTTGCGCGCGAGTTTATAATAATGTCTATATGGTCTTGATCTTTTTGGGCATAGGTATGTTTTGTTATAAGCTCGTAAAAATAAACAGACGCCATAGGCCCAAGCCCGCCTAAAATGCCAAGAACTTCGGGTGCTTTGTTTTTTAACATAAAGGCTCCTTGTTTAAATAGTGAAAATTAGCGATTGAATAATAGCTGCTTCGTTCAAAGCTTTGCCAAATTTTTAAAAGCTCGCTTATCAATAAATTTTATTATCCTCAAATTTTTTGTAATACCTGTGCTGGTGTATAATATAATATGCAAAGCGTTTCAAATTCATTTTCAAATCGTAAGCATAGTTGAATGTGCAGCTCTCTTTTTTCATTGCACAAAGTTCTTTTGCCTTTTCAATGAATTTTTCATCTTGCACATATTTAAAAACAACGCCTTTTGGCACGCTGTGCCAAAAGTGCTCACCTTTAAAAAGCAAAGGCTCGCCTAAATCAATATTATCAACATGGTCGCTCACAATATACTTTGCCAGGTTAAGGCCTGCGCCTGTAACGTAAAAATTACTGCGCCCTTGCCTTAAATTAATTTCAAACACACGGTAGGTATTATCGCGCCTATCATATTTTATATCAAAATTCGCAAAACCGGTATAATTAATTTCTTCCAAAAACCCTTTTATTTTAAGCATAAGCTCTTCATTGTATTCCGTAATTATTGCCGCATGGTTTCCAAGCGCTTTCGGCGTGTGCTCTTCAAGGCCCACATGCCCAAGGCACATCATTTTCACTTTGCCTTTTTTATCACAATAAGCCGTTAACACTCGCATAAGGCTATCGTCGCCCGGTATATTGTCTTGCAAAATAAGCTCATCGTCATAGCCTGCGCTGTATATTTGCTCGCATATTTGCTTTGCCTCATTTGCATCTTCGGCAAAATAAACTTTCTTCATGCCATCGAAAGGGAATTTCCAATAGCGTATGCTACTGCTAGGCTTTATAACTATAGGGTAGTTAAACCCTAAATTCTCCTCGCTTAAATTTTGTAAAGGCTCGGGGCTTTTAAGCACATAAGTCTTCGGGTAAAGTATATCATGCTCATCGCAAAGGCGGTAAAAATCTGCCTTGCTAACAAGCTTATCCCTCAAAGCGGGCGAAATATAAGGCGCTATGCAGTTTTGCGGCAAATTGCCCTTAATATCCATCAAAAGGCTTGCGTAATCGTCTGTGCACCCTAAAACAATGCATTTGTAATCGCTGTTTGCGTTTGCAAAATCGCTAATGGTTTTCAAAAGCACTTCTTCATTATCTATATCGGGCACCATGGTAAAGTTTACAATGCGGCTATACATGGTATCGCCCATTTGCCAGCGCCCAAAAGCGTTTGAAACAAGGCCGTATTCCTCGTGGAACGCCCTCGCCATATTGTAGCAGTTCATATCTGCACCAATTAAAACAGGTTTAATTTTTAAATTATCAGCCATTAATGCCTCCGTAAAAACTTTATATTATATTATTATACATTATTCAATAATAATTACAAGAATTTTAATATTAAATATTTATTTTTTTGCTTTTCCTAAGCATTTTATGCAGTTTGAAAAATTCGCAAATTGCCACGCAATAATTGTTGAAATTCAAAGGCAAATATATTATAATAATGGAACTACATTCCACAATGTAAAACGCAAAGAGGTGAATTATGCAAAATAGCAGCAATGTGCAAAGTGTTGAAAGAATATTTAAAATTATAGAAATTTTAACAAAACACCCAAAAGGCGCCGGTTTACAAGATATAACCGCAAACAGCAACCTTGCTAAAAGCACTGTTCACAGGCTTTTGCAAAGTTTAATTACCCTTGGCTATGTTGTAAAAGATTCTAACACAGCACACTACAGGCTTACACTGAAAATGTTTGAGCTTTCAAGCTCCATAGTGCATGAAATGGATTTGCTTAGCATAGCAAAACCGCATATAGACAAAATGGCTCGTATAACAAAAGAGGCCGTTCATTTTGTGTTGCAAGACGGCAGCGATATAATTTACATATACAAAGCAGAAGGCGAAGGCGGGCATATGCTTAGAATGGGTAGCCACGTGGGCAGGCGCACGCCTATGTACTGCACAGGCGTTGGCAAGGCAATATTGGCAACAAACAGCTACAACGATGTTGAAAAAGTGTGGAAAAGCAGTGATATTAAAGCGCTAACAGGTAAAACAATAACAAATTTCAATAAATTTATTGCAGGCCTAAAGCAAGTTCAAAAGCAGGGCTTTGCAATAGACGACGAAGAAAATGAAATAGGCGTTAGGTGTGTAGCATTTAGCCTTCCTTCATTAAACGGGCGTGCTAACGCCGCTTTTTCACTTAGCGGCCCTGTTTCAAGAATGACAGATTCTCGAATTGAAGAGCTTTGTGTTTTTGGCATGGCGGTTAAATGGGATATTTTAAAAGACTTAGGTTGGAGCTAGCCAAACCAATGCAATCCGAACCCGTTTTATGGCAAAGGTAAAATATGTCCATAAAAGAAGTTAAAAATCCATGCAATATGTCAATAGACAAACACAATTTACAAGCGTATAATGAAAACATAACAACAGAAGGGAGCGAGGCCAGTGTACTCTAATGAAACACCTGTTCAGTTAGGGCAGGGCCGCCGCTAAAGTGCAATAAATCCAACATAACGAATGTTTCGTAAAAATCGTGCATTAAAACGCATGAATCATAGGTAAAGTTGCATTTAACCGGTAAAACCCTGCAAAAGTTTGCACATGTTTGTTTTATGTAAAGAAATAGGGCAAAATTGCTGTTAGTGCCTTGAAAAAGCACAAAGCTAAAGTGAGTGCAAACGAGAGATTAAATGAAAGAGGAAACTCCGATGCAATAGTTACTTTTTGGCACATATCTGTTCAGTTAATTTTGTTATAGTTGTGCAAAGAAAAATGTACGCTTAGTATTAGGCAGAAATAAGCACGGCAAAGGCAATAAATGAAGGCCATAATAGCGGCAAAACCCGTCGGAGGGCTGAAAGGGCTCTAAACGTCGAAAAATTAATGCTTAAAGAACATTAATAAAAAAGATGATAAATATTGGTTTAGATGAAGAATATGTGCGGCCTTATATAATAAGGCTTAATAAAAAAAGAGGTAAAGGCCAATGCAAACGGAATAGCTCTTTAAAATTCTTTTAACGCTAATTGGCGTAAAAAAAAGAAAGGTCGAACAGTGTTACCGTATTAAGCATGAGAACCGGCATTCGGCAAGCAGGCGGTGAGGATAAAGCCGTGTAAAGCTTGCAATTGCAAACCGGGCGGTAAAAGCAAAATGCTTGTAAAGGTAGGCGCAGGCGGTGATGATAAAGCCGCAGATAGCTTATAAAATCCAAGTGCAGGCAAAACAAAACCGCAGAAAGCTAACAACACATAATTGAAGAGATTGTCCCTTTTTAATATATTAAAGTGTAATAGGTAACATAAAATTAAATAATTGGAAATATCATTTTAACCCACTTTGCAGTTTTGCAAGGTGGGTTTTTAATTAGTGCTACACCGCCACAACAAAACCCATGGTTCAACTAACTGTTAGGGTTTTACTTTAATAATTAAATTGCTCTACAAAAAAGCAGTATGTTGAAATAAACATACTGCTTTTTTATAATTATGTAAGCCGCCCATAGTTTATAAGCGCTATGCGCCGGCTTTTTTATTCTTTTTTCTTAAATTTTTCTATTTGTACTCATAAGTGTTGTTATATGAGCCATCGGCATACCATTCAACATATAAGTGAAGCTCTGTTATTGCTGTTAAAGGAATATCTTGGTAATGGTAGCTGTCGCCGTCCTCATCGTTTGTATACATATCAAAAAGTGTGCCTGCAGGCGCTTGGTAGTCGAAAGGCACTTCAACAGAGTGACCGTCGGGTAAAACATAACCCTCGGGCAATAGGTTGTTTCCATAGCTCTCGTCTGTGCTCTCTGAAATTCTAATGTCGGTTAATGCGGCATTGCTGTGGTTATAAAGGGTAAAATCAAGCAAGAATGTTTCCTCTGCAACGCTTGGCGCTACTGCTGTTTTTTCGCTATCATCGCCGCAAGCTGTAAGTAAAGCTAAGCTCATAACCAAAACTAATGTTAATAATAATATTTTACGCATAATGTCAATCCTCTCTCATTAATAAATATAATTGTTTATACTATATAAAATTATATGGTAATTTCTCAATTTTTACAAGGGCTGCACGTTGTTTTTACTTCCTAATTTTTAGTGCCTGTATTTAATTTTTCAAAAACAACTGCCAAACTCCTTTTTTACTGCTCTAAACTTTCCAGTTTTTCCTTTGCCTTTTTTAGTGCAAGTTCAATTTCATAGCTGTCTTTTTGCAATTCCTCGCTCACAGCGTCTTCGCTGCTTTGCACTGCGCTTTGAACTTCGCTTGCGCTGCCCTGTTTAGCGGCTTTTTTATCTTTTGCCTTTTTAGCCGCAAACAGCGCGCCTGCACCGGCCGCCGCGCCTGCAACACCTACAGCGCCTGCAACTGCCGCGCCGCTAATGCTCGCGCTTGTAGAGTCTGCTGCGCCTGCCGTAGCCGCGCCTGAGGGAACAGTATCGCCATAGCCACCCGGGGGCGCATACGATTCCATAGGCCCGCTAACTGTGCTTAAAGGCGTTGCTGTGCCGGCGTCGCTACCAATTGCCGCGCCTACAGAAACAGGGTTTTTGTAAAAATCTCTACTGTGCGCCTTTGTGCCCTCGGCTTGCTGTGTAAGCGTTGTTTCTGTATTAGAGTACTCGCCAATGGCATCTTTAAGTGTGTTGCCCGCAATAGCTGTAAGCTCTGCACCTTCTGCCATTTGCGTTGCCATTGCGCTAATGTTTGATTTCGCTGTTGCCAGCAAATCCCCCTCGCCCAATTTGGGCACTATTGCCGAAAGTTGCTCTTGATAGCCTGTTAGCTGGGTGGAAATTTTAACAAGATCTTCTGCTTGCTGTGCAAGTAATTTATATGAAACTTTGTATTCTGCCATGTTTTATCCTCCTATCAGCGCATTGTGTTGCCGGGCAGTTTAGGCATATTATCGGCTTCTGCTTTAATAGCCTTTTCGCTTTGCTCGTAATTATCTGCCGCTTCGTATAAAGCTGTTATAGTTGCATTTAGCGTTTGCATATAATTATCGCAATTCGCTTTTATTGCCGAAAAGCTTGTTAAGTAAGCTGTTGCGGCGGCACCTGTCCAAAACTCTTTAAGGCGCTGATTTTCAGCGGCTACTTGCTCTAAATTACTGCGATATTTTGTATATATTTTTTGCATTTCCTGAGCATCTTGCCTAAGCAATTTAGGGTCTACATTAATTTCTGTGCTTGCCATTATAACTCCCCTTTTTCAAGTAAATTTAAGCTGTGGCTTGTTGCAATCAAGGAAAACTACCCTTTCGGCAACATATTGCGAACGGCATCTGCCGCGCTTGTTTCTTGCTTGTTATAGCCCACTGCAATAGTTGAGAGCGCTTGCGCTGTGCTACCTATTAATTTAGACATATTCGCAAGCTCGGGCGCACTTTTTGCATAGGCGTTTATAAAAGTGCTTGCCGCATCGCTTTGCCAAATAGTTTTAACGTGCTCCATTAAATCTGCAAGCTCTTTTTCGTTTTGAACAAGCAATGCGTGCGTTTTTTCAAGCTCTTTGCCAACTTGTGAAAGCCTGTTAATATCTACTGTTGTTGCAGCCAAAAACAATCACTCCTCGTTTAAATTTGTTGTGCGGCTTGTTTTGCCGCTTCTTCTGCCTGTTGCATTTTCTTCGCAGCAGATATTAAAGCTTCTGCTGTATCGTGCATGAATTTTGCCTTTTGGCTTAAATCTTCAACAAGCCCGTTTAAATAGTTCTTATAAATTTTTGCGTTTTCGCCCGTCCACGAAGCGTCTATATTATTGCATATTTCAGCAAGAGATTTAACGCTTGTGTTTTGCAAGGCTGTGCCAATTTCTTTTAGCGAATTAGCTTGCTGTATAGTTAAGTTATAATCAAAATTAATTGCTGCCATACTAAACCTCTTTCATGCGTTATTTCATGCTGCCTGCATCAAAACCGAGCGTTTTGCCCTGCTCTTCAACAGCTTTTTCGTGTTGGTCGTAAATACCTGCAAGCTCGTTTAATGTTCTAACATAAGCTGCAAGGTTTGTGCTCATGGTAGAGCCGCTTGTTTTCATTGAATTGGCAATTGCCTTTATTTTATCGGAAGTATCCCCTTGCCAAGCGTTTCTAAGGGTGTTTAATTCGCCAACATACCTATCGAACGCCTGGGCAATTTGCTTTTGTGCGTTACTAACTTCTTCACCTGCAGTAACAAACGCTCTGGTGTCAACTTTAATTTCGCCTTCTGCCAAAATAATCACTCCTTTTTAGGTTTTACTTGTAAGTGTTTAGAAACTGCGCTTCAACTTCAAAGCGCAATTTCTAAACATTATATAAATTACCTTAAACTTCTAAGCTTACCTTGAATATTGCTTTCGTTACTGCTGTAAGAGTTTGCCATTTGCTTTAGTTGGTCGCATATTTCGCGCATTTGCTCAACCATTTCAACCATGGCTTCGCTATCTCTTTCAAAGCTTTGCATAAATGCAATTTTGCTTTCGCCAACCCATGTGCTTTCCAATTTGGTAACTGCCTCGCGAAACATTGTTACGCCGCTTTGCACATTGGCAACTTCACTTTCCATTTTATTAGCGCAAGACATAATTTTATCGCTGTCTACATTACTAATTTCGCCCATAATTCCTCCTACAATAATATAATGGTGTCGCCGCTTTTTATATCCATAGCAGCTAATATTTCTTCATCGCTAAGCAAACCGCCAAGGCTTTTAGAACAAAACAGAATTTGTGAAATATCGCCAAAAACCTCTCTGCCCTCAAGCGCTGAAATTTGCTTTGCAAAATCGCTTTTAACGCGCCCTACGCTCAAAGCGTCGTTTACGGCAAATTCATAGTTTTTTGCCATGCCCGGTAATTGCACATCTAAAAATATTTTAGCCATAACTGCCTCCTAAACTAAATTGTCGCTGTGTTCTTCTAATATAGGCGTTACTATTTTTTGCAATTCGCCTTTTGCGTTTGCTGTGTAAGCCCTACCCGGTGGCAATTGACGCACGCTGTCGGAAGCGCTCATCTCTATGCTTAATGCGCCTTGTTGGTCAAACATGCCGCCAAGGTGCACGCCTGTGTTTTGCTCTGCCCAAATGCGCATAGCGGCAAAACGCGCGTTATCATAATAGTCGTCGGGTGACAGCACTGCGAAGAAGTTAATTTTGTGCAATTTACCTTTTTGAAGTGCAACTTCAAGGAAATCGTTCATTTTAACTTTGTCGCTGTAAACCGCTTGCATAAATTCGCTTATATCGCCTATAACAAGCATAATTCTCTCTTCTTTTTCCATTGCTTTCACAATATCTGCGCCTTTATCGCGCGCCTCGTTTACTATGCCGTTGCGACGTATAAATTCAGGCACCACGGTTTTTTCCATAAGCGTAAACAGCTCGCTGTCGTTATGGCAAATTTCATCGAAAATGCCAAGCGCTTCAAGCGCACCGCCCTGCTTATCGAAAAGCATCATCTTGCTTTTTTTAGCATGGCATTGTTTTGCAATGCTTGAAAGAAGCTCGTTTGTGCCTGTTTGTGCAAAACCGCTTATTGTGTAGCAGAAAACATCGTCGAGAACAAGCGGGCAAATGCCTGTGCCGTCTGTGTGCAGGCCTAAAGCAATTTCATTTTTGCCAAGCGCATCAATTTTGTCGTAAGACATCAAAGCATTATATGTAATATTTTCAACTTTTGCGCCAAGTTTTTTAACGCCGCCTGTGTTTTCGTTTTTGCCTTTTAATTCAGCAAAAACTTTGCGCAATGTTTGCGTTTGGCTTGTGCCCGGCTCTTCTTTAACACAAAGTGCAACTTGGAACTCTATAGGCATTGGCGCTTTTATTAAGCCACGGCCCGGTGTTCTGTCATCCGGTAAAATTTCGCTGCGGCTACCCAAAACAGCTTCATATTCAAACTTATCTGCCATTTGAAGCGCTATGCCGTTTGTGAAGTTTTGGCTCATGCGGCTTCTTATATCGCCCGAGTTGTTCATTGAAAGCACTATATAAATGCCATAGCTTGCCGCCTCACGCGTTAATTGCATCAGTAAATCTTCATAGCGGCTGTAGCTATCTGCAAAAGCAACATAGTTATCTATAATGAACAGTATTGCAGGGCAATCGCTCTTTTGCGCTATATAGTCTCTGTAAGAGCCAACACCCATTTCGCTAAATGAATTTTTGCGCTCTAGCAATGTGCCTTTTAACAGCTCAAACATCTCTTCAATTTTCTCGTCCTCGCCCTCAAATGTAACTGCGCCAACATGCGGCATATCTGCAAAAACAGACATTGTACGGCTAGAGAAATCGGCTATATACACATTAACTTCTTGCGGCGTATAATTTGTTACGGCGCTGTAAACAAGGGTTTGAAGCAATGTTGTTTTACCGCTGCCGCTAGAGCCGCAAACAAGAAGATGCCCATCGCGGATAAAGTTAACCGCAACTGCAAACTGGCTTTGTGTTTTGGGGCTATCTGCAACACCCACAGGAAGTTCAAGCGAAAAGCCCTGTGATTTGTTTTTGTATTTAAGCTGCGATAAATAAACAGCTGTTGGCAGTGGGTCGAGCCAAATTTGGCGAAGAGCGGCAACTTTATTTTCGCTTGCAACGCTGTTAAGGTGCTTAACAACTGCATCAAGCTGTGTTAGCTTGCTAATATTGTCGCTTTTCTTTTTGCCTTTTTTCTTTGGAACGCCGCTTTTACCAATTAAATTAATCAGCTCAACTTTAGCGTTTTTCTCGTCGGTATAAGGCACATTCGGCTGATATTCAGCACCCGACCAACCGCTTTGGAACTCATCGAAAATCTCATCGTTACCAACTTGGAAATAACCGCGGCCTGTGCCTGTTATAAACGCCGCATCAGGGCGTTTTAGCATCTCGGCGCTGTCTTGCTTATCTGCAACACGTAGGCAAAGACGAAAACGTGTGTTAGACCATATCTCATCATCTACAACGCCCGACGGTTTTTGCGTTGCCAAAATCAGGTTAACGCCCAGCGAGCGCCCAACCCTAGCCGCTGAAACAAGCGCGCGAACAAACTCGGGTTGTTCTTTTTTAAGCTCTGCAAATTCATCGGCTATTATTAGTAGATGGGGCATAGGCTCGCTCGCAACGCCCGAGCGGTAAAGCTCTATGTAGGCATCTATGTGCTTCACTTTAAACTCGTTAAACACACTTTGCCTGTGCTTAATTTCAGCATTAATTGAAAGTAGCGCCCTATCTGTAGCGTTGCCGCCAAGGTTAGTTATAACGCCTGCAAGGTGTGGCAAGCCTATAAAGCTTTGCGCCATGCCGCCGCCTTTATAGTCAATTAAAATAAAGGCAACTTCGTGGGGGTGGTAGTTAACCGCAAGCGATAATATATAGCTTTGAAGTGTTTCACTTTTACCCGAGCCTGTAGTACCTGCAACAAGGCCGTGAGGGCCATGGTATTTTTCGTGTATATCCAGGTACAAAGGCTGTGAGCCGGCCTTGTAACCAACCATGGCTTTCATGCTCTCATATGTGCGGTTTTCAAGCCATTTTTTCATAACCTCAAGGTCTTCAACATTAGACGTTTTATACATATCGAGGAATGATAATATTTCAGGTATGCCTGCTGAGGTATTCATTTCACGCACACGGAAATTAGATAATTTTCTCGAGTAGGTGTCCATAGTTTTAACTTCTACATTAGGGAATGCAACGGGAACACGCTCTTCAAACTCGCCTGTTGTGCTGTAAAAGCCGCTGTAGTCTTCATCGTCTCTTATAATGGCGCTGCATTCTGCGGGCAGTTTATCTGTACTGCTAACAGGCAGAACAATTGTCATATTAAGCGCTTTAGAGGGCGATAGCAAATATTTTGCCATAGGCTCGTTTTCAATAAGCGAAATATCGCCTATAACCACAACATAGTGCGGTAAAACTTTGCCCTCGTCTTTGCCGGCGGTTTTTGCGTTTTCAAGCCTGTCGCGCACAACGCCCGATAAGTAGTATAAAACATCACCAACTGTTTTTTTGTCGTTTGCTATAAGGCGAATGCTTCCGTCCGGCGCCCATGTGTGAGGTAAAAACCTTGTGTAATCCCAGTTATCGGTTTCGTTCATGGGGTAAATAAAGCAAGTGCGCAAATCTGTGTAAGTGTGAAGCGCTGTTAATTGCGCCGTTATAACATTAACTAAATTAAGCGCTTTATCGCGGTTTTTGCTAACAACACCAATCATCAAATTATCTTCAAAAGATAAATTAGAGGGCACATCTTTTAATGTAGACATAGCCTGTTTAATATTCGTTAAATTATCGTTTAATGGGTCGTAAGCCATCATGCCTTGCTCTTTGGGCAGCTCAATTTTGTTGAGCGATGGCATAGAGCACTCGCCCAAATTCACGTGCAAGAAATCTGCATGAACGCTACTTTTTTCCCAAAGCCTTGGGCTATCTTCAAGCGCAAAGTTTAAAGCGCTTTGTGTAGAGGGCAGCATATTATGAAGCACATTGTGGTTATACTGCATTTTTTTGCTAATTTGCTCTGAAACTTTTGCAAGGTAATTATTATAGCTTGCAATTCTTTCGTTCTCTGTTGCTATGCCCTCTTGCTTATTGTATTTTATATTCATATAGGCCCAGCCGCCGCCAACTGCCGCCGCGCCGAAAGACATTACAAGCGCGCTTACAACATTAGAGGAATTGCCGCTTAAAAGTGTACCTGCAAGCATGGGAACAACCATAGTGAACGAGGGGCCAAGCGTTAAGAAAAGCGGCTGCTGTTTTCTTGTTTGCTTTGTGGGTGCACGCTCCATAGAAAACACCTGTAAATCTGTGCTTTCAACTTTTCTGGGTGTGCGCAAGAAATAAACATCTTCCGCTGTGTACTGCGGCAAATCGTCGCTGAACTCTGTTGGTTCTATTTTAATAATTTTAAGCTTATTTTCGT
Organism: uncultured Bacteroides sp.; assembly: GCA_964369565.1. Taxonomy (GTDB): domain Bacteria; phylum Bacillota; class Clostridia; order Oscillospirales; family Ruminococcaceae; genus Ruthenibacterium. The sequence goes on along the minus strand of CAYJEU010000022.1, from coordinate 14,878 downwards.
CAATAACGCATTCACCTTTAGGGTTATTAACCGCAATAAGGTTATCTAAATACACAATTTTAAGGCCTATTATATAAATAACGTCGCCATAAGCTAAAGGCTGGCTTTGTGTTAAAAGCCTGCCGTTTACAAATGTTCCGTTAACGCTGTTTTTATCGCGAATGTGCGCGGCGCCGTTGTGCATAAAAATTTCGGCGTGTTGCGGCGAGCAAAAGCGGTTTGTGTAAGCAATGGCGTTTTTACCTTTTTCATTGCCTATGCCAATGGCTTCACTTTGCGATAAATTTAAAAAGTATTTATCAAACGCCATATTGCCTATATCTGCTTGTGCTACGCTTAAAGAGAACACAACTTCTGTTCCCCTAACCTCGCAGTTAAGCAATGTGCCCGGCTCTAAAGGTGAAGAGTCAACAATGTTTTCGTCTACTGTAATGTTAAACTGCCTAGTGGAGTTAAGGCTCCATTTTCCGTCCCACACTTCAAGTTGCAAAACAATGTCGTCTGTAAGGCCGCTAACATGCGGACGAATTTCAAGGGGGTAATTTCTGTTATCAACCGCAGGCAAATAAATTTCCTGAAAGCCGTTTTCAAAAATTACAGTAATAAGCAAATTACTCATATTTTTATCTCCAATTTAATTTTATTTGGTTTGGGCTATAACATAAAAATGTTATAGCCCTTTTTACATAGAGATTATTCTTCCACAGGTTGTATTGACGGATAGTAATAGTAATAAGCACCTGTTAGTGCGTCTTCATAGGTGTAGTCGTCTATAACATTATATATAGCAAACTCGATATCGTTAACATAAATCGCTAAAGCGCCGCCGCCGCCAACCCAAGTGCCCTCGAACTCATCGCCCATAATGCTAACGCCATCGGCTGTGCCGTCGTCATATAAGTTGAAGTAGCCAAGCTCCGGTTCGCCCGCATTTACAAAGCCTGTTTCGTAAGAAGGCGCACCGCCGCCGCCCAAAGCTGAAAGTAATATTATAAGTACTAATAAGCCTACTGCGGCGCCAATGGCTATGCCAAGTTTTTTCTTATCTTGTATAATGTCTTGTGCTAAAGCAGTAACTTTTTGCACTATATCGTTAACGGAAGATTTCGCACTTGCAGCGCCGCCTGTGGCACTTGCACTTTGCATAGCAGGCGCCTGCATAGGTGCATTTTGCACAGCAGGCGCATTATACGCTGTGGGTGCAGGGTATTGTGCCGCACGCGCTTTTGCATCTTTTTCTTGTTGCAAGCGCTCTTGCTCTGCAAGCTTGCGGCGCTCTTGCGCTTCCTCTTCAACACGCATAGCGTCTTCTTGCGCTTTGCGGCGGCGCTCTTCAACCTCAAGCTCTAAGCGGCGCACTTCCTCTTCAGCGGCAAGCCTTGCAGCCTCTTTCTCTGCCGCTAATCTCTCCTCTTCTTGTTGCGCAAGTTGCTTTTTCCTCGCCGAAACAAACAGCGCCGACGTGTTATCTGTTGACGGTGCACCTTTGTTGTTTTTATTGTCTTCCATGGTTATATCCCCCTTATAATTTTAGCTGTGCCAATTACTTAACATTTACGTTTTAAAGTAAAGCTTGCGGTAATTGTCGCTATAGTTTATTTGAATAGATATAGTATTAACTATACTATTTTGCCTAAATTTATTTTACCACTCGAAACTTGTTATAAAAAGTAACTTTTAGTTAGTTTTTAATGCTATTTCACGAATTTTTTAATTTCTTTACGGTTTGCAATATCTAATTTTTCAAATATTTTGGAAACAAGCTGTTTCACATAGCCGTAAGAATAATGAAGCGTGTTTGAAATTTCCTCGTTTGAATACCCTTTAGACATATAGCGCAAAATTTCAAGCTCAACGTCTGTTAAATCTTTGGAAACGGCGGCTAATTTTTCAAGCTCTAACGAGTTTTCAGTAACAAGGCGAAGCTCAACCCTTGCGAGGAAAACCGCTTTGTTAAACGGCTTAACTATATAATCTTTCGCGCCAAGCTTTAGCGCTTTAAGCTCAAATTCAGCGCCGGATTCGCCCGTTAGGAATATAACCGGTATATTTTCACATTTCTTTATTTTGCGCAAAGCCGCAAGCGTTTCATAGCCGTCAACGTCGGGCATCATAATATCAAGAAGTATTAAATCTGCGCGGTTGTTGCTTTCAAAAAACTTAATAGCCTGCTCACAGCTGTTTGCCATGCTAACGGTGTACTTATCCATAAGCAGTTCTTCTGCTTGTTCAAGCACCGTAAGGTCGTCGTCTATAATCAGTATTTTGTATTTATACAAATTATCACCCTATTTCGTCAATCATTTTTTCAGTGTATTCTATCGCTTTTTCAAACTCCATAATTTGCAAAAAGTGCATAATTTCATTTAACGCATCATTTTGCCCTTGCTCATTTTGCTCTGATATCATCGTCTTTAGCATATTCTCAGACGATTTCCTCTGCCTGCTTTTTATAAGCTTTAGCGCGCTGTTCATATTATCTTTGTTAAGCGCATTTTTTTGCGTTTTTCCCTCTTTGGCAAATTCATAAAACTGCTCTTTTATTAACAGCATAGCTCTTTTGTTTTGCTCACACAAATAAAGCATATATGGCATTTTCGCCTTAATTTCCTCGTGCTTTTTAACATTGCACAGCATCTCAATATCTTGTGCAATAGCGTAAAGCTTGTTTGCACCTATGCTTTTTGCGCTGCTTTTTTGCGAGTGTGCAACAAAAAACAGTTGCTCATAATTTTGCTGCTCCATGCACAAATTAAGCTGCTTGTTTTGCTCTTCATAATTATCAAGCTGTGTGCAAACCGCGTGGTAATACGCCTTAATATCATTCGAAAAATACTTCATTGCATTTTCAAATTCTATATCAAACTCTTTTAACTCTATCGCTAATTTACTCTTTATTCTTGCTATTTCATCGCCATGCTCATCTGCTGGTATTTCAACAATTTTGTACATATCGCTTTGCAAATGCGAGGCTAATGTCAATTCAAGTGCGCTCCATGCTATAGGCTTTTTAACATAATCGCAAAAGCCGTTGTTTAGCAAATGCTCTTTCGTTCCGTGCACCACATTTGCCGTTACCGCTATAACAGGCGGCACTTCGCTTATGCTCTCTTTCAATAAACCTAGCAATTGTATTCCATCATACTCGGGCATCATATAATCCATAAGTATAAGCTGGTACTTATTTTGCTTTGCTAAATTTAAACACTCGCTTGCGTTTTGCGCTGTGTGTATTTTCATATTTGTGCGCTTTAATAGTTTTTTTATCAAAAGCAAGTTTTCCGCGTTATCATCCACAGCCAAAATGTGCACATCGGGCGCTATAAGCATCTTAACAGTGTTTTCAAAAGAGCTTTCGCTTTTGCTGCTCACAATAGTTTGCGGTATTTCAACGCAAAATGTGCTTCCCTCGCCCACATTGCTTTCAACTTTTATGTCGCCGTTCATTGCACTTAGCAATTGCTTTACAATAGAAAGCCCAAGGCCCACGCCCTCTATATATTTGCCCTTGCCGGAGTCTACCCTTTTAAACGCCTCGAATATTTTGTGTATATCCTCTTTTTTAATACCCCTGCCTGTATCATTCACCGTAAGCACAAGCATTTCCTTTTTATCGTTAATGCCCTTATTGTTTACGCTAAGGTTTATTGTGCCCTCGTTTGTATATTTAACGGCATTGTTTATTATATTCAGCAGTATTTGTTTAATAGCAAGCGCGTCGCCAACATAAAATGTGTCTTGTGTAATATTGCTTTCCAATGTAAAGTGCAAATTCTTTTTCTGGCATAAAATTCTCGCATACTGCTCAACTTCCGCAATTAAAGAGCTTACTTTATATTCATCTAGCGATATTTCAAGCTTGCCCGATTCTATTTTAACCATATCCAAAGTATTGCTCATTAGCGCATCGAGCATTTCGCCCGCCACCCTAATTTTTTCCACATACTCTTTAACACTTTCAGATTGATTATCACGTGCCACAAGCTCGTTCATACCTATAATAATATTAATAGGCGTGCGAATTTCATGGCTTATATTTGCAAGGAAGCTGCTTTTAGCCCTATTTGCCTTTTCCGCTTCAAGCGTTGCCCTCTCCAATTGTATTTGGTTTCGCTTATAAAGGCTAAATTGCAAATACATTGTAGCGCTTAAAATTAGCCCAACACAAACAAAGCTGAAAATAATATCTAACAAAAGTTCAAACTCCGTGCGCGGAGTTTTCACAAGTTGCGGGTTATAATAAGCCCAAAAGCAAATAGAAATATATGTAATATTAAGTAATGCCACAAAAACAAAAACAGCCTTGCCCTCTAGCAAAAAAACGGTAAACACTATTGCAAACACAAAAAACGACGGCATACCGCCCTTATATATATCGCTACTAAAAAACAAAGCGCTAAAACCAAGCATAAAAACAACAATAACTGTTATGGCGCTACACAGTTTGTAATTTTTTGTTATTGTGTGTACCAATATCATTATTAGCGAAAACAAGCTAGCCGCCACATTAATTGCAATTTCCGCTTGCGTGCCCATAGACAAAAACGCAACGCTTACCATAAATAGGCCAATTAAAAAACCCGCAAAAGCAAGCACATTAAAAATTTTACCCTTTAAACTTATTTCCTGCCCAAAAAACATTATGTACACTTTTTTAAATATAACGCTCAAAACAACCTCCACTTGCGTTTTTTAACGCATTAGCATTTATTATTAATTACATTATACTAAAGCTATACTAAAAAACAAACTATTATTCAACAAATAAATTTTTTGAAACAACAATAAATTCTCTTTTTGGGTTTTCAACATAATGCATAAAAAAGTGCATATCCTCACCTTGCCATTGTTTAAGCAAGTTTTCAACATTTGCAGCGTTTTGGTTTAAGGCGCTAACGCATGGGTTTAATCGCATATTCAAAAGCTCTTGCACAGTTTTCTCCTCAACAATCAAAAGCCTCTCGCCCTTTAGGCTACTTTCAATTTGCCAATAAATGCAGTTTTCATAAATTGCCTTAACAACATGCCCATTAATGCCATGCCCTATAATATGCATAGCGTTTTCAAATTTTTCAATTTCTGTAATTGTAACAGGCCCATAGCGATAATTTGAAAGCATAATTTACCCTCTCGTTTTCGAATTATTCTTCAATTTAACTGCAATTTTTCACAATATATCACATATTAAAATCATACTATCATATTTAAACAATATAAAGAAGTAACTTTTAGTTAGTTCTTAAACAAGTGCAAAACTGCCTTTTGGTAAAAAGTATATAGGTTTTGTATTTTTCAAACGGCTACATTTTTTAAAACAGTGGCGCAAAAAGCAACTCACCCAAAACACAGCTTTCAATGCACAAAACTTACAAAACCGCAAACACAAAAATATAATGCAGAAACAACAAAAACTTAATATTTCCCAAGCAAAATTAACAATTATTCACTCTTTTAAGCATATTTATACAAAAATATGTGGCAATATCAAAAAATGGGTTGACACCGTGTGATTTAATAAGGTACTATTGCATTAACAAACGTAATAACGTAAAAAAACAAAGGAGAAAAAAATGGCTAACAACAAACATAGGCTTAACAGAATTTTCGGCCAAGATAAAAAAACATTTATTTTGGCAATGGACCATGGTGCGAATTTCAATGTTTTACCGGCGCTAAAAGATATTGGCAAAATTATTAGCGAAACCGCAAGCGCAGGCGCAGATGCATTTTTATCCACAATTGGCATGGCAGATAAATTTGGCGATTGCTTTAGAGGCAAAGGCCTTATCCTTCGAGCAGACGGCGGCGTCTCATTTTTGGGCGATCGAAGCAGCCCGCTTCAAATTGTTGTTACGCCCGAGCACGCTCTTAGGCTTGGCGCAGACAGCGTTATTACAATGGCTTTTCCCGGCAGTAAATTTGAGGGCGAGCTTTTAAGCAATTACACAAGGTATGTTTTAGAGTGCAACAAATGGAATTTACCTGTAACTGCAGAGGCGCTTCCTTTCGGCTTTGAAAAAATGGCAGATAAAGATAATATAAGCCGCACAAGCGAGAATTTAACATTTGCCTGCAGGCAAGCTGTAGAGCTTGGTGCAGATATTATAAAAACAGATTACACAGGCGATATTGAAAGCTTTGCCAACTTAACAAAAAGCGTTTACGCGCCTGTTGTTATTTTAGGCGGCAGCAAAAAAGTGCCTGAAGAGCAATTGCTTCAAGAGATAAAAGACGCAATGCAAGCGGGCGGCTCGGGCGTTGCCATGGGTCGCAATATTTGGGGGCACGCAACGCCTGCAAAATATGCCGCTGCAATTGCAAAGTTAATACATGAAGATTGCTCGGTGCAAGCGGCACTTAAAGAGCTAAATGTGAAAGTTAGCGTTTAAAGCAAGGCTAAAAAAGCAAAAAAGAAAAAACAAAAACACAACCCGAAACGAAAGGATAAAAAATGGACAATTATAAAGTAGTAGTTATATCGGGCGAAAAAGCTTTTGAAGAGCGTGAAATGGGCCTTAAAGCGCCGGGCAAGGGCGAGGTGCTTTTAAAAGTAGACAGCACTGCAATTTGCACATTGGAACAGCGCATTTATAACGGGGCAATGCCACGCTACCCGTTTGCCGGCGGCCATGAAGTTGCAGGCGTTATAGAGCAAATTGGCGAGGGCGTTAAGGGTGTGCAAGTGGGCGATAAAGCGGCTGTGCGCCTTTTAACAAATTGTGGCGAGTGCCATTATTGCCGCAGCGGCAACGAAAACCAATGTGTAATTTCGTTTAAAGCAATGGTACACGAGGGCTTAAACGGCCCGGGCGGCTTTGCACAGTATATGCTTTTAAACAGCAAAACCGTTTATAAATTAGCAGACGATATAAATTTAGAGCACGCCTCGCTTGCAGAGCCTTTAGCGTGCTGTGTGCACAGTATAAACAAAGGCAAAATACAGCTTGCAGACGACGTTGTTATTATAGGCGCAGGCATAATGGGCGCTTTTCATATAATGCTTGCCAAATTAAAAGGCGCAAGAGTTATTGTTTGCGAAATAGACGAAAAGCGCCTTGAATTTGCAAAGCAATTAGGCGCAGATGTAGTTATTAACTCGTCAAAAGTTGATGCTATACAAGAGGTGAAAGACCTAACAGACGGCAGGGGCGCCGACGCAGTTTTCTGCACAGCCGCCCTAACAGATTTAGCCGCCGATGCAGTTGCAATGACAGGTAAACTCGGGCGCTGTGTGCTATACTCTTCATTCCACCCCAAAAAGCCTATAGAGCTGGATGTGAATAACGTGCACTATGGTGAAATGGTAATTACAGGCAGCGTTAACCCCTCTATTCAAGACTTCCAAACATCTGTTAAACTGCTATCCTCAAAGCTTATAGATGTATCCTCGCTCGTTTCCGGCGTTTTTGAGCTTAAAGATATTGACAGCGCCATGGGGCAAGCCGTTTTACCTCATACTTACAGAGTAATTGTGAAAATGCCTTAATAGACTTTGCATAAAAGGCTAATAAAATCACTTAATAAACGCAAAGCCTTTTATGCAACACCTTTTAATAAGGAGGCTAAATTTGAAAAAAAGTAAAACCAGGCGATTTAAAGACGCAGTTAAACCTTATTTGTTTTTACTTCCCATTTTAACATTTGCAATAGGGTTTGTTTATTACCCCTTTATACGAACATTTTTATACAGCTTTTCACTTGTTAATTTTAAAGGTGAAATACTTGAATTTGTGGGCTTTAAAAATTTTATAGAGCTTTTTGCAAACGAGAACTTTCAAATAGCTCTGAAAACAACGCTTTTACACACAGCATGCGTTGTGCCGCTAACACTATGTATTTCCTTAAGCCTCGCGCTTTTAGCGGCAAAAAGGCGCAAATTTTCATCGCTTTATGAAACAATGTTCACAATGCCCATGGCAATGGCAATGACATCTACAAGCATGGTGTTTAAATTGCTTTTAAACCCGTCTGTTGGCATAGTAAACTATATTTTAGGCATAGATTTATCGTGGTTTCAAAGCCCGGATACAGCGCTTTTCGGCATAATAATTATATGCGTTTGGGTTGGCATACCTTTCGATTTTCTTTTATTTTTAGCGGCGGTGCGCGGCGTGCCCGAGCAACTTGTAGAGGCCGCAAAAATAGACGGTGCAAGTTATTTTCGCCGCCTGTTTAAAATAATATTACCGCTGATAACGCCAACAATTTTATACCTTGTATGTACAAATATTGTGCTTGCCATGATGACAGTAGCGCCCGTTATGCTTATAACAGAAGGCGGCCCCGTGCGAAGCACCACAACGCTTATATTTATGATGTTCTCCTCGGGCTATCAATCTTCAAACTACAGCACAGCCTCGGCAATAAGTATTGTAACGTTCTTTTTAACATTTGGTATCGTTGCGCTTTCTTTTGCCTTTGAAAGAAGGAAGGTGCATTACGAATGAGTAAAACAAGGCTTAAAAACAATATCACTTCTATAATTGTTACAATAATAGCTATTATTATTGGCATAATTATTATATTCCCCATTATTTACACATTTACAACAGCTTTTAAGCCGCGCTCTGAAATTTTGGCGTTTCCGCCAACTATTTTCCCCGAGAGCTTTTTATACTTCGATAATTTCAAAAGCGCATTAGAGCTGGCGCCGCTGTTTCGCTTTATGCTTAACTCTATAATTGTGGCGCTAATGGGTAGCACTTTGCGAACATTATTCGCTGTTTTTGCGGCTTATTCTTTCGCATATTTCGATTACAAATTCAAAAATTTCATATTCTATATGATACTCGGCACAATGATGCTGCCGGCAGATACCCTTTTGGTTACAAACTTTTTAACGGTTTCGCAACTCGGGCTTATAGATACGTATTTGGGCATGTGTATAACCTCGCTTGTGGGCGCAATGCAAATGTTCATGCTTCGCCAAAACTTTAAAACATTGCCGCGCGCCTTGCGAGATGCCGCCTTCATAGACGGCTGTAGCGATTTAAAATATATAAGGCGCATTATTTTACCGCTGTCTAAACCTGTTATAATGACACTTTTAGTGCAATCGTTTGTTAGCCTATGGAACTCTTATTTATGGCCGCTTTTAGTAACAAACCAAGAGGATATGCGCACAGTTCAAGTTGGCATTACAATGCTTACAACGCCGGAAGATACTAATTACAGCTTAGTTTTAGCCGCTGTTAGCATTGTGCTTATTCCATCGTTCATACTGTTTGCCATATTGCGCAAAAACATTGTAAAAGGCATAACAGCAGGCTCCCTTGTGGGTTAATACCACATCAAGCGTCTTCACACTGTTTTCAAATGCAGTGTTGATTAATAAAAACAAAACAAAAACGGAGGGACTTATGAAAAAACTACTAGCTTTAATTTTAGCACTTTTACTTGTATTTACATTTGTAGCATGCTCTTCACAGCCTGCTGAACAACCACAGGAATCTGAGGCTACATCACAAACAGGCGAAGATACAGCAGCAGCCGAGCCGCAAAACATTGTTTTATGGCACTCGATGGAAAGCGAGGCGGGCGTAGCTTTAGAAAAAGCGGTAGACGATTTTAACGCCGGCATCGGCGCTGAAATGCAAATAACGGTTGAGGCTGTTTTCCAAGGCAAATATGCCGATAGTGCAACAAAAATGCGCACTATTTTACAAAACGACCAAGCCGACCAATTGCCCGATTTAATGCAAATTGACGCCACAGGCATAGTTAGCTATATGGGCACAGAATATGCGTTCACAGTTGACGATGCTATGGCGCTTGATTCAACGTTTTCAACAGACGATATCCTTGCAGCGCCCCTTGCAGCTTGGAATTACGGCGGCGTTCAATTCGGTTTGCCGTTCAGCGCAAGCACAACGGTTTTATACTATAATAAAACTATGTTAGACGAAGCCGGCATTAGCGCAGCGCCCACAACATTTGAAGAAATTATTGAAGCTGCGGCAAGTTTGCCACAAACAAATGCGGCAGGGCAAACAATTACAGCTTATGCACAAGTTCCAAACACGCCAACAATTGCAAACTGGATAGGCCAAATGCCGGGCGCAGAATACGACTCTTCTTATGTTGTAGATAACCGCAACGGCCGTGATGCAAACGCAACTAAGCTTGTTGCAGACGAAGAGGGCACGCTTTTAACATTCTTAACAGAATGGAAAAAAATGTACGACGAGGGCGCACTTTTAAACAGCAGTGAAGGTTTAAGCGAATTATTCCTAACACAGCAAATAGCATTTTTCACAGGCTCTACAGCGTCAACAGTTTCTCTTTTAGAGCAAATTGGCGGCAACTTCGAGCTTGGCAGCGCTTATTTACCGCGCATAAACGACGATTCAAACTATGGCGCAACTGTATCGGGCTCGGGCATGTTCATGTTCAACAAAGGCGACGATGCAAAAGCTATGGCGGCATTTGAACTGCTAAAATATTTAACAAGCGCAAGCGTTCAAGCAGATTTCGCAGCCGCAACAGGTTACACCCCTGTGCACTCGGGCGCAGTTGAAGAATCTGTTTACCAAGATTTAACCGCGCAATACCCTCAAATGCTTATAGGCATTGAGCAACTTGGCGAAACAAGCCCCGATATGATGGGCGTTATCGTAGGGCCTTCTTACGACTTCTACATGGAAATTTCCGCGCAAGTTTCAAATATGCTTTCAAGCGGCGCAACACCTGAGGACACCGTTAGCGTTATGGCAGAAAGCCTAAACAATATGCTAGACCAATACAACGAGGCAAACACATAATATATACAAGTGCATTACGTTATGCAACCGGGGCTGTTCTTATAAGAAGAACAGCCCCAAACAGCATAGCGCATAAATTTGCCAAAACAGGCGTGTTCGAATTACTCCCTAACGCCTATACCGCGCAAATTATCAAAATAATTGCGCGGTGCACAGAATGGAGACTTATATGATACTTTCAACTTCTACCAATATGGCGGCATTTCGCCCCGACGGCACAAAAAACACATTTGAAACATGCATTAGAATGTGCGCAAGTGCAGGTTACAAAGTGCTGGATATTAATTTTTGCGAAGCAATGAACCCAACGTCAGAGCTTAGGGGCGATAATTGGGAAAGCTATGTGAAGCACGCAGGCAAAGTGGCACAGGAGTGCGGCGTGGTTTTCACACAGTCGCACTTGCCTTATTACGATGCCTTTGCCGATAACGACGAACAAAAAGTTAAAACGCTTGAAGAGCTTATCCGCAGAAGCATTATAGGCAGCGGTATGCTTGGCGTTAAATGGGCGGTAACCCACCCGTGCACAGAGTACAAATATTCAGATATGAACGCCAGCAAGCAAAGGAATTTAGAGTACTATACGCCGCATGTAGAGCTTGCAAAAAGCGTTGGCGTTGGTATAGCGCTTGAAAATGAATTCGAGTATACAAAAACACATTTTAAGCGCATGTATTGCTCGTCTGCTTACGAGCTACGCGATTTGGCAGATGCATTCTCGCAAGATAATGTTGGCATTTGCTACGATTTCGGGCACGCCAATTTAACAGGTGCCACCCACAGGGAAAACTTAAATGTTTTCGGCAAAAGGCTTAAAGCCGTGCATGTGCAAGATAACCTCGGCTTTACCGATAGCCACCATTTGCCCTTTGTTGGCAACATAAACTGGCAAGAGGCGATGGCGGGCCTTTCTGATATAGACTATGAGGGCGAGCTAACATATGAAATACAAGAGTTCACAAGGTTTTTCCCCGACGATTTAAAGCCCGTTGCCATTGAAATGTCTATAAAAGTGGGCAATTATTTAATAGCGCTTTTCGAGAAGGCACAAGCTGAAAAAGCAAAAAATAAATTATAAAATAAAATTTATTTTATAAAAGTATTGACATTTTTTTATTAAAGATTATAATTTGTTTATCAGCTTGCACTTTTATAAAAACAAAGTGTAAATTTGATATATATTCACGCACACAAATTATAGCGGCATATCATCAAATATTATTTATTAAGAGGTTTTAAAAAGCACAGTTAAACTATGTTCTGTTAAGTGTTTTTTAAAACCTTTTATAGCCGTTAGGGAGTAATCCGAACACGCCTATTTTGGCAAATTATTGTGTTATGCTTCGTTATCCTCACTCGCAATACAGCAAGTATTACTTGTTCGTCTGCCTTGCCTACCACAAAATTTGCACAAAATAGGTTCAAAGAATTTTTTATACCGCCAAAAGTTCTAAAACAAGAAAGTGCGGTGAAGTAAGGCTTTCGCCTTACGAGGTGCACTGCCGCAGTTTTCGGGCTTTTGGCTAAATAAAAAACGAGTTCGTATTATTCCCTAACGGCTAGCGATTGCCGCACATTAAAAATTGAAATGGAGAAATACTTATGGCAAACAAAGTTGTTCTTGTTTTAGTAGACGGTTTAAAGGGCGAAAGCGTTTTAGGTTGCAATAATGCTTTTGCAAAAAAATTAGTAGAAAATCACACAAGCATATTAAACGCGCAAACGGTTATGCCAAGCGTTACTTTGCCATGCCATTTGTCGCTGTTTTTAAGCGTTGTGCCACAAAGGCACGGCATACTAACAAACACTTATGTGCCCCAGGTGCGCCCTATAGATTCCCTAATAGATTGCCTTGCACAACAAGGCAAAAAAGCTGCTGTGTTCCACAATTGGGAACAATTGCGCAACCTTGCAAAAGAGGGCTCTTTGCAGCATAGCCTTTTAATGGGAATTGAGTGTGACCAAAAAGACGAATTACCTCTAACAAATGCCGCAATTGATTATATAAACGATAAAAACCCCGATTTTGTGTTCCTTTATTTTGGAAGCACCGATGTAATTGCCCACAATAACGGCTGGGAGAGCGACGAATATATTAAAGGCATAAATACCGCCTTTGATTACATAGAAAAACTTATGGCTGAAATACCAAAAGATTACACAATTGTTATAACGTCTGATCACGGCGGCCACGATAGAATACACGGAACAGATTTGCCCTCGGATATGACAATACCTATAATTATAGCCGGCGATGGCTTTGGGCCCGATGTTAAATTACCCGATAGCGCAAATATAATAGACATTGCGCCAACTATAGCACAAATAATAGGCATACAGCCAAATAACGATTGGGACGGCAAATCTTTGCTGGGTGATTATGAGACGATTTAGCTTTGACTTTAAATACACTATGCTGTTTTGCCTTGTTTACTTTACAAGTTATGTTGCAAGGCTAAACTACAGCGTAGTTTTAATTGATATTTCACACAGCCTAAATATTACAAATTCCCTTGCGAGCTTACCTGTTTCGCTAAGTTATATAACATACGGCGCAGGCCAGCTAATTGCAGGCTATTTGGGCGATAAATTTGATAGCACTAAAGTTATAACAGCGGGGTTAATATTAACCTCGCTTATGAATTTTGCTGTAGCGTTTACAAACAGTATATATTTAATAATGATTTTTTGGGCGATAAACGGCTTTGCACAGGCATTGCTATGGCCGCCGCTTGTTAAAATTATGCTTTCTGTTTTCCCTGATAGAAAATATATTAAATGCTGTTCTTATGTAACGGTGTCGGCATCTGTTGCAACGGTGCTTTTATATCTTACAATACCTGTTTTCATAAACTTCTTCAGCTATAAGCTAATTTTCTTCTTCAGCGCTCTGTTTGCTTTTATAGTAATTATTGTTTGGAACAAAGCGCTGAAAGGCGTTGAAATAGCCGACGATAGGAAGCTAAGCGTTAATAATAAAGACTTTAAAATTTCAAAGCTTATAGTAAACTATAACCTCGTTCCGATTTTATTGGTTATTGCGCTTCAAGGCATGCTTCGCGACGGCATAACAACGTGGACTCCCGCTTTCATTAGCGAAAATTTCAACCAGCCGTCCTCTGTTTCAATTTTCACAACAACTGTTTTGCCAATATTCAGCATTGCTGCAATAACATTTACACGTCACATTGCCAAAAAGCAAAAGAATGAAATTTTACTATCCGGTTTTTATTGGGCAAGTGCTGTAGTTTTCGGCGTTATACTAATAATTGGCATAAATAATATGTTCATATCCATTGCCGCTTTAACGCTTTTAACCTCTTGCATGTACAGCATTAACATGCTTTTAATAGGTAATTTCCCTGCAAGGTTTGTTAAAATTGGCAAAATATCAACAGTTTCGGGGCTTTTGAACTCGTTCACATATTTAGGCAGCACAATATCGGCCTATTTAATTGCGCGCATAAGCGAGCTTATGGGCTGGACGTTCAACTTCATTTTATGGGTTATAATTGCCGCTGTAGGCGCACTTTTGTGCTTTGCTTTTAACGCAAAAAGCAAAAAAGCAAAAGATGCTTTGGGGTTATAGGGTTAAGCTGTGTTAATCTCTGTAGGTCGTGCTGCTTTTCAGCGTGAAAAAAAGCAAAAGTGAAAGTTTGTTTTTAATATTTAAGCTTGCTTTTGTGTTTTTTCTTTTCGCTAAGCATGTGATTTGTTATTTTGTTTGCTGTGCTTTTCAAGTTCTATAAGGCGTTTTACTTTTCAGCGTGAAAAGTAGCAAAAGTGAAAGTTTGTTTTTAATATTTAAGCTTGCTTTTGTGTTTTTTCTTTTCGCAAAGCTTATGCTTTGGTTTTTTGTTTGCTTAAATTGCTAAGTTTAGTAAGGCGTTTTACTTTTCAGCGTGAAAAGTAACAAAAGCGAAAGTTTGTTTTTAATATTTAAGCTTGCTTTTGTGTTTTTGCTTATCGCTAAGCTTGCGCTTTTGTTTTTTGTTTGCTTAAATTGCTAAGTTTAGTAAGGCGTTTTACTTTTCAGCGTGAAAAGTAACAAAAGCGCCGGGGGTTTCGATGGCCCCAAACCCCAACGATTACTGCTAAGGGCCGCACCATAAGCATCT
>CAYJEU010000021.1:0-29924 GCA_964369565.1 uncultured Bacteroides sp. | reverse complement strand
CAAGAGCCGCCTGTCGGCGGTTGCTCGCCGGCATTAGCACTGCGGTGCGTCATCGCAACCCCCGGCGCTTTTGCTTCTTTTCACGCTGAAAAGAAGGGCGAACCATAAAACTTAGCCATTACAGCTAACTAAATAACAAGGCACAAACCTTGAAAAAACCAAAAAACTATAAACTATGCCAGCTCTCAAATATTACAAGCAAAGCCCACAGCCTTTTGCTTCTTTTCACGCTGAAAAGAAGGGCGAACCACTAAGCTTAACCCCAAAAGCTAACTAAATAACAAGGCACAAACCTTGAGAAAAAACAAAAAGCACAAACATTGAGAAAAGAAAAGCCATAAAAAATAAAAGTTAAACTAAATATTAAAACAAAGAAAAAACACGCTATACAACTGTTTAAGGTAGGCGCTGCAATTGACAAATAAAGCCTTTTGCTTTAAAATTAAACTATGAGTTTTACTTTGCATGTTTAGTGGAAAGGAATAGTTAATAATATGAAAGATTTAGTAATTATAGGCGCAGGGCCCGCTGGGCTTTCAGCGGCGGTATATGCTTTTAGGGCAGGGCTTGATATAGAAATTATAGAGGGCAATTATGTTAGCGGTGGGCAGGTGCTTTTAACATATGAAGTAGATAATTACCTCGGCCTACCGGGCGTTTCCGGTTTCGACATGGGGCTTATATTTAAAGGGCATGTTGAAAAAATGGGCATAGAAATAAAAACAGCTTTTGTTGAAGAAATAAAGAAAAAAGGCGATGTGTTTGAAGTGTGCTGTAAAGAAAGGTGCATTGAAGCTAAATGTGTTTTACTAACAGCAGGCGCGCAAAACAGAAAACTTGAAGTTAAAGGCGAAGAGGAATATAGCGGAAAAGGCGTTTCATATTGCGCCGCTTGCGACGGCTCGTTCTTTAAAGGCAAAAAAGTTGCCGTTGTTGGCGGAAGCTACACTGCGGTTGAAGATGCAATTTACCTTGC
The DNA here is from genome assembly GCA_964369565.1 of uncultured Bacteroides sp. Taxonomy (GTDB): domain Bacteria; phylum Bacillota; class Clostridia; order Oscillospirales; family Ruminococcaceae; genus Ruthenibacterium. The sequence goes on along the minus strand of CAYJEU010000021.1, from coordinate 28,948 downwards.
TGCTATATGCGAGGAAGTTTATTTAATTCACCGCCGCGATAAATTGCGCGCAGGCGCTTTTTTAGAAAACAGGCTTTTTGCCTGCGAAAACGTTAAATTTATTGAAAATAGCGTGGTAAAAGAAATTGCCGGTGGCGATGAGAATAAAGTTACACATATAAATATTGAGAATGTGCAAACTAAAGAAAACACCTCGTTAAATGTTTCGGGCGTGTTTGTTGCGGTTGGCACAATACCAAAAACAGATTTAGTTAAAAACCTTGTTGATTTAGATAAAAACGGCTATGTTATTGCGAATGAAACATGCGAAACATCGCTTAAAGGTCTTTTTGTTGCAGGCGATTTGCGCACAAAACCGCTTCGTCAAATTATAACAGCTGTGGCAGACGGTGCAAATGCCGCAACGTCTGTTTGGAACTACCTATTAGATAAAAAGTGATAATTTGCGCAAAATTTCAAATGTAAAAGCACATGACAAGCAATTATTGAAGGAGTATATATGGAGAAAAGAACCATAAGCGAGAATATTTACGATTGGCTTGAATCTGCAATTGTGTTTGCAATTATATGCTCCTTAAGTATTTTAATGTTCATAGGCAATTTTTCCGACGTTTCAGGCTCGTCTATGGAGCCAACGCTGCAAGATGGCAACAGGGTTATTGTGCAAATAATAGGCTATAGCCCACAAAGGGGCGATGCTGTTATAACAGATTCGCTAATAAGCTATGGCGACCCTTTAGCTAAAAGAGTTATTGCCATAGAGGGCGATACTGTAGATATAAACGCGCAAACAGGCGAGGTTTTTGTTAATGGAGAGCTATTAAACGAGCCATATATTGCAGAGCCAACTCGTTATGCGGGCGAAATGCAATACCCGTTAACTGTGCCCGATGGGTATGTTTTTTTGATGGGCGACAACAGAATGAATTCAACAGATAGCCGCTCTTCGGAAGTGGGCTTTGTAGACGAGCGTGCAATAGTTGGCAAAATGCTTTATACCTTGGGCGAGGGGCCTTTAAATAGCAACACCTAAAAGAAATTTCATGCGATTTATCTTATGAAATTAACATAACTTTGCTTATTATATAGCACTTTTTAAAAAACTTACCGCTTTAAAATTAATTTTTAACGGCTTTGGAGAAAAACATGAAAGAGAATGTTAACCACTATCAAATACATTGGTTCCCCGGGCACATGATGAAAACATTGCGCGCGATGCAAGCCGATATTAAAAATGTCGACGTTGTGTTGCAGCTTTTAGATGCGCGCATACCCTACAGCAGTTTAAACCCCGAGGTTGCGCAAATTATAGAGCAAAAACCCACATTATATGTGCTTAATAAAGCAGATTTGGCAGACGAAAAAATAACTGCCGCTTGGGTTAAAAAATTCAAGGCGGAAAATTCGGGCTGTGTAGCTATTTCAAGTAAAAACCGCTCTGCTGTTTCTGCTGTTAGCAAGGCAATAGACACAGAACTGGAAGAACTGATTGCGAGAAGAGTGAAAAAGGGCGCAGTGGGCGCTAAAATTCGCATTATGGTTGTGGGCATACCGAATGTTGGGAAATCTACATTCATAAATACATTTGTGGGTGCGCAAAGGGCAAGAACGGCAGACCGCCCCGGCGTTACACGCGGTAAACAGTGGATTGGCACAGCTAAATACGATTTGCTTGATATGCCGGGCGTTTTGTGGCGCAAATTTGAAAAAAACGAAATAGCGGCAAATTTGGCGTTTATAGGCTCTATAAAAGATGATGTTTTAGATATTGAAACGCTTGCCTGTGGGCTTTTGGGGCAAATAAAAAACATGTACCCCGAGCGCTTACAAGAGCGCTATAAACTAAGCGAGGACGATGTTAAGCTCGATGACTATGAGCTGCTTATGCAAATAGGGCGCAAAAGGGGCATGCTTATGAGCAAGGGCGAAGTTAACACCGAGCGCGCCGCAATTATGTTTGTGGACGAGTTTAGGGCGAGCAAGCTTGGCAGGGTTTCGCTGGAGAAGCCTTATGATGAGTAAAGAGCAAAGGCACTTGCAAGAGCTGGAAAAAGCAAAGCAGTTATTTGAGTTTGACAGGCAGTTTGAAAAAGAAAAAGGCGTTGTTTGCGGCGTTGACGAAGCCGGCAGAGGCCCGCTTTGCGGCCCTGTTTGCGCGGCGGCTGTAATATTAAAGCCAGGCGTAATTTTAAACGGCCTTAACGATAGCAAAAAGCTAAACGAAGAAAAGCGAAATAATTTATATGAGCAAATAACACAAAATGCAATTGCTTATAATATTGTTTTAATAAACGCCGACGTTATTGATGAAATTAACATACTTAACGCAACATTAAAAGGCATGGCCAAAGCAGTTGAGGGCCTTTGCGAAAAGCCCGATATTGTTCTTATAGACGGTAACAAATGCCCGAATATTAACATAGAGGCAAAAGCGATTGTAAAAGGGGACTCTGCTTCGGCAAGCATTGCGGCGGCCTCTGTTTTGGCAAAAGTTACAAGGGATAATTTTATGAAAGAGCTTTCCTTAAAACACCCCGAGTACCTTTTGGAAAAACACAAGGGCTATGGCACAAAACAGCATTATGAAATTATAGAAAAGCACGGTATATTGCCGTTTTATAGGAAATCTTTTTTGAAAAAAAGAGGCATAGTATGAGCGATATTGCCACAGAAAAAAGGCGAAAAGCAAAAGAGTTTGGCGTTTTGTGCGAAAAATTAGCGGCGCAGTATTATGAAAAAATGGGCTTTAGCATTATAAGGCGCAATTTTCGCTCTAGGCAAGGTGAAATTGATGTTATAGCGCAAAAAGGCAATTTAATTGTATTTATAGAAGTTAAAGCAAGAGCTGCAAACAGTATAGCGGCGCCTTATGAATTTGTGGATTATAGAAAGCAGAAAAAAATAATTCTCGCCGCAAAATATTTTTTAGCACAAACTAAAGATTCGGGCTCTTTTTTACGCTTTGACGTGGTTAGCATAGTAAAACAAGGCGATGAGTATAAACTTGAATGTATAGAAAGCGCATTTGATGCGTATTAGCAAAGAGGGGTAAAGTATGAAATATGTAAGCACAAGAGATGACAAAATTAGCGTAAGCGCCGCCGAGGCAATTGTTATGGGGCTTGCGCCAAACGGGGGGCTTTTTGTTCCGGAGCACTTTCCAAAATGCACTTATAGCGAAGTTAAAGGGCTCAGTTACCAAGAAACAGCGCATAAAATTCTAGGCAAATTTTTGCCCGATTTTAGCGATGAATTTCTAAAAAGCACAAGTGAAAAAGTTTACAGCGATGAAAATTTTAACGCGAAAACAGGTTTTGTTAAACATGTTCAAAATAGCGAATTTGCGCTTGAGCTTTACCATGGGCCAACATGCGCCTTTAAAGATTATGCGCTGCAAATAATGCCGCATTTATTCACACAGGCAAAAACTATTATAGGCGATACATCAATTACAAAAATACTTGTTGCAACTTCGGGCGATACAGGCAAAGCTGCTTTGCAAGGGTTTGCAAATTTAAGCGGCATAAAAATAGCTGTGTTTTACCCAACAGGCGGCACAAGCGAAATTCAGCGCCTTCAAATGGTAACGCAAATGGGCGATAATGTTAGCGTTTATGCCGTTAGCGGCAATTTTGACGATGCGCAAACAGGCGTTAAAAAAGTATTTTCAAGCAGCGAAGTTGCACAAAAACTAAAAGAGGAAAACGCGTGCCTTTCAAGCGCTAACTCAATAAACTGGGGCAGGCTTTTGCCGCAAATTGTTTATTATTTTTACTCTTATGCACAGCTGGTAAAAACAGGCGCCGTAAAAGAGGGCGAAAAAGTTAACTACTGCGTGCCTACAGGTAATTTTGGCGATATTTTAGCCGGCTTTTACGCAAAAAAAATGGGCCTGCCCGTGGGCAAATTAATTTGCGCTTCCAATAAAAACAATGTGCTTGCAGATTTCTTTAATACAGGCGAGTACAACGCAAAAAGAGAGTTTTTTAAAACAACATCGCCCTCTATGGATATACTTATAAGCTCGAATTTAGAGAGGCTTTTATATCACGCAATTGGAAATTCAAGCGAAATAAGCCGCATAATGGCACAGCTTAATGAAGAGGGCAAATTTAAACTCAGCGATGATATTATGCGTAAAATTAAAGACGAGTTTGAATTTGAAGCCGGCTTTGCAAATGATGAACAAGCGTTTGAAACTATAAAAAACTACAGCGAGGGCGCAAATTATTTAATGGATACACACACAGCTGTGGCTTTTTGCGTTGCAAATAAATTAAAACTTAGCAAGCAAACGCCGCTTGTGGTGCTTTCAACGGCAAGCCCGTTTAAATTTGCAGATGATGTTTTAATAGCGCTGGGTGAAAAACCAACTGAAAATTGCTTTGATAATTTAGATATATTAAGCAAAGTGAAAAACGAGCAAGCGCCAAAAAGCTTAACAGAATTAAAAACAAAACAAGTGCGTTTTGAAAAGGCTATAGAGCAAAATGATATTGAGCAAATTGCGCTCACGATGTAAGAGGGGAAAGTAAAATGAAATTGAAAAGCCATAATGTTACAAAGGGTGCTTCGCGCGCGCCTAACAGAAGCCTGTTTTACGCAATGGGCTACACAGATGAAGAACTTAGCCGCCCTTTAATAGGTGTTGTTAGCGCCCACAGTGAAATAGTTCCCGGGCATATTCATTTAGATAAGCTTGCAGATGCTGTTAAAGCAGGCGTTTACAGCGCAGGCGGCACGCCTGTGCTTATGCCGGCAATCGGCGTTTGCGACGGCATTGCAATGGGGCACGAGGGTATGCGTTACTCGCTTCCAAGCCGCGAGCTTATAGCAGACAGCGTTGAAACAATGGCGCTTGCCCACGCGTTAGACGGCCTTGTTTTAGTGCCCAATTGCGATAAAATTGTGCCAGGTATGGTTATGGGCGCCGCAAGAATTAATTTGCCAAGCGTTGTTGTGAGCGGTGGGCCAATGCTATCGGGTAGGCAAGGCGGCAGGCATGTTAGCTTATCAAACGCTTTTGAGGCGGTTGGCAGCTACAAAGCCGGCATGATAGACGACGATGTTTTAAACGAGTATACAAAAAACACTTGCCCGGGCTGCGGAAGCTGTAGCGGAATGTACACGGCAAACAGCATGAACTGCCTATGTGAGGCGCTTGGAATAGCCTTGCCGGGTAATGGCACTGTGCCGGCGGTTTACTCAAAGCGCACAATGCTTGCAAAACAGGCAGGTGTTCAAATAATGCACCTTGTTAATAACAATATTTGTGCAAGGGATATATTAACGCAAAAAGCGTTTGAAAATGCACTTTCTACAGATATGGCATTAGGGTGCAGTACAAACAGCGTTTTGCATTTGCTTGCAATAGCAAATGAAGCGGGCGTGCCTATGAGTTTAGAGAAAATTAACGAAATAAGCGCGCGCACCCCTAACTATTGCCATTTAGCGCCGGCAGGCCCCACTCATATGGAAGATTTATATGCGGCAGGCGGCGTAAGCGCAGTTATGCGCCAATTGGCCGAGCTTAATTTAATAGACACAAGCCTTGTTACAACCAGCGGTAAAACAGTAGGGCAAAACATAGAAAACGCTGTGAATTTAGACAGTGAAAGCATACGCCCAACAAACGAGCCATTCAGTAAAACAGGCGGTATAGCTGTGCTTTGGGGCAATATTGCGCCGCTTGGCTGTGTTGTTAAGCGCAGTGCGGTTGCAAAAGAAATGCTTTGCCACAAAGGGCCTGCGAGGGTATTTAACAGCGAGGAAAGCGCTATACAATCCATTTACGACGGCCTTATAAAAGAGGGCGACGTTGTTGTAATTTGCTACGAGGGGCCAAAAGGCGGCCCGGGTATGCGCGAAATGCTTAACCCAACAAGCGCACTTGCCGGAATGAAACTTGATAAAAGCGTTGCGCTTATAACAGACGGGCGCTTTTCAGGCGCAAGTAGGGGTGCCTCTATTGGGCATGTTGCGCCCGAGGCGGCGGCAGGCGGCCCTATAGGCCTTATAAAAGAGGGCGATATAATAGAAATTAATATACCTGAAAACAGCATAAATGTGCAAGTTAGCGAGCAGGAATTAAACGAGCGCAAACAAAACTTAGTTATGCCCGAAAGAGAAATTACAGGCTGGCTTAAAAGATATGCACGCTCTGTTTGCGGCGCAAATGAGGGCGCGGTATTAAAATAGAAATTCGTTCTATTATAAATAGAACTTGTTAAATAGCAAAAAAATGCAAGGCTAAAGGCTAAAATGCTTATAAAATTTAACTCTAAGTTAGCCGTTAGGGAATAACACAGCATAGCACATAAATTCGCCAAAATATGCGTGTTCGGATTATATCGGCTTGGCTAAACATTAAAAACTGAAAATTGTTCACTAAAAGCTAAATAAATTGTTCGTATTATTTCAAAACAACTAAAGTTTATGAGGTGTGTTATGAGCGAAGTAAAAGGCGAAAATGTAAAGAATAGCAAGTATAAAGTAGCGCTCCCTGGCAGTAGTAAAATTCATTTAATGCCCATGGACAATATTAGCGGCTTTGACATTAGGCAAGGTTTCTACGATATGCCGGGTGCAACAAGTATACCGTGCGGCGTGAATTTTACTGTTTTTTCCCACGAGGCCACAAGCATTACACTGTGCCTTTTTAAGCGCGAACAAAGCGAGCCATATGCGCAAATTCCTTTTCCAAAGCACTACCATATGGGCAATGCATACTCTATGATAGTTTTCAATATAAATATTGAAGATTTTGAGTATGCATATAAAGTGGACGGCCCAAACGAGCCTGCAAAAGGGCTTATATTTAATAAGGATAAATATTTATTAGACCCCTACGCAAAAGCGGTTACAGGCCAAAGCGTTTGGGGCGAAAAAGTAACAGAAGATTTTTATAAAGCCAGAGTAGTTGAGAACAATTTCGTTTGGAATGAGGCAAGGCAGCCGCTTTTACCCGAGGAAGATTTAATTATTTACGAAATGCATGTGCGCGGCTTTACAAAGCACGAATCTTCGGGCGTTAAACACAAAGGTACATTTAAGGGCATAATTGAAAAAATACCCTATCTTTTAGAGCTTGGCGTTAACGCAGTTGAGCTTATGCCGATATTTGAGTTTGATGAAACACTGGATTACCGCGAGCACGATGGGAGCAAGCTTTGCAATTATTGGGGCTATAGCACTGTCGGCTTTTTTGCGCCAAACACCTCTTATTCATCTGAAACAGAATACAATAGAGAGGGCGACGAGCTTAAAAAGCTTGTTAAAGAGCTGAACAAACATAATATTGAAGTTTATTTAGATGTTGTGTTTAACCACACAGCAGAGGGCAACGAGCACGGGCCGTTCTTCTCTTTCAAGGGCTTTGATAACAATATTTACTATATGCTAACGCCCGAGGGCTATTATTATAATTTCAGCGGCTGCGGAAACACAATGAACTGCAACCACCCCATAGTTCAGCGCATGATAGTAGATTGCTTGCGCTATTGGGTTACAAATTACCATATAGACGGCTTTAGGTTTGATTTAGCTTCTATATTAGGGCGCAACGAAGACGGCTCGCCAATGCAAAGCCCGCCTTTATTACAAGCGCTTGCGTTTGATAGTGTTTTGGGCGATACAAAGCTAATAGCCGAGGCGTGGGACGCAGGCGGCCTATACCAAGTGGGCAGTTTTCCCTCGTGGAACAGGTGGATGGAGTGGAACGGTAAATACCGCGACGATGTGCGCAAGTTTCTAAAGGGCGATGAGGGCATGGCCCAGGCGATGACCTACCGTGTAGCAGGCTCAAACGATATGTACGACCCTACCCACAGAAGCGCGGCGAGCGTAAACTTTATCACATGCCACGACGGCTTCACGCTATACGATTTATACTGCTATAACGATAAACACAATTTGGCAAACGGCTGGAACAACACAGACGGCGCAAACGATAATAGCAGCTGGAACTGTGGCGCAGAGGGCGAAACAAGCGATGAGGGCATAAAAGCTTTGCGCCTAAAAATGATGAAGAATGCGGCAACAATTTTACTTTGCAGCCGCGGCATACCCATGTTTTTGGCAGGCGACGAATTTTTAAATACACAGTTTGGCAATAACAACGCCTACTGCCAAGATAACGAAATTTCATGGATAGATTGGTCTTATCTTGAAAAAAATCGCAGCTTTTTCGAGTTCTTTAAAAGCCTGATAGCGTTCAGAAAACAGCACAGAGTTTTGCGCGCAAATGTAAGCAACGGCACACACGGCTTTAACGATATAAGTTTTCATGGGGTAAATGCATACGAGGCGCATTTTAACCCCCACGATAGATATGTGGGCGCTATGTTTACAGGTAAAGAGAAAGATAAAAGTGCAGATATTATTTATATTGCAATGAACTCCTATTGGGAGAGCCTAAGCATAAATTTACCTAAGCTGCCACTCGATATGTATTGGAGCGCTAAAATTGCAACAGATAAAAATGCCAATGATGTTGATGTAAACGAAAACTCGTTTACAATAAGCGAGCGCAGTGTTGTTGTATTAAAAGCGGAATATAAATAGAGTTTTGCTTTTCATATTTTTTGCTTTAAGATGAAAAATAAATAAAACAGTAAAGCCGACGCAAATGAGCTAAAACTCTGCGTCGGCTTTTTATTGTGCTTTTTGCTGCGTCGGCTTTTTTATCGTGCTTTTTGCACAGTTTAGTAAATTGTGCTTTATATAATTGCTTTGTTCAATTGCAAGTTTCGAATAAGCTTTTGGGTTTGCCCAAAAGATGTTTTGCTTTATATGCGCTAAAATTTTTTTTAAAAACTATTGACATTTAATCATTATGATATTATAATGATATCATATTAACAGGCGAAAGCCTTAAAAGAAAGTGTGAAAGTTATGAAAGAAAGAATTTTAAATGCGGCAAACGGCTTAGCGGTTTTAATTGGAATAATTTTAGGTTATATAGCGGCAATTGTTTTAATTGTATACTCGGCAATGGGTTCATTTGGCGCAATAAGCTGGTTTTTATTTGTAATTGCAATTATATATGTATCTTTAGCGTGGATATTGCTTTTAGGCATTAAAGTGCTTAACCCACAAGAGGCGCTGGCGCTTACACTTTTCGGTAAATACATAGGCACGCTTAAAAGCGAGGGCATATTCTTTGTAAACCCATTTTGCTCGGCGGTTAACCCGGCAAGCGAAACAAAGCTTCGCCAAAGCGGCGATGTTACAACACGCAGCGGCGGTGCTAACCCGTTTATTAAAGCGAGCTCCCTTGGCGAAATGAATGTAAGCGTTCCTATTACTAATAAAAAAATATCGCTTAAAGAGATGACATTAAGCAACAACCGCCAAAAAATAAACGACTACCTCGGCAACCCCGTAGAAATTTCAATTGCGGTTATATGGCGCATTACAGATACCGCAAAAGCTGTTTTCGATGTGGATAACTACAAGGAGTTTTTATCGCTGCAATGCGACGCATCCCTTCGCAATGTTGTGCGCCTTTACCCTTACGATGTAGCGCAAGGCGTAGACACCACAGGCGACGGTGCACCCGACGAAGGCTCGCTGCGTGGCTCGAGCGATGTTGTTGCACAGCGCATTAAAGAGGAAATTCAAACAAAAGTTGATATAGCAGGCATAGAGATTATAGAAACAAAAATAACATACCTTGCCTATGCGCAGGAAATTGCGGCGGCAATGCTTCAGCGCCAACAAGCGGCGGCTTTAATAGATGCGAAAAAACTTATTGTTGACGGCGCTGTGGGCATGGTTGAAATGGCACTTTCTCGCCTTGAAGAAAACGAGAGTATTCAATTAGACGAAGAGCGCAAAGCGGCTATGGTTTCTAACTTGCTTGTTGTACTTTGCGCAAATAAAGATTCCCAGCCCGTTGTAAATACAGGGAGCTTATACTAATATGGCACCAAAAGAAAAAAAGCAAATACCCCTTCGCCTTTCAGCGCCGCTTTATAATGCGCTTGCCAGTTGGGCAAACGATGATTTCAGAAGCGTAAACGGGCAAATAGAATACCTTTTGAACCAATGTGTTAAACAGCGCATTAAAAGCGGAAAATATGTGCCCGAAGATATGGAAGACGATTTTATACCCGATTTTGAATAATGCTTAGCCGAAAAAGGGCTGTTTCGTAACAGCTCTTTTTGGCTTGCCTTTAAAGAAGCCGCTGTTTACTTAGGCTATGCCTAAAAAGCTTTTTCTAATGGCGTTCTCTTGTAATTTGAAAAACTTATACAAAAAAATGAATTTCAACAATGAGCAAACAAGAGTAAATGAGAGCATTATAGAGCAAACGAGACCTTTCAAAACACAAATTAAAAAAATGGAAAAAACATATTGACATTGCTGTGAACATGCAGTATAATCATTAATGCGCCTGTATGCATAGTGCATATTGGCAGGTGCATTACGCACATTTACTGTATAGGAGGATTACAATGAGCACAACTCTTGCAAAACCGGGTAAGGTAGAACGCAAGTGGTATATCATCGATGCTGCAGGCAAACCGCTTGGCCGCACCGCTGCTAAAGCCGCTGTTTTATTGCGCGGTAAAAACAAAGTAACATTTACGCCAAATGTAGATTGCGGCGACCATGTTATTATTATCAATTGCGATAAAGCTGTTTTAACAGGTAGCAAACTTGATAAAAAATTCTATTATCACCACAGTGGCTGGATTGGCGGCATGAAAGCCGTTAAATACCGCACACTTATGGCTGAAAAATCAGACAAAGCTATGACACTTGCCGTTAAAGGCATGTTGCCGGGCAATGTATTGGGCGCCGGTGCACTTAGGCGTTTACGCGTTTACAAAGGCGCAGAACATGCTAATGCAGCGCAAAAACCTGAAGTTTACACATTATAACGGGAGGCAAAATTAAAATGTACGAAACAAAAACATATTATTACGGCACAGGTCGCCGTAAAAGTTCTGTTGCCCGTGTTCGCGTGTACAACGGCAGCGGCAAAATTACTATTAACGATAGAGATATAGACGATTTCTTCGGCCTTGAAACATTAAAATTAATAGTTCGTCAACCACTTAACGCAACAAGCACAGATGGCAAATTCGACATCGTTGTGCGCGTTAACGGCGGCGGCGTATCAGGCCAAGCAGGTGCAATTCGCCACGGGCTTTCAAGAGCGCTTTTAGTTTACGATGAAACATTGCGTGCTACACTTAAAAAAGCAGGCTTCTTAACTCGTGACCCACGCATGAAAGAGCGTAAGAAATACGGTCTTAAAGCTGCACGTAGAGCGCCTCAATTCTCAAAACGCTAAATTGTTTTGCAAAAAGAACTTTCGTTTCGAAAGTTCTTTTTTTTGTGCCATAGCATAGATATTTATTGAAAATAATGATATAATAAAATTATAAAATATTTTTTAGAAATTAGGTGCAAAATGAAAAAGAATAATAAAGGTTTTACATTAGTTGAATTGATAATTGTAGTGGCGGTTATAGCAATTTTGGCAACAGTTTTAGCGCCGCAATATATTAGGTATGTTGAGCGTTCGCGCCAAAGCAACGACTTACAAGTTGCAGCAAATTATATGCGCGCTTGCACGGTTGCCGTTACAGATTTAAGCGTGGGTACACACACGAATGATTTTAACTGGTTTGTGTTCAAATGGGGCTATTCAACAGGCAATAACGATAATTTAAACATGCATGTTGGCGTTGCAACCGAAGATGCAACCACAGGTTTGCCAACCGGTATAGACAACAATAGAAAAGATGTGCCATTGCAAAATAGCATTGCGCAAATTATGGGTTGGGCAGATGAAAATGGTGTGCTTGACGACGATTTGATACAAAGCCCACAATCTGCGGCGGCGCAAGAGGTGGGAAATGGCGGTAATTCGTTTATTTTCTACATGAATACGAGAACAGGCGAAATACTTGTTGATAAAGGCAGTGCGGCTTGGGTAAATGAAATTGGCGTTAACGCAACACTTATGTCTTAATATTTAACTTGAAATTGTAAATGTGCGCAATTGCCGCTTTGCGAAATTAAACTTAAAGTTTTAGCGGTTTTCTTAAAGCGTGCGCTTTGGTAGTTGCATAATAAATAAAAATATATAGTATATTCTTTTATTGTGCAAATTAGATAGTTTTTATAAAAGGCTTTCTTAAAAGAAAGCCTTTTTGCGTTTTTGCAAGCATTATATGCGCGCTTTATTGGCGTGCAAAATAAATTTCAGTTGTGCTTTTCCTTAATTTGTTATATAATTATAAATTGTACACTTTTGTTTTTGAGGTAGCTTTTTATGAGTTTACAAAATAAAAAATATAAATTAAGTGGCTATGCTTTAACCTTTATTTATTGCGCCCTAACAGCATTTGTTTTTTTTATTCCCTTTTTAATTATCGATAAGGGGTTTTTCCTGTTTGCCGGAGATTTCAACAGCCAGCAAATACCGTTTTACACTTATGTTAACGATTTTGTTAAAACGCAAAGTGGCCAGTATAGTTGGCATTCCGATTTAGGCGGCTCTATAATCAACACATATTCGTTTTATTTGCTCGGCTCGCCTTTCTTTTGGCTAAGTGCGCTTTTTCCGGCGTCTTGGGCGGCTTATATGATGGTGCCCATGCTAATATTCAAATTTGGTGTTATGGGCGTTGGCGCTTATGCATATTTAAAGCGCTATACAAATAATATGCAAATTGCAATTGCGGGCGCTTGTTTATATGCGTTTTGCGGTTTTAATATCTACAATATATTCTTCAACCATTTTGTAGATTGCGCAGTGCTTTTTCCCTTTATGCTCGCTGCGCTCGACAGCTTTGTTATAGATAAGAAAAAAGCGTTTTTTGCTTTTTGTGTTGCTATAAATTTATTAAATAATTACTTTTTCTTTGCAGGGCAAATAATATTTCTCTTCATTTATTTCATCGTGAAAGTTATAACTAAAGAGTATAAAATAAGCGTAAAAGAATTTTTAACTTTAGCGTTTGAATCGCTTTTAGGCGTTGCCATGGGGTGCTTGTTCTTATTGCCGGCGGCATTAAGCTTGCAAAATAACCCGCGCACTGTAAATGTTGCAAGCGGCTTTGGAATGATTATGTATTACAGCGTTCAGCAGTACTTTGCTATATTCACTTCTATTTTCATGCCGCCAGACCCTGCCTATATACCCTCCATTTACACAGAGGGCGTTATTAAATGGACCAGTATGTCGGCGTTTTTGCCAATTGTAAGCGCTTCGGGCGCAATTGCATTTATGGCTAAAAGGAAAAAAAGAGCGTTTAGCATAATACTTAGCGCTTGCTTTATAATGGCGATGGTGCCAATTTTAAACAGTGCATTTTACATGTTTAACTCAAGCTACTATGCAAGATGGTTTTATATGCCTATTTTAATTATGTGCGCTGTGACAATGCCTGTTTTGCAAGACGCAATTAAGCCGAAAAAATTTAGGGTTTACGACTTAAAAGGCGCCATATTAAAAACAATGCTTTTCACAGGCTTAATTGCAATTTTTGGCCTTGTGCCCACTGAAATTGACGGCGTTTGGCAAATAGGAACGGCAAATAAACCACAGCAATTTTGGCTTTTATGGGCAATGGCAATGCTTGCACTATTGCTCTTTTATGCGGCAGCACATTTTAAAATGGGCAAAAAAAGCTTTATAAATTTAGTGCTAGTGCTAATTTTATCCTACAGCGCAGTTTACAGCGCAACACATATAGCGCTTGGCAAATTCCCGCAAATTAACGGCGATAAAGACTATAGGCAAGACACCTATATCAGTGCGGCGCAAATTAACTGGCCGCAAAGCGAGCAGTTTTACCGCACAGATAGCTATGAAGCTCAAGATAATATAGGCCTTTGGGCAAAAACGTCAAACTTGCAGTTTTTTAACAGCGTTGTAACACCCTCTATTATGGAGTTTTACCCCTCGGTAGACGTTAAGCGTGATGTAAGCAGTAAGCCCGAGCACGATAAATATGCCTTGCGTGGGCTTTTGGGCGTTAAGTATATTATGGTGCCAAATGAAAAAACACAGACATTTGATGAAGAAGTTGCAGATTATGGGTATGAGTTTGCGTTTGAAAGCGGCAGTTATAATATTTATGAAAACACAAATTATTACGGCATGGGTTTTGCCTATGATAAATATATAGAGCACGATGCTTTTGATGATTTGAACGATAGTATTAAGCCGAATATTTTAGTTCGCGCATTAGTGCTAAGCGAAGAGCAAATTATTAAATACGGCAATATAATAACGCAGGTATCTGATGCGGATAAACAGAATATTGATTACGACAATTATGTAAAAGATATGCAAAAGCTGGGCGATAATGCCGTGCAAAATTTTGAGGCAAGCAGCGAGGGCTTCAGCTGTGACATAACTTTGAATAAAGCATCGCTTGTGTTTTTTGCAGTGCCCTTTGAAGAGGGCTTTAGCGCACAGGTGAACGGGCAGGAAGTAGAAATAGAGAACGTTTCAAACGGGATGATGGCAATTAAATGTGAAGAGGGTTATAACGATATTGTGTTCAATTATGAAACGCAAGGCTTTAGTACTTCGCTAAGCATTACAATTGCAGCGCTTATAATTTTTGCTTTATATGTTTTGCTTAATATGCTTTACAGTAAACGAAAAGCGAAAAGTGTTCAGCTTATTTCCAAAGGAAAAGAATGAAATTTTTCAGCATAATTAAGAGTGCTAAACAAAAATTAATAATTTGAAAATATATAAATTAGAACGGAGCTTTACAAATGACAAATTACGCAAAAGCCTTGGCTTTAGAATTTAAACTTAATGAAAAACATGTTGAGGATACCATTGCCCTTATAGACGAGGGCAACACAATACCTTTTATTGCGCGCTACCGCAAAGAAGTTACAGGCAGCATGGACGACCAAACCCTGCGCGATATGTCTGAAAGGCTTATTTACCTTCGTAAATTAGACGAGCAAAAGCAAACGGTGGTAAACACAATAACAGAGCAAGGCGCAATGACAAGCGAACTTGAGGCGTCAATTGAAAAAGCAAAAACAATGGCAGAGCTTGAAGATATTTACCGCCCATATAAGCCAAAACGTAAAACAAGGGCGAGCGTTGCGAAAGCTAAAGGTTTACAGCCGCTTGCAGATGCGATTTTAGAGCAAAACGAGGGCGATGTGCCAAGTGAAATGGCAAAAGCTTTCGTAAGCGAGGAAAAAGAAGTTGAAAACGAAGAAAAAGCGCTTGCAGGCGCCTGTGATATTATAGCTGAGGCAATAAGCGACGATGCCGACATTAGGGCAACGCTTCGCAGCCTGTATAAAGCTACAAGTGCAGTGCAAAGCAAAGCGGCAAAGCCCGATGAAGATAGTGTTTACAGCGGCTATTACGAGTTTAGCGAGCAGCTCTCCAAAATGGCGGGCCACCGCATTTTAGCTATAGACAGAGGCGAGCGTGAGGGCTTTTTAAAAGTAGATGTTAGCGTTGACGAGCAAAGAGCATATGAAATGATTTGCAAGCGCTATGTTAAAAACGAAAGCGAGTGTGCGCAAATAGTAAAAAATGCGGCGCAAGATAGCTTTAGCCGCCTTATAGAGCCAAGCCTAGAGCGAGAAATGCGCAGTGAATTAACACAAAAGGCTTGCGAGGGCGCAATAAAAGTGTTTAGCAAAAACTTAGAGCAGTTGCTTTTAGCGCCGCCGATAAAGGGCAAAATAGCATTGGGGCTAGACCCCGGCTATAGAATGGGCTGTAAAACAGCTGTTGTAGACGGCACAGGAAAAGTGCTTGATACCGCTGTTATTTTCCCGGTGCCGGAGTTTAAAAGGGTGCAAGAGGCGAGCCAAAAAGTTAAAGAGCTTATTAAAAAACACAAAGTTGAAATTATAGCAATAGGCAATGGCACGGCAAGCAAAGAAACGGAAATTTTCACAGCACAAGTTTTAAAAGAAATAGATGCAGATGTGCAATATATGGTTGTTAACGAGGCAGGCGCGAGCGTTTACTCGGCAAGTAAGCTGGCAGCGCAAGAGTTCCCCGAGTTCGACGTTAATTTGCGCAGTGCCGTTAGCATTGCGCGCCGCTTGCAAGACCCTTTGGCAGAGCTTGTTAAAATAGACCCAAAAGCCGTTGGTGTGGGGCAGTATCAGCACGATATGCCACCGGCGCAATTGAGCGGCGCATTAGACGGCGTTGTTGAATACTGCGTTAACACCGTTGGCGTGGATTTAAACACAGCAAGCGCTCCACTGCTTTTGAGGGTTGCTGGAATGAGCGCGGCAACAGCAAAAAACGTTATAACTTACCGTGAGGAGAATGGCGAGTTTAAAAGCCGCAAACAGCTTTTAAAAGTGCCAAAACTTGGGCCGAAAGCATATATGCAGTGTGCAGGTTTCTTGCGTGTGCCAAATGCAAAAAATAAATTAGACACAACAGCGGTGCACCCTGAAAGCTATGATGCGGCGCAAAAGTTGTTAGAACTTTGCGGCTATAGCATACAGGATATTGGCACGCAAAATGTTGCGAGCTTAAAAGAGCAAGCGCAAAAGCAAGGGTTTGCTAATTTGTGCGCACAAATAGGTGTTGGTGAGCCAACGCTTTTGGATATGATAGACGAAATTTTGCGCCCGGGCAGGGACATGCGTGATAACTTGCCAAAACCGCTTTTGCGCACAGATGTTATGGATATGAAAGACTTAAAAGCAGGTATGCAATTAACGGGAACAGTGCGCAATGTTATAGATTTCGGCGCATTTGTGGATATAGGCGTGCACCAAGACGGCCTTGTGCACATAAGCCAAATATGCGATAGGTATATTAAGCACCCGAGCGAAGTTTTAAAAGTGGGCGATGTTCACGAAGTGTGGGTTATAAGCGTAGATATGGCTAAAAAGCGCATAGCTTTAACAATGAAAGAGCCAAAAGCGCAAACAATAAGCGGCTAAAATTTAGCTTGCTTTGGCCTAAAGGTGCAATAAAAAAGTTGTTAAAAAGCAGGGCATAAATAGCAATTTTATTGCACAAATTTATTAATAGGTGAATAATGAGAGAAAAAATAAAGAATAATTTTATATACGATAAAGTGTTTATAAAAACTGTTTTTGCAATTGCAATACCCATTGCATTGCAAAACATGATAGGTTTCAGCGTTAATGTTGCCGATAGCGTTATGCTTGGCAGCCTTGGCGATACTGCAATTTCAGCGGCAAATTTAGGCACACAGCCCTTTTCAATTTTAATGGCTATTTGCTTTGGTTTTTCAAGTGGTGGTGGCGTTTTAATTGCACAATACTGGGGCAAAAAAGATATGCAAAGCATAAAAAATGTTATGCGCATGAGTATGCAGCTTGTGTTTTTGGTTGCAAGCTTTATAACAATATCTTGCCTTTTGTTCCCGGCACAAATAATGAGCTTTTTTTCAGGCGAGCAAGAAATTGTTGAGGCGGCGGCATCTTATTTAGGCCTAGTTGCTTTTTCATATATACCTTTTGCACTCGCTAATAACTATATGACAAGCCTTCGCGCGGTAGAGCAAGTGTTTTTATCCACAGGCATTTATATAGTTAGCTTTTTTGTGAATGTGTTTTTTAACTACACATTTATTTTCGGCGCTTTCGGTGCGCCGCAAATGGGTGTTCGCGGCGCGGCTGTTGGCACAATTTTAGCGCGTTGCAGCGAATTATTTCTTGTAATTATTTATATGTATGTAGCTGAAAAACGAGTGAAATTCAAATTGCATCACTGCCTTAAAATTAATTTAAGCGTTGTAAACAGCTATATAAAGCACTCGCTTCCCGTTGTGGGCAACGAGGTGCTTTGGGGCGTGGGTTTTTCCATGACAACAGCAATTATTGGGCGCATAGGCAGCGTTTTTGTTGCCGCTAACAGCATAGCCGGAATTTTAAACCAGCTTGCGTTTGTTGGCATAATTGGCGTTGGCAATGCCGCTGCGGTTTTAACGGGTAAAACAATAGGCGAGGGCAATATTGAAAAAGCGAAAAAAATAGCAAACAGCTTGCTTGTTTTGTCTTTTGTTATGGGGCTTTGGAACTGTATGCTTATTTTAGTGTTGCGCTACCCATTTTTAAGTTTTTACAATATAACACAAGCAACTTACGATGCCGCTTTATCTATTACCGGCATTATGGCGCTGCTACAATTGGTTATAGGTATAGACGTAACATGCATTATAGGCATACTTCGTGGCGGCGGCGATACAAAAGTTTCCTTTGCAATAGATTGCGGCGCCCTTTGGCTTGTAAGCTTACCTGCAGGCGTTTTATTTGGGCTTATAATAGGCGTGCCGGTGCCTTTTGTTTACGCTTGCCTGAAATTAGATAGCCCCATAAAAGCGGTGCTATCGCTGCTGAGAATACGCTCGGGTAAATGGATTAGGAATGTTACCGATTAAAAGCAAGCTTTACTTTTGCCGCTAAGGCTATCGCCTTACGAGGTGCAATGCCGCAGTTTTCGGGCTTTTGGCTAAATAAAAAACGGGTTCATATTATTCCCTAACGGTTATGCGCTAAAGAGCGGTAAATTCTATAAATACTTAAGCTAATATGTAGCATGATGCTTGTTATATGGGGTATTTTTCCATATTATATGAATATAGCTTGTACAAATTAAACAAAAAGCAATGTTTGCAAAAAGAAAACTTGACTTTATGTTAATATTAGAGTAAACTTAGGTGTAAGCATTTTTAAGGCGGCAAATATGCAAAGTGAAATGAGTAAGAAAATAAGCCTGGCAAAAAGCGGCGATGAGAAAGCTTTATCTTTTTTGATGGCGGCTTTTACGCCAAATATTAAGGCGTCGGCGGCGAAATGCGTGAGCCCGGGCCTTGAATATGAAGATATAGCGCAAGAATGTATGATGGCGCTCTTTCGTGCCATAATTTCCTATAATGATGAAAAAGGCGCTAGCTTTTCAACTTATGCCTGCGCGTGCATTGAAAATGCGGCAGTTTCTGCGCTTAGAAGTGCAAACAGGAAAAAACACATGGCGTTAAACACAGCCGTGCCCCTTACAGAAACAAATGAGAATATTAATGAGCAATCGGCCGAGGATGTAGTTATAAAAAGTGAAAGCTACAACACAGCCATAAAGCATATAAATAATAAGCTATCTCAGCTTGAAAAAAATGTGCTGTTTGCTTTTCTTGACGGCGCAAGTTATTCTTTAATAGCAAGCCGCCTGAATATTACCGAAAAATCGGTAGATAACGCCCTTCAGCGCATAAGAGCTAAACTGCGCTAAACGGCAACCATCTTAGTTTTTTGGCACCTTGTGTGCCATTATATATGCCCCAAGTAGCTTAAAACAGAGCGTTGGTCCAAGATCAAAGGTGTCGGTTTAAATCCTTCCGCGGGCAAAAATCTTTATTTCCGATAGGAGAAAAAACAATGTACGAAGACAGAACACTAGTATGCAAAGATTGTGGAAACGAATTCACTTTCACAGCCGGCGAGCAAGAATTTTACGCAAGCCGTGGCTTTGAAAATGAGCCCCAACGCTGCAAAACTTGCCGTGACGCTCGCAAAAATGCAGTTCGCGGCGCTCGTGAAATGCACACAGCAGAGTGCGCATCTTGCGGCCAAGAAGCACGCATTCCTTTCAAACCTCGCGAAGATCGCCCGGTTTACTGCAGTGAATGCTTTGCTAAAATGAGAGAAGAAGCTTAATTTTTCTTCCTCTAAAAGCTACGGAATATAACTTTAGGGCAATTTCGTAAACTAAGGGAGCTGTTTTACAGCTCCCTTTTTTTTGCGTGCACAAAGCAACCTGTGCAGCAAAAACATACCTTAATGCGCAAAAGCACACCTCTTTGTGCGTTCAATGCAAAACGCCATAAACTCGGTTAACAAAAAACCATGCTTTACAAGCTCTCGTTAAACTCCTTAACAAGAACACTCCACGTTAAACTGCCTACAATGCCGTCTGCTTTCAAATTGTTCTTTTCTTGAATGGTGATAACCGCACTTTGCGTTTCTTGCCCATATTCGCCGTTTATTGTTAGGCTTATGCCCCTGTTTGAATTGCAGTAGCTTTGAATAAAACGCACTTCATTACCGCTTGCGCCAACCGAGATGTAATAGCCCGGGTACTGTGTTATAACATGCTCTTTGCGGCTTTGTAATTGCACAATTTTATCCCATGTATTCTCGCCTATAATACCGTCGTTTTTAAGGGCGAATTGCATTTGCATTAATATGGTGCTGTTTTGTGTGCCATCGCCAAAAGTTCCGTCCACATTTAGCTCTTCAATTGCCGTATATGGGTTTTTTGCAAGCGCATTCAAATAATTTTGCATATGTGTAACATCTTGCCCGCTCATGCCGCTGCTAAGAGGTATTCCGGGGTAAGTGTCTGCGCTGCCGCCTATTTTGCTGTTGTAATCGTCAACTAAAGTGTCCCAAGTGTCTTCGCCAACAATGCCGTCGGGCGTTAAATTGCTTAATGTTTGGTAAAGCGTAACGGTTTTTTCGGTGTCGCTGCCATATCTGCCGTCTACGCTTATTGTCCCAAGCACGGGGTACTCAACCTTGCTTAATGCGTTTAAATACTTCTGAACTCTGGCAACTTCGCTCCCGTAAGAGCCTACCATTAAAGGTGTTCCCGGGTATGGTGGGCTGGTTTTGAAAAAAAACATAATATACCTTTCCGCCGCAATTGTTATAGTTTATCACAAAGTTAAACCTCGCTGAAATTAGTAAAACTATAATAATATTTAATGCAAAAATTATATAGTTCTACCGCTTTCAATTTATAGTATGCAAAATTCAATTTAAGTGTTAGCACACATGCTTTTTGTAAAAACTGCATACATAGCTTAAACGCAAAAAAACAAATTTTCATATTAATTCGATATTTGAAAATTAGCTTTTTCATTTCGATATTTGAAAATTAGCTTTTTCATACCGTAATTAAATAAGATGAAAATTTTTACATTGACATTTTTCTTAAATTGATATAAAATAATTAAAAGATAAAATACTTTGAAGCAAACAATATGTGTTTTTAAAAGGTATAAGAGAGAACCGCGCGGCATTGCCGAGCTGAAAGCGGTTTTGCCGGCATAATACATTACCATTGCTGAGTTGCAAAAGGGTTACAACTTTTGCCGTTTAAAGCACGTTACAGCTTTAGCGCTTAGCGTGAAAAATAGCACCGCTTAGCGTAAACGAGTGGCACAAATTTGTGCAATTGGGTGGAACCGTGGGCTAATACAGCTCACCCCATTAAGGCTAACGCCTTTATGGGGTGGGCTTTTTATTTTTCAAGCACACATTGCTGTGCCCATAATAGTTAATTAATATTTATGCGGTAAATGCCGCAGAATACGGAGGAAAATATGTTAAATATTACGCTGAAAAACAATGAAGTTAGAAACTGCGAAAAAGGAATAAGCGTTGCAGATTTTACAAAAGAGCTTAGCATGGGGCTTTTTAGAAACGCCCTTGCGGCAAAAATTAACGGTAAAGTATGCGATTTGCGCACTGTTTTAAACGAGGATTGCAGCCTTGAAATTCTAACATTTGATGACGAAGACGGGCGCAAAGCTTTTTGGCATACAGCAAGCCATATTTTAGCGCAAGCGGTTAAAAAGCTTTACCCAAGCGCAAAGCTTGCCATAGGCCCTGCAATTGATAACGGCTTTTACTACGATTTTAAAACTGAAAACCCTTTCACAAACGAAGATTTGCTAAAAATAGAAGCCGAGATGAAAGCAATTGCAAAGCAAGGCTTAAAACCTGTATGTGAAATATTAAGCGCAGAAAAAGCGAATGAGCTTATGAAAGACGAACCGTTTAAATTAGAGCTTATAGACGAGCTTTTGCAAAAAGGCTCGCAGCTGTCTTTTTACACACAAGGCGATTTTACCGACCTTTGTGCAGGCCCGCATTTGCTTGATACAAGCATTATAAAAGCTGTTAAGCTAACAAGTGCAACAGGCGCATACTGGCGCGGAGACGCCCAAAAAGACACCCTAGCGCGCGTGTATGGCACAGCTTACCCTAAAGCGTCGCAACTTGAAGAATATCTATTAGCGGTTGAGGAGAGCAAAAAGCGCGACCATAACAAAATAGGGCGTGAACTTGGCTTTTTTACAACGTCGGAGCTAATAGGCCAAGGACTACCTCTTTTAATGCCAAAGGGCGCAAAGCTGTTTCAAATTCTTAACCGTTATATAGAAGATAAAGAGGAGAACGAATACGGCTATGTTTCAACACGCACACCACTTATGGCAAAGAGTGATTTATATAAAATAAGCGGCCACTGGCAGCACTATCGTGACGGTATGTTTGTTTTGGGCGATGCTGAAGATGAAAACGCAGAATGCTTTGCCCTAAGGCCTATGACATGCCCGTTCCAATATCAAATTTACCTCAACCAAAAGCGCTCTTATAGGGAATTGCCAATACGCTACGGTGAAACAAGCACGCTTTTCAGAAACGAAGCAAGCGGCGAAATGCACGGGCTAATACGCCTAAGGCAGTTCACAATAAGCGAGGGGCATTTAATTTTAACGCCCGAGCAATTAGAGGAAGAATTTGCAAACTGCGTGAAACTTGCGAAAGAAGTTATGCAGGATATCGGCCTTTTTGATAAGCTAACTTACCGCCTTTCAAAGTGGGACGAAAACGATAAGGAAAAATATATAGGCACAAAAGACGTTTGGGAAAACACGCAAAATATAATGCGCGATATGCTTAATAAATTGGATATTAAGTTCACTGAAGCCGACGGTGAAGCCGCATTCTACGGCCCGAAATTAGATATTCAAATTAAGAATGTTTACGGCAAAGAAGACACGCTTATAACCGTGCAAATTGACCCATACCTCGCAGAGCAATTCGGCATGACTTATGTTGATAAAAACGGCAATAATGTGCACCCTTATATTATTCATCGCACTTCATTGGGCTGCTATGAGCGCACAATTGCCCTTTTGCTCGAGCATTATGCAGGTGCATTGCCTGTGTGGCTAAGCCCCGAGCAAGCGAGAATTATCCCCATTGGCGAGGGCCAACATGAATATGCTAAAGAAATTGTTCAAAAATTAAGTGCGGCGGGCGTTCGTGCCAGTGCAGATTATCGCAGTGAGAAAATGGGCTATAAAATTCGTGAAGCGCAACTTGAAAAAATACCTTATATGCTTGTTGTGGGCGCAAACGAAGCTGAGAGCGCAACTGTTTCGGTGCGTGCAAGGAAAGAGGAAAAAGGCGGCGTTAAAACAGTAGATGAATTTATTACACAAGTGATAAATGACGTTGCAACAAAAGAGAAATAAAAAGATGGTGATGTTTTGCACTATTTAACTATTGGCGTTTTGGCGCATGTGGACGCAGGCAAAACCACTTTGAGCGAAGCGTTACTTTACACTGCCGGTGCAATTAGAAAAGCCGGCAGGGTAGATAGCCGCGATACAGTGCTCGATAGCGATGAAATAGAGCGCAAACGTGGAATTACCATTGTTGCAAAGCAGGCAATTCTACCGCTGGACGACATGCAAATTACACTGCTGGATACACCCGGGCATGTGGATTTTGTGGCGCAAACACAGCGCGCGATAGCGGTTATGGATTATGCGGTGCTTGTTATAAGCGCAAGCGAGGGTGTTCAAAGCCACACATTAACTTTATGGAATTTATTGCAAAAAAGTAAAGTGCCAACATTCGTGTTTTTTAATAAAGTAGATTTAATGAGCGAAAGCACACAAAAATTATTGCTTGAATTGAAAGCACAGTGCAGCGAAAATTGTGTCGACTTTACAAATGTGAATATTAGTGAAGACATAAGTGGTGACATTGCCGAGCAGCTTGCTTTGTGCGATGAAAATTTAATGAACGACTTTTTGCACAGCGGTAAAATTAGCAAAGAGAATATAGCAAGAGCCATTAATGAGAGGAATATTTTCCCTTGCTATTTTGGCTCTGCGCTTAAATTTAACAAAATAGAACAGTTTTTAGGGGGTTTGCGCGCTTTTGTGAAACCTCCTGTTTTTGATGCGGATTTTGGCGCGTATGTTTATAAAATTAACAATGACGAAAACGGTGTGCGCTTAACCCATTTGAAAATCACAGGTGGAAGTTTACAGGTTAAACAGCAGCTTTCTAATGAAGAAAATGCCCAGAAAATAAACGAGCTGCGGCTATATACAGGCGCGAAATATGAAGTGGTGAAATGTGCGAGCGCAGGTATGATTTGCGCCGTAACCGGGCTTACTCACACAAGAATAGGGCAAGGTTTTGGAAGTTTTGTTCCATGTAAAGCTAATGCTATCGAGCCTGTTTTTACTTACAAAGTTGTGTATCAAAACGATATACCAAGTGCAAAAGTATTTGAAGCATTTAAAGAATTAGAGCAAGAAGAGCCCGATTTGCATGTTGAATATAGCGATATTACACAAGAAATTACAATAAGCGTTATGGGGGAAGTTGGGCTTGAAGTTTTGCAAACAAGGCTAAAACAGCGCTTTAATATGAATATTAGTTTTGAAAGCGGCAAAATAATTTATAAGGAAACAATTAGCAAACCGGTTTTTGGTGTTGGCCATTTTGAGCCGCTTCGCCATTATGCAGAGGTTTATTTAAAATTAGAACCGCTAAAGCAAGGCACCGGCATCGTTTTAGAAGAAGGTGAGCTTAAAAGTGCGCAGGATATGCGCTATATGCAGTTAATTTTAACGCATTTGCGTGAAAAAGAGCATATAGGTGCTTTAACGGGTTCAGCTATAACAGATATAAAAATAACAGTTGTAGGTTTAATTGCACACTTAAAGCACACCCAAGGCGGAGACTTTAGGCAAGCTACCTACAGGGCTGTGCGCCAAGCGTTAAGAACAGCGCAAAGCGAAAATAAAGCGGTGTTGCTAGAACCTTATTATGCTTATAAACTGCAAATACCCACTCAGCACACAGGCAAAGCTATGACAGACCTGCAGCGCATGAACGCAAGTATTAGCGCGCCTTTAAATTTAAATGACACAACAATTTTAACGGGGCTTGTCCCTGTGAGCGGCGCAGGGGAATATTTTGCGAATGTGGCAGCTTACACAAAAGGGCTTGGGAAATTTACATGTGTTTTCCACAGTTATGCACAGTGCAAAAACGCGCAAGATATTATACAAAGCATAGCATACGACGCAGACGCAGACTTAAGCAACACAGCCGACAGTGTTTTTTGCACACATGGTGCAGGCTATACAGTTCCGTGGCAAGAGGCGCAAAATTATATGCATATAGAGCGAAGAAGGCAAAATGCGCATATAGATTATGAGAATATAAAAGTTGTGAAGCAAAGCGGCAAACCTGCAAGCGATAAGGAGCTTTTGCAAATTTATGAGCGCACTTATGGGCCAATTAAGCAAAGGAATAATTTTGAAACAAAGCCGGCAAAAAAGAATAATGAAGATAAAGAAAGCAAAAAAACATATGTTAAAAATATAAGTGAAGAGCAATATTTGCTTGTGGATGGCTATAATATTATTTTTGCGTGGGATGTAACTAAAAAAATGGCGCAAGAAAGCCTTGAAAGTGCCAGGAAATATTTAATAGATAGGCTTTGCAATTATAAAGGGCTAAGCAAAGCTGAAATTATAGTGGTTTTTGATGCGTATAAAGTGAAAAATGGCGTTGAAACGAGCGAAAGAGTAAATAATATAAACGTTGTTTATACAAAAGAAGCAGAAACAGCTGATATGTATATTGAAAAAATCACAAAAAAAATAGCAAAAACAAGCATGGTGAGGGTTGCGAGTAGCGACGCTTTAGAGCAAATGATAATTTTAGGGCACGGTGCACTCAGGATGAGCGCGCAAATGCTGTTAAGCGAAATAGAAAATACAGAGAAAATGATTAGTGAATTTACCATAAAGGTATAGCATCTTTGTGCAAAATGCACAAAGATAATAAAAATGTAATTTTGATATTGCTGTTTGCTCTGTTTTATAGTACAATTTATTTAATAAATTAATGATGTTATTATGTTAAATTTTTAGCAAACATATTTGCGAAAAAATTACACATTAGCATGTTGGTTTTAAAAATGCGGTTGTACGACAAATTTTTGCAAATTTCACAAAACTGTGAAAAATGCATAAATTTTGTGCAATATGCTATGGAGTGATTATATGCAAACCTTGCTTGTTATAGAAGAGGAAGATATTGTTGTTAATGAAATTACAACGCTTGCAAAAAGTGAATTTTTACAAATAGAAAATGTTATTAGCACAAATGATGGGCTACAAGCTATAAAATATTTAACTAGCTGTAAAGTAGATTTTATTATAGCAGATATTAATATTAAAAAGTTTGACGGTATAGCTTTTACAAAAAGGGCAAAACAGCTTTGTCCGGATGTGAAAATTGTTTTAGTAGCGGGCTTTGAGTATTTAGATTATGCTGTTTCAGCGCTTGAAGTTGGCGCAGATGAATATGTGCTTAAACCTTTGAGCCGCACAGATATAATTGACGTGTTGCAAAAAGTTAAAGATTTGCAAAAAGGCGATCAAAGTAATATACAATTATCGTCATATAGCACACAGCCGCGCAAAGAGATGCGTGAAACATTAGAGGCTGATAAAACAAGCATAGCAAATTATTTGCACGACCATATTGCAGACCCAAATTTAAGCCTTGCAACAATGGCAAAACTTTTTGGTTTTAGCGATGGTTATTTTGGTCAATTGTTTAAAAAATTGTTTAGAACAACATTCCGTACTTATATTTTGAATTTGCGTTTAGAGCGCAGTAAAATGCTTTTACTTTCCACGCGCTGGAAAAACTATGAAATAGCCGCAGCGATAGGAATACAAGACCCAAACTATTTCAGCACTTGTTTTAAGCGTAAATATGATATGACAACTACCGAGTTTAGGGAAAAACAAAGCGCAAGCAGCAGCCATAGCAATGTTGTGGGTTAAATAGAAACAAAAAATCTGATTGCATGAAAGTGCAATCAGATTTTCATATATAAAGATATAACGCTAAGTGCTTTGAATAACTTTAAGTTTAGTTTTCAGTAATTTCATTTGTTTTAATAATCTGTCGTATTCGGTGAAAATTTCAGTATATACATCTTCAACGGGGCGTGAAACTTCATCTAGCGTTTTTTGTAATTGTGTTTCGCTGTCTGCTATTATCTTTACTATTTGTGCATCAATTTGGTTTTTTGCTGCCATATCCTCTAAAATGCCAACAGCTTTTTGCCAGTCGTACTTTCCTTTATAACTTCTTTGGCTAATTAAAGCGCTTGTTATATCGGCTATAGCAACAATGCGCATTTCGGTAGTAAGGTGCTTTGCGCTAAGCCCCTTAGGGTAGCCGCTACCGTCAAGCTTTTCGTGATGGTTAACAGCATAATCTATTATATCTTGGTCAAATAAGCCCTCTAGTATTTCTTCAGTATAAGAGGCGTGTGTGCGCATAATTGTCATTTTGTCACTGTCTAACTTGCCTTTAAATTCGAGTATAGATTCAGGTATGGCAATTTTGCCAACATCATGTAGCAGTGCGCTGTAATAAAGTTTCTCAAGCGTTTCTTGCGGTAAATTTAACTTCTGGCCCAAAAACACGCTTATAGTGGTTGTGTTAACGGAATGAAGCATTGTTACAGGGCTTTTAAACTCCATAGAATAAATTATCATTTTCAGATACTTAATTAAATCGTCTGTGCTTAAGTCTAGAGAATCCACCATATTGTCTGACCAATGCTTGGAATCTTGTGCAAAACTGGCCTCATCTAACTTATTGCTGTCCAGTGCTTTTTTGAACGCATCCATGTATTTTTCTTCAATATGTTTAGATTTAGATATGCTATAATAAAGTTTTTCGAAAGAATGGGTTTTCAAATAACCCACATCAATTTTATCGGCTAAATTAATTAGCTGTGAATATGCAGCTACTATAGGCTCAACATCGTCTAATAAAGCGGCAGGCGTGTGGTGATATAAAACGGCCTCGCAATTATCTGTTATTGGCGTTAAATATTTAAGAAAAAGGTAGCCGTATACAGAGTGCTCGTCTGCATCGGCTGTTTCAAATTTCAACAGGTTGTTTATATCCTCAGTTTTATACGCTCCAATATCATGGAAAATGCTCATGAGATAAATAGATGAAGGGCTGAAATTTGAACTGTCATCCAGCTCTTGCATTATTTTAGTGGCAATATAAGCAACGCGCTCGCCATGGCTTATTAACCGCTCATCAAAAAAGCGTAAAGCTTTAGAGCATAAAAGTACTATTTTATTACCGCATTTTAATGTTGACATATTATGTTTTCCTTGCAAAATATATAATTGTAGTTTTTGATGGCTTGTTTAATAAACTCAAGTTTACTATAAAATAGTATAGCACAACAGCCGTATAAAGTCACTAAAAAACACAAACATTTGCTATGCAAGAACCCTTTAACAGCGAGGAATAACTGTTTTTTCACGTTTCATCAAAATAAAATGGCAACGAATTTTTTTGAAATTTTATTATGAACTCATATGCGAAATAAATATATTGCACATATAATCCGCATGCAATTTCAGCGCTCTTTAAAAAAGTAATTAGAGCAAAAGAAAAAATAAATACATCAAAAACCGCCATAAAATCTTTACTTATTATTGAAAATATATTATAATAATGTAGTCGCGTAATATTAGTTTATAAAGAATTTAAATTAACACGCTATTATCCTCTCGCAATAGAGAGTGAAGATAAATACATGCGCCATTAGCTCAGTTGGCTAGGGCGCACAGCGAGAAGTAAGGCAAGTTTGTTGGTGATTTTTTAGCTGGGTTTTACAAGGCTAAAAACAGTTGGATTTTAAAGAATGTATGATACTGCGTTATTATCCTCTCGAGTTAGAGAGTGAGAATAAATATATGCGCCATTAGCTCAGTTGGCTAGGGCGCACAGCAAGAAGTAAGGCGAGTTTGTTGGTGATTTTTTGGCTGGGTTTTACAAGGCTGAAAA
>CAYJEU010000020.1:0-30360 GCA_964369565.1 uncultured Bacteroides sp. | reverse complement strand
GTGCCACCGTCAGTGCCGCCATCTGTGCCGCCGTCAGTGCCTCCGTCAGTGCCGCCACCTGTGCCGCCGTCAGTGCCGCCATCAGTGCCTCCGTCAGTGCCGCCACCTGTGCCGCCATCAGAGTCACCGTCAGTGCCACTTGCCTCGGTGTCGTCGCCTGTTTCAGAGCCGCCTGCTGTTGAACTTTCTGGAGCGTCCTCTACAATTACCTTTATAATAGGCGAGTTTGCATACTCTATTTTCAAAGTATCGTACGGTTTTTCATTGTCATAGGCCTGTGCTTTAACGTAATAATATGTAGTGCCCGCTTGGCTGGTGTCTACAACTCTGCTTAACGCACCGCTCTCAAAAATGTCAACCGTTACAGTTTCAAGTTCAATTAGGTCATCATATTGGCTCACATCGCCTGAATACCATATAATTTCATGATTATCGGCTCCAGTAAGCGTTGATATATTCAGCATCACGCTAATAGTGGCATTTTCTTCGCCAACATCAAATTGGTACTCAAGCACATCTGCTGTTACTGTAAAATTAGTGGATGTGTAAAATTCGGTGCCACAACCAACCAACGCCAACAGCATGGCCAATATCAGCAAGGCTATAAAGCCTATTTTAATTTTGCTTTTTGCAAAAGCTATCATAATAAAAACTCCTTTTTTAGGTTTAAAGCTACAATTAAACCTAATTAATTATATAATAATAGTATAATTATACCACGCCCCTATAAAAAACGCAATATCATAACTGCGCTTTTAGTTTGAGTGAAAATTGCAATATAATGTTAATAAATTCCTAAAATTCTTCTATTTGCTTGACATTAACACAGCCGCTAATTTATACTGAATATATATGGAAATTTATTAAAATCGGAGTTAACTATGCAAAATAATATAATAATAAATAAAGAGCTTATAAGTTTTATAAAAAACAGCCCAAGTGCTTTTCATGCAAGCTTGCAAATTGAAAATATGCTTGTAGAAAACGGGTTTTTACAGCTGTTTGCAAATGAAAAGTGGGAAATTGAAAACGGCAAAAGCTATTATACAAAAGCTAATAATTCAAGCATACTTGCATTTACTATGCCCGAAAAACCATATGACGGCGCGCATATAGTTGCGGCCCACAGCGATTCGCCCGCATTTAAAATTAAAGCAAACCCTGAAATTGAAAGCGAAGAAATATATATAACGCTAAATGTAGAAAAATATGGCGGTATGATAATAAATTCTTGGTTTGATAGGGCGCTTTCAATTGCGGGCAGGGTTATTATTAATAATAGCGGCGCACTTGAACAAAGGCTTGTAAATATAGATAAAGATTTGCTGTTAATACCAAACCTTGCCATTCATATGAGTAGGGGCGAAGACAGTAGCAAGAATATTAGCGTACAAAAAGAGCTGCAACCGTTATTGGCGCTAAAGCCAAAAAGCGGTGGGGTAAATGCAATAATTGCAAAAGCCTTAAACATAGAAGAAAGCGCTATTATAGATAGCGACTTGTTTTTATACTGTAGGCAAGAGGGTAAAGTTTGGGGGGCAAATGATGAGTTTTTATCTGCGCCGCGCCTTGATGATTTACAGTGTGCTTTTTGTGCAATAAAAGCGCTGTTAAATGCAAAAAATGAGAGTAAAATTTGCATGAGTGTTATATTTGATAATGAAGAAGTGGGTAGTGGCACAAAACAAGGCGCACTTTCCACATTTTTAGCGCATACATTGCGCCGCATAGGAATAGTTTGCAACAAAAGCGAAGAAGAAATGCTAATGGTAAACGCAAATACAACTATGATATCTGCCGATAACGGCCATGCAGTGCACCCAAATTACCCGGAAAAAGCAGATATTACAAACCGCCCTGTTTTGGGCAAAGGCATTTTAATAAAATACTCTGCTAACCAAAAATATACAACAGATGCATTTTCAGGTGCAACTGTTCGCAAAATATGTGATGATGCCGATATACCTTATCAAATTTACCACAATAACTCCGATGTTTTAGGCGGTAGCACGCTTGGCAATTTATCCACTATGCAGCTATCTGTGCCATGCGCGGATATAGGCGCTGCAATGCTGGCAATGCACTCGCCTTATGAAACCACAAGCTGTGAGCAAACAGAGGGCCTGTTAAGGTTTATGAGTGAGTATTTTGGCAAAAACTTAATACATAAGCCATAAAAATTGCGTGTGAAAGTATAGAAATTTTAAAGGAAATATGAATGGCATATAAAAAACTTTTGGCAATAGCATTATTATCAAATTTTATACTAGGTGTTTTACTTTGTGTAATTGTGGGAATATTTAAACAAATAGTATATTATGAAATTGCTTGTGCTGTGGGCTTGCTATGCAGTGCAGGGGCAATGCTTTGCTTTTTTAAATCATGGCAAAGTGCACCTAATAGCGCAATGGTTGCTTTATATTATGTGCTAAGAATATTATTGGTGTTTGGCAGTGTGATTGTGTTTGTTTTTCTGCCATTTGGCAATGCGTTAGGTGCAATAATTCCGCATTTGCCCGGTATACCGGTAATTACTTTTACAATGCTGTTTATTAATAATAAAAAAAGCAATAATTAAATGTGTGCCTTAATTAAAATTTTTGCGCAATACAATAAGGAGAAAACAATGTTTTTAAATAAAACAGTGTGTGCAATAATAGTAGCAGCGGGCTCTTCAAGCAGAATGGGCTTTGATAAACTTTTACATATATTTAACGGCAAAACCGTTTTTGAGCACAGTTTTCATGCATTTGCAAGTAATAAATACACAGATGAAATTATTGTGGTAGCCGGCGAAAATTACGATGAAATAGAAAAAATATTGCGTAAAGACAATAATAAATACAAGCTTGTGAAAGGCGGCGCAACAAGGTGTGAAAGCGTTAAAAACGGCGTTTTATGTGCAAATTCAGATATAATAGCCATACACGATGCAGCAAGGCCGTTTGTATGTGAAGCGGTTATAAATGAAGCGATTGAAAAAGCCTGGGAGTTCAAAGCCTCTGCGCCTGCTGTGCCTGTGAAAGACACAATAAAAATTGCGTTTAAAAGCGGCACGGTTCAAAGCACGCCAAATAGGGAAAATTTATTTGCGGTTCAAACGCCTCAGTGCTTTATAAGGCAAGAGTATATTGAAATAATGAATGAATTTTATGATGACACTTTAACAGACGATTGCTCGCTTTATGAAAAAGCACAAAGGGAAATTATGCTGACAAAAGGCGATTATGCTAATATAAAAATAACAACAATTGAAGATTTACCTATACAGAGCGCAAAAAAAGAAGGGGAAAATATGGGCTTTAGAATAGGGCACGGTTACGATGTGCATAAACTGGTAAAAGGGCGTAAATTAATATTGGGCGGCGTGCAAATTCAGCACGAAACAGGCCTACTTGGCCACTCAGACGCAGATGTACTTGCACATGCAATAACAGATGCGCTTTTAGGTGCAGCTTGCATGGGGGATATAGGTAAGCTATTCCCCGATACAGATGATGCATACAAAGGCGCAAACAGTATATTATTGCTAGAAAACGCAACAAATCGCCTAATAAAAGAGGGGTATTCTATTGAAAATGTAGATTGCACCATTATTTGCCAATTGCCAAAACTATCGCCTTTTATAGATGAAATGTGCAGTAATTTAGCAAGTGCAATGAAAATAGATGTAAAAAGCGTTAATGTTAAAGCAACAACGGAAGAAGGTTTGGGGTTTACCGGTGAAAAATTAGGCATAGCTGCACACGCCGTTTGCATGTTGAATTATATTAAATAAGTAATTATTTATTAGCTTTTATTTGAATGACAACAACTTTTATTTGAATGACAAAAAAATGCAAAATAGTTTTTTGTTAAAATGTAAAGTGGAAGTTACAATTTAACACAAAAAATTCTTTATTTAAGTGTTATTATATGGTATAATAATTTAGTGGGTAAAAAAATGAAATTAATTAGTGAATTCATGTTTTTGCCGCTATCAATATATGAAAGAGGGTAATGAATTGGAAAATCTAAGGGAGTTTTGGGTTGCTGTTTTAAGTGCAATTCAAAATGCTACATGGATAGATTTATTTGATATATTGATAATGGCTGTTTTAATATACGGCGTTATTTCGTTTGTGAGGAAAACTAACACAACCCAAATGGCAAAAGGTATTTTGGTTGTAATTTTATTATACCTTGTTGCCGAAATTTTTGAAATGCGTGCATTTAGGTATTTCGTTACAGAATTTACGCTATACGGTGTTATTGCGATGGTAGTTGTATTCCAGCCGGAACTTCGCAGGGCGCTGGACACAATGGGTCGCAACAGTTTTTCGCGTTTTGCAAGCTTTGGGTTTAACTCAACGGCAAAAGCTATAAAAGACGTTTGGCAGGAATCTATAATGGTTATTGCCGATACAGCCGAGCGCTTATCTGCAAGTAAAACAGGCGCGCTGATTGTTATTGAGCGCAGCTCTAATTTAGATGAAATATTAAAAACCGGCACAAAAATTGATTCAGCAACTTCAACAGAGCTTTTAGCAAGCTTGTTTTATGTTGGCGCTGCGCTTCACGATGGCGCTGTTGTTATAAGAAATGCAAGAATAGCAGCAGCGGGCTGTATTTTACCTCTTTCAAGCGATTTGGAAATTGGCAAAGATATGGGAACACGCCACCGTGCCGCTTTAGGTATGAGCGATAGCTCTGATGCGTTAATTGTTGTGGTAAGTGAGGAAACAGGTATTATTTCACTTGCTAAAAACGGAATAATAGTTAGAAGGCTTGAGAGGCAATCTTTAATTAATATGCTACATGCAGATTTAATTCCAAAAGCAGATGAAACTAAAAAGAAACCGTTTTGGGCGGCGTGGAGGAAAAAAGATGGAAAAACAACAGATGAATAGCCCAAACACAGATAGAAAAAGTTTTAAAGCGATAATGGAATCTAAACAAGCTACAATGATAATTTCGGTTATTGGTGCGTTTGTAATTTGGTTAGTTATTGTTATAAGTATTGACCCAAATACGGAAAAAAACATTTTAGCTCCTGTAGATTTAACTTTTAACGAGGCTGTTTACACAAGCTTAGGTTTAAGCATTGTTGAAAGGCCCTCGCAAACCATAAACGTTACCTTAGAGGGTGACGGTATTGATCTTGCAAACCTTGCACAAACAGATGTGTTAGTTTACCCCGATTACTCAAGCGTTAAGGGTGCAGGCACTTACACATTGCCGCTGGTTGTAAATTATACAGGTTCGTCTAATTTAAATGTGCAAAATAACGATTATGGCTATGTTACATTAACATTCGATAAATTAACTTCAATAAAGCTGCCAATATCTGTTAATGTATCCGGCGTTGAAGTGCTTGAGGGCTATTTTATGGATTTGCCGATAGCGTCCTCAACCGAAGTGAACTTAACAGGCCCGGATAGTGCAATTAAACCTATTGAAAGCGTAGTGGCAACAGTTATGCTTGAAGAACAGCGCACACAAAGTGCCATTGTAACAACCCAACTTTCTTATTTAGATTCAAACGGGCAAGTGGTTGAAAACAAAGATATAGTTGCAGATATAGAGCAAGTTGAAATAACAATTCCAATATACCCTGTGAAAGAATTGCCTCTAACAATAGAATTTAAAGGAATACCAACAGGTTACGACCCCTCTGTTTTAGGCGCTACTTTAAGCGATAAAACAATTAGGGTTGCAGGCCCAGAGGCGCAGCTTGAAGCAATGACAAGCGTAAGTGCAGGTATTATCGATTTGTCTACATTTGTTTTGGGCGAAGAGATGGTAACTAATATTGTATTGCCAGAGAGCATTAGAAATGTAGACGGCTTGCAAACAGTAACAGTTTATTTTGATACACAAGGCTATTCAACGCAAACAATGAATGTAACAGAATTTAGCACAATAAATGTGCCTGAAGGTGTTGAAATAACTTTCCCAACAGGTAGGGTGAATAGCGTTAGGCTTGTGGGCGAAGAAGAAGAACTGTCAGCGCTTTCGGAAACAAGCGTTGTGGCTTTAATAGACGCAGATGATATAACAGTTGTAAGGGGCCAACAAAATATACCGGTGCAAATACTAATAACATCAACACAAACTGTTTTTGCAACGGGAAGCTACAGCATATTGTGTGAAGTACAGCAAGTGGAAGAATAAAAATAAGCATTGTAAAGAAATGCTTTAAAAACTTTGCGTTTTAATTGCTATAGAACATAGCAAATCAAGGCAATATATTGCTTTTTGCATCTAATGAAAACAGGCAGCGAATTTTTTGAAAGGTAATAGTTTAATGGTTTATCGTTCTTGGCAAATTGGCGCAATAAATGAAGAAAAATCTCAAGAATTAAGTAAAAATCTCAATATACAGCGCATTTTAAGCGATATTTTAATTGCAAGAGGCTATGATACTAATGAGCTTGCAAAAGAAATATTAGTTGATGATAAAAGCTTGCAAAACCCTATGGAAATGTATGGCATGAAAGAGGCGGTTGCGCGAATTTTGAAGGCGGTAGATAATGGTGAGCGCATTGTTGTTTTTGGCGATTATGACGTTGACGGCGTTACTGCAACAGCTCTTTTGTACTCTTATTTAGACTCGATCGGTGCAGAGGTTTACTATAAGCTTCCAACGCGCTCAGATGACGGCTATGGCCTATCTCTGAATTTAGTACGGGAAATAGCGCAGAAAAAAGTTAATTTAATTATTACGGTAGACAATGGTATTTGCGAGTGCGAAGCTGTTGAAATAGCCAACGAACTTGGTGTTGATATAGTTATAACAGACCACCACTTGGCGCCCGAAACATTGCCGAATGCAGTTGCCGTGGTAGACCCTCAAATACCGCAAGATAATAGCGAATATAAAAACCTTTGCGGTGTTGGCGTTGCGTTTATGCTTGCGTGTTGCATTGAGGGCTGCAAACCTGAAGAGCTGTTGCCTTTTTATGCAGATTTTGCAGCTATAGGCACAGTTGCCGACATAATGAAACTTACAGGCGCCAATAGAAAAATAGTTAAAGAGGGCATTGAAATGCTGCAAAATACGCAGCGCCCCGGGCTTTTGGCGCTTCTTATGAGCTGTGGGCTTAACGATAAAGAGCTTAAAGCAGAAAATATATCTTTTGGTATAGCGCCACGTTTGAATGCCGCAGGGCGAATGGATAATGCAACACAGGCGCTTGAACTTCTTTTGTGCGATGATATAGAACAAGCGCACGAGATGGTTAGTGCCCTTGAAGAGCAAAACACGGCGCGCCAAAAAGAAGAGCAAGAAATAATTAAAGATGTGCTCGAAAAAATAAATGCTGATGAAAATTATAGTAAAGAGCGTATTTTGGTGGTTTTTGCGCCAAACTATCATCAGGGTGTAATAGGAATTGTTGCATCTAGGGTGCTTGAAACATATGGCAAGCCCACAATAATAATTTCAGTAGACGAAAAAGGTGAGGGCAAAGGCTCGGGGCGAAGCGCTGTTGGTATTTCGCTATATAATGGTATAGCAGCATGTGAAGATTTGCTTATACGCTTTGGTGGGCACGATTTAGCGGCAGGCCTAAGCATTGATAAAAATAATATAGCAGAGTTTAGAAAAAGAATAAACGAATGGGCTAAAAAAGAGTATCCAACATTAAATTATCCGCCTATTAAATTAGATATAGAAGTTAAACTTGATAATTTAACCGAAGAAAACTTACAAGAAGTTTCAAAGCTGGCACCTTTTGGTCATGCAAATCCTTCGCCGCTGTTTTTGATAAAACATGCAGTGATTGAGGCGGTTTACCCTGTTAGCGATGCAAAGCACAGCCGCCTTCGCATAAATCAAAACGGCTTTAGTTTTTATGCTGTTATATTTGGAAAGAGCCCAAGTGCACTTGCCTATAAAACGGGCGATAAAGTAGATTTAGCCGTTAGCTTATCAATTTATGAGGGTAAAAACGGCAATATGATAAGTGGGCGCATAAAAGATATTAGGCCCGGTGGCATGAGCGAAAAACACCTTGAGCATTTAGCTTTATTTGAAGCGCTTAATTCCGGTGTGCAATTAAGTGATGGTGATAAGCTTACATTGAAACCTGAAAGGCAAGATGTTATAGACGTTTACAAGCTAACTAAGGTGGGGATAAATGCGCAGGATTTGAGGGTGGTTTTTGCAAAACTTGGCGAAGAGCGTTCGGGGAAAATATTAATTGCACTTCATGCGCTGCAAGAACTTGAACTTATAAAACAAGAAGAGCACAGTGGCGAGCAAATATACATAGCAATAGAAAATGCCCCGAAAAAAGATTTACAAACAGCGCCTATATTTTCAAAATTAATTTAATTTATTAGGAGATAAAGTTTTTAATGCAAACATTCTTAGAGCTAAAGCAAGCAATTGAAAAAACAGGCAAACCTTACGACATGGATAAAATAAATAAAGCTTATACAATGGCCGAAGAAGCGCATGGTGACCAAATGCGCCTCTCCGGCGAAAGCTATATAAGCCATCCTTTATCAGTTGCCGCAATTGCACTTGAGCTTGGAATGGATACAGATACTTTAGTAGCCTCGCTTCTTCACGATGTAGTTGAAGATACAATTATGACAACGGCGCAAGTGCAAAATGTATTCGGAAAAGATGTAGCACAAATAGTAGACGGCGTTACAAAGCTTGGTTTAATTAAGTTTTCTTCCGTTGAAGAGCGCCAGGCGGAAAACTTGCGCAAAATGCTTATGGCTATGAGCAAAGATGTGCGTGTTATGATAGTGAAGCTGTGTGATAGAGTTCACAATATGCGCACAGCAGACGCTTGGGCAGAGCAAAAGCGCAGGGATAAAGCGCTTGAAACAATGGAAGTGTATGCGCCAATTGCCCACAGGCTTGGCATGAGCAATTTAAAGGAAGAACTTGAAGATAACAGTTTAAGGTATTTAGACCCTATTGCATATAGTGAAATACAAGCTTCGCTTGAAAAAAATGGCGGCGCGCAAACTTTTGTTTCTTCAGTTTCAGAGAAAATACAAGAGCGTTTAAAAGAAAATAATATAAACGACAGCACTATAAGGCGCAGAATTAAAAGCATTTACGGCATTTACCGTAAAATGTATATACAAAACAGAGATTTTGCCGAAATTTACGACATATATGCAATTAGAATTATTGTAAACAGTGTAGGTGAATGTTACCATGCGCTTGGTATAATACACGATATGTATCACCCTATACCAAATAGGTTTAAAGATTATATATCAACGCCAAAGCCCAATATGTATAAAAGCCTACACACAACTGTTGTTGGCAACGAGGGCATAGCGTTTGAAGTGCAAATTCGCACATGGGAAATGGACCAAACAGCCGAGTATGGCGTTGCGGCGCATTGGAAATATAAAGCCGGCATAAGCACAAAAGATAAATTAGACGATAGAATTGCATGGGTTCGCCAAATTTTAGAAGGGCAACTTGAAAACGAGGATGTTGGTGAAATTCTAAGCAGCTTAAAAAGCGAGCTTTTACCTGAAGAAGTTTTTGTGTTTACCCCTAAGGGCGACGTTATAAACTTGCCTATGGGCGCAACTGTAATAGATTTTGCCTATGCTATACACTCTGCTGTTGGTAACAGAATGGTTGGCGCAAAAGTAAACAGCCGCATTGTATCAATAGACCATAGAGTTGCCACGGGCGAAATTATAGAAGTTTTAACAGGCGCAAAAAACAAAGGCCCCAGCAGAGATTGGCTTAATATCGTATACACAAGTGAAGCGAGAAACAAAATAAGAAGCTGGTTCAAAAAAGAGCGTAAAGAGGAAAATATAATTGAAGGCAGAACTGCGCTTGAAAAAGAATTGCGCAGGAATTTAGTTAATATTCCCGATGATATATACGAAAACTTCATGAACGATATTGCAAAAAGCCAGCGCCTTAATTCAGCGAGTGAGCTTTATGCATCTTTGGGGTATGGCGGTTTACAGCTCTCACGTGTTATGCTTCGAATAAAAGAAGAATATACACGCTTGCAAAAAGAGCAAACCCCTGTTGCTGTATCGGCAATACCTGTGCGCACTGCGCCTAAAAACATAAAGCGTGGCGAGGGCGTAATTGTAGAGGGTATAGGCAACTGCCTTGTTAAATTTGCTAAGTGCTGTGGGCCATTGCCCGGCGATGAGATTGTTGGCTTTGTAACGCGCGGCTTTGGCGTTTCTGTGCATAAACGCGAGTGTGCTAATGTTAAACTGGGTCTATCGGGCGAGGATAAAGACCGTTGGCTAAACGCTCAATGGGCAGATAATGTGCAAGAGAGCTTTAAATCAGAGCTTGAGATATCAGCGATAGACCGAAACGGCCTAACTGCCGACGTTGCGTTTGCTATAGCAGATATGCGCATACCTTGCTATGCAATTTCCGCAAGGCAAATATCGGGTGGCAGGGCTAAAATGTCGCTAACGGTTGGTATAAACAGTATAGACCATTTAAACACGGTTATCGCAAGGCTTATGAAAATAAAAAGCATAACTAATATTGCGAGAGTTTAATGGTTTTATAAAGGGGTGAGGTTTTGCGAGCTGTTGTTCAAAGAGTGAGCAGTGCAAGCGTTGTAATTGATGGCAAAGAAAAGCGTTCTATAGGTAAAGGGCTTGCTGTATTTGTTGGCGTAAAAGAGGGCGACGATGAAAAAACTTGTGCAAAACTTGCCGATAAATGTGCTAATTTACGCATATTTAACGACGAAGACGGCAAAATGAATTTAAGCGCTACCGCTTTAAATTACGAAATGCTTATAATTTCAAATTTCACTTTGTATGCAAGTACAAAAAAGGGCAAGCGCCCAGATTTTTTAGCAGCCGCAAAGCCGCCTTTAGCGGTGGATTTATACAATTACTTCATAAATGAAGTTGAGAAAACGCCATTAAAAAATGTAGTAACAGGAGAGTTTGGCGCACATATGGATGTTGAACTTGTGAACGATGGCCCCATTACTATAATTTTAGACACAGACGAATGGAAAAAATAAAGAAGTAGGAGCAATTTATGGATTACTTTCACATTGAATCAAAACCGCCACTACGAACAAATACTTTCTTACTTATAACAAAAAACAAAAAAGCTGTGGTTATAGACCCGGACGCGAGCGTGAGTGAATACGAGCGTTTTTTAAACGCAAAAAAAGCGCAATTAACGCATATATTGTTAACTCACGGCCACCACGACCATGTGGCGAGCGCTAAAGAGCTAAGCGAAAAATATGGCGCAACTATATATTTAGGCGAGGGAGATTGCACGGGCAATAGGCTTTTTCCCCTTAATAGCAGCGATGTTACGTTTTACAGTGGCGATGAAGATATGGCTATTGACGAAGATTGTGTGCTTAAAATTATAGCAACTCCCGGCCATTCAAAGGGCTGTGTTTGCATATTGCACGAAAAAGAAAATTTGCTGTTTTCAGGCGATACGCTTTTTGCAAACGATGTAGGCAGGTGTGATTTAGAGGGCAGTAGCTACAAGGAAATGCTCAAAAGCCTTAAAAAACTTAGCGGCATAGTTAAAGATAGTGTGAAAGTTATGCCGGGGCACGGTGAATTTTCAAATTTCGGTTATGAAAAACAAACAAACGAGTATTTTAGTAAATGATGCAACTTTATATTAAAGGTTTAAGCTCTGTTTACGAGCTAGAGCATATAGTGCGCATTTTTTTTCCAAGAGCTGTTTTAGCAAAAAGATATCCATTTGCAAGGGCTAATGAAAATTGTGTTGTTATAAGAAAAACAAAAAAGCAGCTATTTTGTGCAATTAGAAAAAACGGCGTGTTAACGTTTGAAAAAATTCCCGTGTCTGATGCTACACATAAGTTTGAACATGTATATGATGATGAGCAAAAACAGCAGGAATATGCGCTATCGTGTTTGGTGTATAGTATGCTGTGCGAAGCGGAGAATAAAAGCATGCCTTGGGGCATGCTAACGGGTGTGCGCCCTGTAAGCACAATTCACAAAATGAGAGATGCAAAAAAAACAAAAGAACAAATAAAACATAGGTTTTGCAAAACTTATTTTGTTAAGCAAACCAAATTTGAGGCGGCGCAAAAAATTGCAAATATACAAAAGCCGATTATAGAAAAAAGTGCAAAAATTAATTTGCCATACAGCCTTTATATTTCCATTCCGTTTTGCCCGTCGCGCTGTTATTATTGCAGTTTTGTTTCACGAACATGCGGGCATGCGCAAAGCACTATAGATGAGTATATTAAAAAGCTGTGTATAGAAATAAAGCACACAGCAGATTTGGCAAAAAAGCAAAATTTACAAATTTGCACAATTTATATAGGTGGGGGCACGCCAACTGCGCTTAATGAAATGCAACTTGAAACTTTACTTAAAACTGTTAATGAAAATTATAATTTAAGCGAAGTTCAAGAGTTTACAGTGGAAGCAGGCAGGCCCGATTGCACAAATTACGCAAAGCTAGAGCTACTAAAAAAATACGGTGCAACGAGAATTTCTATTAATCCGCAAAGTATGTCTAACGATGTGTTACAGGCAATTGGAAGAAAGCACAGCGCCCTTGATATAATAACATGCTTTGAAAATGCAAGAAAAATTGGGCATGAAAATATTAATATGGATTTAATTGCAGGCCTCGATAAAGATACAGCACAGAGCTTTGAAAACAGTTTAAAGCAAGTGTTGGCGCTTAACCCCGAGAATATAACAGTGCACACTTTAACTGAAAAAAGGGCGAGCAATATTGTTATAGAAAACCAAATAAGGCAGTATGGCGACGTTGAAAAAATGCTTGAAATAGCGGAAAAATTGCTTAGCGAGCATAATTATTTGCCTTATTATTTATACAGGCAAAAGGCAACACTTGGGAATTTAGAGAATATAGGCTATACAAAAAAAGGCTTTGAGGGCTTATATAATATATTTATCATGGAGGAAGTTCACAGCATATTGGCGGTTGGCGCGGGCGCGTCAACAAAATTGGTTAACAAAAGAACAGGCGAAATAAAAAGAATTTTTAATCATAAGTACCATACAGAATATTTGCAAAATTTCGAAGAGATTCTTAACAGAAAACAGAAAGTGAGCGAATTTTATGGCTAATAATTTAATTTGGATACCAAAACGTTTAGTAGAACTTGGGCTTATTAATGTAGCCGCTGCACAGCCTGCTAAATTTGTGCGCTATTGCGAGCAAGTTTACGATTCAAGAATTGCAAATGCCGCTAAGCAAGTTTTACAAAGCAATGCCCAAGTTGTGATGTTAACAGGGCCGTCAGCGTCCGGCAAAACAACAACCTCACATAAAATAGCACAGGCGCTTAACCGCACAGGGTGCAATTGTTCTGTTGTATCGCTTGATAATTTTTATAAAAATATAGAAGAGTACCCACTGCTTGAAGACGGTAAGCCTGATTACGAAAGTGTAGATGCGCTTGATGTTGAAAATATTAACACAGCGCTGTTTGAACTTGTAACTAAAAAGCAAACATATATACCTGAATTTGATTTTCACAGTGAAAAAAGAGGCGATAAAAAAACACTTCTTGATATAGGCGACGGAATTGTTATTGTTGAGGGCATACACGCGTTAAACCCGCGCCTCACAAAAACATTGCCCGCTAACAGCACCTTCAAAATTTATGCAGGCTTAAGAGAGGAATACTCTTTAGACGGGCAAAGAATATTGCCAACAAGAGATGTGAGGCTTGCAAGGCGAATGGTGCGAGATAATCAATTTAGAGGACATAGCCTTGAAAAAACCATTAGTCTTTGGGCAAATGTTTGCGCGGGCGAGGATAAGAATATTAAAGCGTTTAAAAGTGAGGCAGATTTGCTTTTAGATACAAGCTTTTCATATGAAGTTTGCTGCCTTGCGCCTTACATGTTGAACCTGCAAAAGAAAATGAAAGCAGACAGTATATATAAAAATGTGATGAATAATTTGTGTGCAAGGCTTGCGCTTTGCGCAACTATCGGTGATAGTGAAGTGCCGAAAGAGTCTATGTTAAGAGAATTTTTGGGATAATTTACAATAAATGTAAGTAAAATAACCAAAAATTTTACCCATTTTTTATGAATTGTTAAAAAATATATTAAATTGGCGTTTTTCTATTGCAAAAGCACGGTATTTCTAGTAAAATATAATACATGCTTGTACAGATAAATGCCAAATTTGCGAAAGGGCGGTTTGTGTGGAGCAAAAAGAAATATACAATATGCAAGATTTAATGCACATTGTAGAAATGTTAAGGCATCCCGTTGACGGTTGTCCATGGGACAAAGAGCAAACGCACGAGTCAATGCGGCAAAACTTTATAGAGGAAACTTATGAAGTGGCAGACGCAATTGATTTAAAAGATAATAAGCTTTTGTGCGAGGAGCTGGGCGATGTTCTTTTACAAATTGCAATGCACACGCAAATGGAACAAGAGACGGGCGATTTCACAATAGATGATGTTACAACAGGCATTTGCAAAAAGCTTATTAAGCGCCACCCACATATTTTCGGCACAGTAAAAGCGAAAGATTCAAATACAGTGCTTGAGAATTGGGAAGCAATAAAGCGCAAAGAAAAAAAGCGCAATAATGCAAATGAGAATTTAACAAGCGTGCCTAGGGCGCTTCCGCAGCTTATAAGAAGTGTAAAGCTACAAAAAAGGGCAGGCGACTATGGTTTTAGCTATGAAGATGTTAGCGCTGCCGTGAAAGATTTAGAAAGTGAAGTGCAAGAGCTTAAAAAGGCACTAAGCGAAAAAAATTCAGCACATATAAAGCATGAACTTGCAGATGTTATATTTGCAGCGTGCAATATTGCAAACATAGAGAAAATTGATGCTGAGCAATCTCTGTTTGAATGTAACGAGCGTTTTATAGCGAGGGTTACAACAATTGAAAAACTTGCAAAAGAACAAGGAAAAACTTTAGCAGATTTAAATTTGCAAGAATTGGACATACTATGGAAAAAAGCAAAGGTTTTAACAAAGCTGTAATAGGTTTTGATAAATAATATTAACCGGGAGGTAATTATAATGACTAAGGTAGAATTGATCGCAAAGGTAGCAGCAGACGCACAAATTACAAAAAAAGACGCAGAAAAAGCAGTTAGCGCAATGCTTGAAGGTATAACAAATGCACTTAAAGCAGGCGACAAGGTTTCTCTTGTAGGCTTTGGCACTTTTGAAACACGTAAACGTGAAGCAAGAACAGGCCGCAATCCTCAAACAAAACAAGAAATCCAAATTCCTGCTTGCACAGTTCCTGCATTTAAAGCTGGTAAAGGTTTAAAAGATGCAGTTGCAAAGTAATTTGCAATGAAATGATGCGAATGCGTTTTTACTTTAAACATAAAAACGCTAAACGGCCGCCATCAAACCGGTGTTTACACTGTGTTTTGTGGCGGTTTAGCATTTATATATATTATAGTGTTAAAGCTATTCAAATAAGGAGTGTTATATGAGAATAGATAAATTTTTGAAAGTGAGCCGTTTAATAAAGCGACGCACGCTTGCAAATGAAGCTGCAGATGCAGGGCGCATAATAGTTAACGGAAAAGTTGTTAAAGCAGGCTATACCGTTAAAGAGAATGATATTATTGAAATTGCTTTTGCACAGCGCCCTGTAAAAGTGAAAGTAATATCATTAAATATGCCAAACGCAAAAGACGTTGCAAGGGAAATGTATACAATAATAGAAGAATAAAAAGCATGTAGCCTTGCATATAAATAAGAAAAGAGCAAAAGCGGGGTGTGTTTATGCAACAACAAACAGGGCAAAATGCGTCACATAATTTGATACTTGAAAACAGAAACAAGCTTACTGTTACAGGGGCTGTTTCAGTTTGTGCCTACGATTCAAACGGCGCTGAAATAAACACTAATATGGGCATATTAAATATTGGTGGCAAA
Organism: uncultured Bacteroides sp.; assembly: GCA_964369565.1. Classification (GTDB taxonomy): domain Bacteria; phylum Bacillota; class Clostridia; order Oscillospirales; family Ruminococcaceae; genus Ruthenibacterium. Next base: position 14,482 of record CAYJEU010000020.1, on the reverse strand, counting down.
GGAATAAGCGTAAGTGAGCTTTCTACGCAAAGCGGCGAAATTAAAATTACGGGTGAAATACAGTTTATTGAATACAGCGACGTTAAAGAAAAACTAGGTTTTTTTAAAAAGCTGGTGAAATAATGGTTGCGCTAATACCCATCGGCGGCGCACTAAGAGATATAATTACAGCATTAGGGCAAGGGCTTATGCTTTGCTTATATTATAGGGTTTTGCGCCTTTTGTTGGGCGATGAAAAGCTGGGTGTGTTTTTGTGCGATATTATATTACTGCTTAGCGCAGGGCTTTACTATCGCGCGGCGGCGGCAGGCGCTTTTGAGGGTGGTACAATGCGATGGTATACGGTTTTAAGTGCTTTGATATCATATTTTATCAGCTACAAAGTTACAAACAGATTTTTTAGTGTTTATATGCAAAATGTAAAAACTGCTTTACTAAAACCTGTTAATTTACTTAATTGTTATATTTTTGCTCCGTTTTTAAAGGAGATTAAAGCGAAAATTCATTATTTAGCACAAAAAACTACAATAAAATTTAATCGAAAAGTAAAAAAATGTAAAAACAACTTGCAAAATAAAGATAGAGTATTGTATAATATATAATGATAAGTTGTGCAGCAAGTAAATTTGAGGAGGGCTATATAATGAAACAGAACAAAAAGCAGAAAACCAGTTTTGCTTTAATTATGTTTTTTGCCTTTTCTTTAGTTGTTAGTGCTTATTTCATAAGCGTAATTATTAATACGCAATTGGATATAAGTGCAAAGGAAAAAGAGCTTTTGAATATGCAAACTCAGGTTTTGGCGCAAGAAGTTGAAAATGAAGAGCTTCAAAGGGCGCTTGAAAATGATAGTGAAGAAGCATATATTGAAAGAGTTGCAAGAGAGAAACTAGGTTATTTTTTGCCTGATGAACGCGTTTATGTTGATATGTCTGGCAATTAATTTATAAATAATTATGAAAAAGCGAAAGGGGCCATTTTTTTTCTATGGCAGTAGATGTGGGACAAATTCTAGAGGGTAAAGTTACCGGTATTAAAAAATTCGGTGCGTTTATAACATTGCCCGAAGGTGAAACCGGTATGGTGCATATATCTGAAGTTTCATCCAGTTATGTTGAAAATTTAACAGATATTTTAGTTGAAGGGCAAAATGTAAAAGTGAAAGTGCTAAACGTTGAAAACGGTAAAATTGCACTGAGTATCAAACGTGCACAAGCGCCTTCGGCACAAAAGCGGCCCCAACAAAGGGCAGATACAGGCAAGGTTTGGCAACCCAAAGCGCAAAGTGCGCCACAGTCTGAAATGTCATTTGAAGAGAAAATGAGCCAGTTTAAAAGCAGAAGCGAAGAAAAAATTTCCGATTTGCGCAAGGTTACAGAGGCAAGGCGCGGCGGAGGGTATTCTCGCAGAGGGCATTAATAAATATAAATAAACATAAAACCGCCAACTCAAAGCTTTGAGTTGGCGGTTTTTAGTGCATTATATAGTAATAAAATTACAATATCACGTTGTTTTTAAACTGCACGGGTTACTTTGCCCGAACGCAAACAACGGGTGCAGGCGTGGATATGACGGTTTGAACCGTTCACCACAGCTTTCACTCTTTTAACATTAGGTTTCCATGTACGGTTTGAACGCCTGTGCGAGTGAGAAACTTTAATGCCGAAAGAAACACCTTTGCCGCAGCAATCACATTTTGCCATTTTCTGCACCTCCTCTTATTTTTTCTTGCTCAAATATCATAACAAATTTCAGCGAAAAAAGCAAGTATTTTTTACAAAAAAATATGTTTAATATAATTTAATTGCATTTATAGCAAAAAAGGTGTAAAATAAAAGTGTATTGCTTAGATGTAAAAGGCAATTTTTAAAGTGAAGATATTTGAAATAAAATATAAATAATAACACTATGAATTAAGGAGAAAACAATTTATGATAGCTAGCATGACCGGTTACGGAAAAGCAGAGCAAATTATAAACGAGCGCAATATTGCAGTAGAGATAAAAAGTGTAAATTCAAGGTATTTTGAGTTTTCGGCAAGAATGCCAAGAACTTATGTTTTTTTGGAAGATAAAATAAAAAAGCTAATTAATGAAAGCGTTAAAAGAGGCAAGGTTGAATTAAATTTAAGCGTACAAAGCTTAAACAGCCAAGATGTGCAAGTTAGCGTGAATAAGGAGCTTGCAAAAAGCTATTTTAAGGCAGTTAAGGAAATATCTGTGCTAATAGGAAGAGAAAACACGCTTACGCCCGATGCACTTGCGCGTTTTAACGATGTTTTAATTCACGAAAAAGCGCAGCAAGACGAGGACAGTATTTGGCAAGATATTCAGTGCGTAATAAATAAAGCGCTTGAAAGTTTTTGTGCAATGAGAAGCCAAGAGGCACAAAATTTAAAGCAAGATATTTTAATGCGTGTAAATATGCTTGAAGCCTATACAAAAACAGTTGAAGAATTAAGTGAAGAGCGAGTTGAAAAATATAAAGATAAACTATACGCAAGGCTTAGTGAAATTTTACAAAGCACAAATATAGATGAGGCAAGAATTCTAACAGAAGCTGCTATCTTTGCAGATAAAACCGCTGTGGACGAAGAAACAACAAGGCTTAAAAGCCATTTTGAGCAATATAAAGAAATATTGAACGAAGAAGGCGCAATTGGCAGAAAACTTGATTTTTTAACACAAGAGCTTAACCGCGAAACAAATACAATAGGAAGCAAATGCAATGAAATTTCTATAACAAGAACTGTTGTAGAAATGAAAGCTGAAATAGAAAAAATACGTGAACAAGTGCAAAATATAGAATGATTTAAGAGGTTTTAGCATGAAACTTATAAATATAGGCTTTGGGAATATGGTTAATGCAAATAGGTTAATAGCTATTGTAAGCCCGGAAAGTGCGCCTATAAAGCGCATAATTCAAGAGGCAAAAGAAGCAAAGCTATTAATAGATGCAACTTACGGGCGCAGAACAAGGGCGGTTATTATAACAGATTCAGATCATGTTATTTTAAGTGCCGTGCAACCTGAAACAGTGGCAAACAGGCTTGCTGATAGTGAAGAAAATGATATGGAGGACGAAGAAAATGAATAACGAGCGATATTTGCTTGTTGTTTCCGGCCCTTCAGGCGCAGGTAAAGACACTGTAGTTCGAGCAATGATGAACAAACACCCTGAAATAGAAATATCAGTTTCGGCAACAACAAGAAAAAAGCGTGAGGGAGAAGTGCACGCTAAGGATTATTATTTTTTATCAAACACTGAATTTGAGCAAAAAGTGCAAGAGGGCCTTTTTCTAGAGCATGCTAATTATGCAGGAAATTATTACGGCACACTTAAAAGTGAAGTTGATAAACGCATAAACAATAAAATTACAACAGTGCTGGTTATTGAAGTAAAAGGTGCTGCAAATATTAAAAAACTATACCCCGAGTGCACAACGGTTTTTGTTGTTCCGCCCAGCAAAGAGGAGCTTGAAAACCGTTTGCGGGCAAGAGCAACGGAAACAGATAGCGCTATACAAAAGCGAATGATAATTGCCAATGAAGAAATGGCACTTGCAAATACATACAATTTTACTGTGATAAACGACGATGTTGATAAATGTGCGCATGAAATTTATACTATAGTGGAGATGCGGCAAAAGGGGGATAAATAGTGCATAAAGTGCAAATTGCCGTTAGCAATGCCACATATCATTTTGATAAACTTTACACTTACACAGTGCCTTTAAGCTTACAAAGTAGCGTTCAAATTGGCAGTATAGCACTTGTGCCTTTTGGCAGAAACAGCAGCAAAGCGAGGCTTGGCGTTGTTTTAAAAGATGCCTCGAATGAGCAAGACGATATTAAACTTAAAGCGGTTTTTGATATTGCGCCTGAAAGTGCAAATTTAACAAAAGAGCTTTTAAGTATTGTGCACTATTTAAAAGATACTACATTTTGCACATATTACGATGCAGTTAGGGCAATAATTCCTTATGGCGCACAATACAGGCCTGCTTTTGGCGAAAAACCTTATCTTAAAAAGCAAATAACGCGCCACACAGAACTTTTTTATAAAAGGGCACAAAAAGCAGAAAAATTAACTGCAAAACAGCAAATTGCATGGGACACGCTTCAAGATAATAGTATGAGCGCACAAAACTTGGAAGAGTTAGGCGTTACAAAAAATATTTTGAAGCGTATGTGCGAAAATGGTATATTAACTGCCGAGCAAAAAAATATAGAGATAGAGCTTTACACACAGGGCATAGCGAAGCAAAGCCCGCAAGATATAGTATTATCGCCCGCACAAAGCGAGGCTTATAATAAGATTGAACAAATGCGCGAAAAAAACTTGCCGTGCGTTGCGCTTTTGCACGGTGTAACATCAAGCGGCAAAACGCTTGTGTTTTTAAAGCTCATTGAAAACACATTAAAGCAAAATAAAACTGCGCTTGTATTAGTGCCTGAAATATCGTTAACACCGCAGATGGTGCACCGCTTAAAAGCAAATTTTGGCGAAAAAGTAGCGGTTTTGCACTCTGCGCTTAATAATACAGAGCGCCTTTTGCAGTTCGAGCGCATACAAAATTCAAAGGCAGATATAGTTGTGGGAACACGCAGTGCAATTTTCTCACCGCTTAAAAATATAGGGCTTATAATAATAGATGAAGAGCAAGAGCACACATACCATTCTGAAAGTGCGCCTAGATACTGCGCAAAAGAGATAGCAAAACTTCGAATAGCAAAGCACAATGCACTTTTGGTTTTAGCAAGTGCAACGCCGAGTGTGTCGAGCTATTTTGCGGCGCAAAGCGGAAAATACGAGCTTGTGCAAATAAAAGAGCGCTATGGTGGCGTGCCCCTTCCGCAAGTGGACTTTATAGATATGAGGCAAGAGTTAATAAGCGGAAATGTTGGGGCCATAAGCGTGCAAATGCAAAATGCGCTTTCAGAAGTTTTACAAAGTAAACAACAGGCAATATTGCTTTTGAACAGGCGTGGGTATCAAACAGTGGGCATGTGTACAGAGTGCTCGCAAGTGTTAAAATGTGATGTGTGCAGTGTGCCAATGGTTCACCACAAAGCGGATAATAAACTTATGTGCCACTACTGTGCTAAAACCATAACGCCTGTGCTTGAAACTTGCCCGCAATGCTCAGGGCGCATAAAATACACCGGTTTTGGAACACAGCGAATAGAAGAAGAATTGCTTGAAAAATTGCCGAACTCACGTATTTTGAGAATGGATGCAGACTCTACTCGCCGTAAAAATGCGCATGAAAAAATGTTAAGGCAATTTGCTCAAGGCAAATATGATATTTTAATTGGCACTCAAATGGTGGCAAAAGGGCTGGATTTTGAGAATGTTAGCCTTGTGGGAGTTATAGGTATAGACCAATTGCTTTTTGCCCAAGGCTACAAAGCTTTTGAAAATGTTTTTTCTTTAATAACACAAGTTGTGGGCCGCAGTGGGCGCGCAAAAAAACAAGGCAAGGCTTTAATTCAAACGGTAGACCCCGAGCACCCTGTTTTGAATTTAGCGGCGCAGCAAAATTACAGTTCTTTTTACGAGCAAGAAATTAGCTTTAGGAAAATGAATTTATATCCACCATATTGCACACTTTGTGTGTTGGGCTTTGTGGGCGAGCAAGAGAGCATGGTTTTGAAAGCCTCAATGTTTTTTGCAAAAAGCGTTGAAAAGCACATAAAGCAAATAGGCGGCATACCTATTAGGGTGTTAGGCCCTGCGCCCATGCATATAAATGTTATAAACGGCAAATATCGCTACCAGCTAACTTTAAAATGCCGAAACGATAAACAATTTCGCAATATGCTTTCGCTTGCACTGCTGGATTATCAAAAGCAAGAATTACAACAAAAAACTGCTATATTTGTAGATTTCTACTCTGATGCAGACTTATAAATATGATTAATATGAAGGAGATTTCTTATGGCAATTCGCACTATTGTACAAGACGGTGATGATATATTAAAAAAAGTATGCAGGCCTGTAACGGTTTTCGACGAGCGCTTGCAAACACTTATAGACGACATGATTGAAACATTAAAAGATGCACAGGGCTATGGCCTTGCGGCATCGCAAGTTGGTGTTTTGCGCAGGGTTTTTATTAGCATAGACGAGCGTGATATGCCCGAGCTTTTAGAAGATGAAGAGTTACCCGAGGATTACGAGTATAAGTATCTTGTGTTTGTTAACCCCGAGATAATAAAAGAAGAAGGCGCAGAATTAAAGTATGAGGGCTGTCTTTCTTTTCCGGGAAGAACAGCAGCGGTAGAGCGCCCTGAAAAAGTTGTTGCAAAAGCGCAAGACAGAGATGGCAACGAGTTTGAAATAGAGGCCGAGGGTATGCTTGCACGCTGTATTTGCCATGAAACTAACCATTTAGACGGCGTTACTATAATAGATTTAGCCGACCATTTCTATGAAGATTTGCAAGATGAAGACGACGAGGAATAACGCATGAAAATATTATTCATGGGCACACCCGAAATAGCGGCGCACGCATTGCAAAGCCTGATAAAAACGGGCGAGCATGAAATTTGCGGTGTTTTCACAAGGGAAGATAAACCTGTTGGGCGCAAAAAAATTATGACAGCGCCGCCCGTAAAATTAATTGCACAAGAGCACAATATACAGGTGTTTCAGCCTAAAACATTGCGCAATGAGCAGGCATTTGAAATTGTTGAAAAACTTAAAGCGGATATTATTGTTGTTGTGGCTTATGGGCGCATTTTACCGCCCGATATTTTAAATTTGCCAAAATACGGTGCAATAAATTTACATGTTTCAATGTTGCCAAAATATAGGGGTGCTGCGCCTGTGCAGTGGGCTGTTATAAACGGCGAAAAGCAAACGGGCGTTACAATAATGCAGCTTGATGAGGGCCTTGACACAGGCGATATTATAAGCGTTTTACCCATTGAAATAGGCGAAAACGAAACGGCAGGGCAGTTGATGCAAAAAGTAACAGAAGTTGGGGCAAACTTGCTTTGTGAAACCGTGCGCAGTATAAATAAAGGCAGTGTGCAGGCGGTAAAGCAAAATGACGAGCTTGCAACACATGCGCCGCCTTTAACAAAAGAAATGGCAAGCTTTAATTTTGAAAACAGCGCATCAATTTTACACAATTTGATTAGAGGAACAAACCCGTGGCCTATGGCTTATTTTATGCTAAGCGACAAAAAAATTAAAGTTAGTGAAAGCGAAGTGTTTGCATTGCAAGAAAGTGGTGTGCATGAAATAGGCGAAATATTAAGCCTAAAACCATTAACAATAGCTTGCGAGAGCGGTGCATTAATTTTGCATCGCCTTATTCCCGAGGGCGCAAAAGAAATGCAAGGTACAGCTTTTGCAGCCGGTAAGCGCCTTAAAATAGGCGATAATTTAGTAAGCTGTCAGTAATATAAAAATAAGGAGCATAAATGTCAAATGTTCGGCGTGCGGTTGTAAACGCACTTATGAAACAAGAGGATAACGCTTATTCAAACTTAGTGCTAAATGCGGCTCTTTCCTCTTTTGATGGCACACAGCAAGAGCGCTCGCAAATAAGCGCATTGTTTTACGGCGTAGTTGAAAGGCAAATTACATTAGATTTCCTTTTAGCGCAATGCTTAACAAAACCCATGAATAAACTTGATAAAAGCGTAAGGGCAATTCTTAGAGCCGGGCTTTACCAAATGCTATTTATGCAAAATGTGCACAATGCGCTTGCTGTGAATGAAAGCGTTATTTTAACGCGCAAAATGGGCAAAAGCAGTGCCGCCGGCATGGTTAATGCCGTTTTAAGAAAAGCGGGTAATATGTCGCTTGATTTTGATGAAAATTATAAATTTGATGATGATATTCACAAATTAAGTGTACAATATAGCGTTTCAAAACCTATTGTAAAAATTTTACAAGAAAGTTTGGGAAGTAACACACAAAAAGTGCTTGAAAATAGTTTTGTGAAACCTAAGCTTTGCATTAGAGTGAATACTTTAATAAATTCTAAGGAGCAATTAAAAAAGCAACTTGAAGAGAAAAACATCACCGTTACAGACGGAGAGCTTGAAAATAGCCTATATATTGATTATAAAGGCGATATAACAAAAAATAAACTGTTTAAGAGTGGAGCGTTTCATATTCAAAGTGAAGCGTCGCAATTTGCGTGCAATGTCCTTTGCGCAAAACCGGGCGAAAAAGTGCTGGATTTATGCGCCGCCCCGGGCGGTAAAAGCGTAACTTTAGCGCAATATATGCAAAATAAAGGCGAGCTTTTTAGTTGCGACTATGCCAAAAACAGGCTTAGTTTAATTGAAAGCGCTTTTTTGCGCATGGATATAAAATGTGCTAAAATTTTAAACGCAGACGCAAGCGTATATATGAAAGAGCTTGAAAATGCCGACAAAGTTCTTTGCGATGTTCCGTGCTCGGGGCTTGGTATATTGGCGAAAAAGCCGGACATACGCTATAAAGATTTAGGCGAGATAAACGAGCTGATTGATATACAAATTGCAATATTAAATAATGCTGCAAACTATGTAAAACAAGGTGGCAAGCTCGTTTATTCAACATGTACAATTAATAAGAATGAAAACGAAGTTGTAGTTCGAAAATTTTTAAAAAATAATAAGAATTTCAAAGCCTGTAAAATAGAAGGCGCTTTAAGCAGTGCAAAGCTAAACAATGAATTTGCTACTTTTTTGCCATTAAATGATAGAACAGACGGTTTTTTTGTCGCTCTTTTAGAGAGAGTGCAGTAAAAAAACGCAAAATGATAAACTAGGTAAAACTTACAGATTAAAACGCCGCCTATCAATGAAATTTTCACAAAATTGAATGTGAATTATAGGTGAAAAATATAGCAATAACAGAAAGAATATGGTATAATGTATAAGTTAGATATTTCTTCTATGCCCTTAAAACAACTTGAAGAGTGGGCTATAAAGCAAAAAATGCCGTCTTTTCGTGCTAAACAAATTTACGATTGGCTGCATAAAAAACAAATATCATGTTTTTCGCAAATAACAAACCTACCAAAAGATATTTTGGCAATGCTTAATAAAGAATGTTTTGTTTTTACACCGCGAATAAAGCAAAAACAAATATCGGAAGACGGCACCATAAAATATTTGCTTGAATTGCACGATGGGCACTGTATAGAAACAGTGTTAATGCGCTATAATCACGGTAATAGCATTTGTGTTTCAAGCCAAGTTGGTTGCAGAATGGGTTGTAAATTTTGTGCCTCTACACAAGGTGGGCTTGTGCGCAGTTTAAGTGCAGGTGAAATAGCAGCGCAAATTTACACTGTGAAAGCCGATATAAACGAGAGAATATCAAACATTGTGTTAATGGGTATTGGCGAGCCTCTTGATAATTTTGACAGCGTTGTGAGCTTTTTAGACATAATTACGTCGAAAGAGGGCGAGTGCATCGGCGCTAGAAGCATAAGCGTTTCAACGTGCGGCATTGTACCTGAAATAGAGCGTTTTGCGAAACTTCGCTATCAAATAACGCTTTCGGTTTCGTTACATGCGCCCTTTAATGATATGCGCTCTGAAATGATGCCTGTGAACAATAAATATAATATTGAAGAGCTAATGAATGCTTGTAAAAATTATCAAAAGCAAACAGGTAGGCGCATTAGCTTTGAATACTCCATGGTTAAAGGCGTGAATGATACTAATGCAGCTGCAAATCAACTTGCAAAACTGCTTAAAGGTATGCAGGCACATGTTAATTTAATACCCATAAACCCGGTAGACGGCTCTCCTTACGGGGCATCAGATGCTGAGAATGTGAAGCGGTTTAAAGAGCTGCTTTTAAAACTTGGTGTTAATGCAACATTAAGGCGCCGCCTTGGAACGGATATAGATGCGGCCTGTGGTCAATTAAGAAGAACTGATTTAAAAATGAAAGAACAAAATTTGCAATGATAGAAATAATTTTGGAATATTTCTGCTTAAAATATAGCAAACAGTAAAGGAGGATTTCGGCATGAGAATTGTAGCAAAAACAGATATTGGAAATATGCGCAGTGAAAACCAAGATAATTACCGTGCCGGAGAACATAAGAACGGTTTGCTGTGGGCGCTTGTATGTGATGGCATGGGCGGTGCACAAGGTGGCAGGCTTGCCAGTGCGCTTGCATGTGAATATATGGAGCGTGCGTTTACAGAGAATTTAAGCAATATTAATACAGATAGCGAGCTTAAAAAGTTCTTGTTTGATGTTTCAAGCGATGCAAACAAAATAATATACTCGCATGCGCAAAAAGATGAGAACTTAAAAGGCATGGGCACAACTTTAGTATGTGTAATTATTAAAGATAATTATGTGCATTGTGTGCATGCGGGGGACTCAAGAGCTTATGTATACTCTAAAGCAACATTAACTCAAATAACAAAAGATCATTCCATGGTGCAAGAACTGGTAGAGCAAAACCGTATATCGCAAAGCGAGGCTTATTTTCACCCGAATAAAAATTTAATTACAAGGGCGCTTGGCGTTAATGATTATGTTGATTTAGAATATACCGAGTACACACTTCAAAATGACGATGTGCTGCTGCTTTGTACTGATGGGCTTACAAATAGTGTGAAAGATGAATTGATAACAAAAATTATAGCTAAAACGCCATTTATGCAAATGGCCGACGCCCTTGTTGAAAGCGCGCTTGAGCGCGAGGGTTTCGATAATATTACAGTGTTGCTGTGTGCGGCGCAGCAAATTGAGCCGGAGGGTAGTTAATGAACGATTATATAGGTAAAAGTTTGCACGGTAGGTATAAACTGTTAGCCGTTCAGGGAACAGGCGGAATGTCTGTTGTTTATAAGGCTTTAGATGCAAAAGAAAACCGTACCGTCGCAATAAAAATTCTGCGTGAAGAATGTATGGAAAATACAGAACTTGTGCGCAGGTTTAAAAACGAATCTAAAGCGATATCTATTTTAGATCATCCCAATATAGTAAAAGTTTACGATGTTAGCGTGCAAGAGAATTTGCAATATATTGTAATGGAATATATTGAGGGTATTACGTTAAAAGATTATATGAAATATCGCGAGTTTAAGTTGCCGCCAAAGGAAGCGTTACACTTTGTTACGCAAACTTTGCTTGCGCTTCAGCACGCACACGCAAAGGGCATAGTTCACAGAGATGTTAAGCCGCACAATATTATGCTGTTACCGGACGGTAAAATTAAAGTTATGGATTTTGGCATAGCCAGATTTGCCAGAAGTGAAAACCAAACTTTAACAGATAAAGCTATTGGCAGCGTGCATTATATAAGCCCGGAGCAGGCAAAAGGCGATGTGACAGATTTAAAGGCAGATATATACTCTGTAGGTGTAATGATGTATGAAATGCTTGCAGGCCGTTTGCCGTTTGACGGTGAAACTCCTGTGGGCGTTGCTATAAAGCAAATTTCAGATATAGCTGTTCCGCTAAAAAAAGTGAAACCTGAATTGCCGCAAGGCTTAGAGGATATTACTACGCGCGCTATGGCTAAAAACGCACGCGAACGCTATCAAACAGCAGGGCAAATGCTCTCAGATATTGAGGCGTTTAAACGTAACCCTGAAATAGTGTTTGATTATAAGTATATGAACCCTGTTTTAGATGTTATACAAGAAGAAAAGGTGGTGGCACCTACGGCACAAAGAAGACAAAATCAGCAAAAGCCTGTTGGCATGGGTAACACAAGGCCAAAAAGGCCGGTAGCGAAAACAAGAAGAACAAGCTCTAAAAAGAGTTTTAGCATTAGGAAATGGGTTTTGCCTGCAATGGCGGGTGGAACACTTGCGTTCTTTTTAATTTCGGCTTTCGCCTGCTACTCAATATTAAAGCAAACAATTTTGTTCACTGAAGGCACAGATGTTGAATTGCCAAGTTTTGTAAACCAAATGCGCTCGGATATAGAAGGCAACCCGGCTTATGCGCAATTTACAAATATTGTTTATGAAGTTGTTCCGAATTTAGATACACCGGAAGGCATGGTTATTTCGCAAAACCCGAAACCGCCACAAACAATTAAAACCACTGCAACAATAGTGCTGCAAATATCATCCGGCGTAACACAAGTTCGTGTTCCAGGCGTTATTGGCACCGACCAAAGCACGGCATTAAACGCGCTTAAAGATACAGGCCTTAGCGTTATGACAAAGCGCAGAGAAGTTCTAAATGAAAACGACCCATACGGCTTTGTTTTAGAACTTACACTGGCAGACGGAACACCTATTGGAGAAGGGCAGCTATTAGACGCAGGCACATTAGTGTATGTTTATGTTAGCACTGAATTCAGAGATGATAGCGTTGAAGTGCCCGAGCTTGTAAACCTTGCATCGTTAACAGATGCGCAAAATTTAATTAGCCAAAGAGGCCTTGGGGTAGGTGCTATTATTGAAGAAGATAGCTTGCTTCCCGTTGGTAGCATTATAAAGCAAGAGCCTGCAGCAGAAACAATGGTTGCGCAAGGCTCGCTCATAACATTAACAATTTCAAAGGGCCACACTCACACATATTTGCAAGTTTCAAGGGTAGAGCCTGAAGATTGTGACATTCCCGGAATTATAACATATACCTGTAGCGTATGTGGCGACACATATACCGAAGAAATAGAAGTGCTTGGCCACGATTGGGGCGAATGGGTTGTTATTAAAGCGCCAACAGAAACAGAGTATGGTGAAGAGCAACGTGTTTGCAAGCGAGACCCAAAGCATATTGAAACAAGAGAAATTGAGCCGACCGGCTCGGATTCAGAAACAGATAGCGGCACAGATAGCGGCACTGGCGGAGGCACAGACGGAGGCACAGACGGAGGCACAGACGGAGGCACCGGCGGTTGAACAACCCCGTAATATTTAAGTTGGCAATCGTTATTATATTTGTAGTTAAATAAATGGCATTAGCATAATTTATAAGCACATAAATATAGCTTTTTTGAAATTCAAATTGAATGAATAATTTGCCTAAGCAATAGCGTAAATATTTTATGTGCTTTATTTTAATAATTTTAAGGTATAAAACCGCAGCTTTGGCAAAAACTTTTATTACAAGCTATAGTTTAAAGTGCGGAAAGGAAATGAAATTATGCTAAACATTTTATTTGGGAAAAAAGAACTTGAGAACAGTGAGCTAGAAATTAACGAAGAAAGAGATTTCAGCGTAGAACGTAAATTCAGCTTTTTCAAAGCATTTATTGCGCTAACTTGCATGTTTGCAGTAGGCGGTGCAGTTTTTATAATGTCGCTGTTTTTGTTTTCAACAATTTTGCTTTAATATGGAGGCTTAATGTACAAAACTGGCGATAAAAATATAATATTGAAGGGTATAGGCGGTTTTTATTATGTTAAAACCGGCGATGAAATAATTGAATGTCGCGCTAAAGGTATATTCAGAAAGCGCGGCATAAGCCCTTTACCCGGCGATTACGTTGAAATTGAGCATGAAGCGGGAACAAATGTTATTAGCGAGATTTTGCAAAGGAAAAATGTGTTTGTGCGCCCACCGGTTGCAAATATTGATGTGTTTGTTATTGTGGTGAGCACGGTGAAACCTGTTCCAAGTTTATTAATTATAGATAAACTTGCAGCAATTGCCTGTGAAAAAAATGCACAGCCCGTTATTGTTATCACAAAACAAGATTTGAAAAGTGCTGAATTTTTGCAAACTGCGTATGAAAAAAGTAATATAAAAACAATTGTAGCAGATGTGAAAAATAGTGAAAGCCTTGACGAAATAAAAGATGTACTTAAAAATAAATGCAGCATTTTTTGTGGTAATTCAGGGGTTGGTAAATCAACTTTGCTCTCTGCCTTGTTGCCGGATATTAGCTTTGAAACAGCTGAAATTAGCGAGAAGCTCGGCAGGGGTCGCCACACTACAAGGCAAGTTACGCTTTATGAGGCGTTTGGGGGCTTTGTTGCCGATACTCCGGGTTTTGCAAGCATTGAAATACAAAAAGCTTGCCCTATACAAAAAGAAAACTTGCAGTTTGCGTTTACAGAAATTAAACCTTATTTTGGGAAATGTAAGTTTGCAAACTGTTCACACACATTGGAAATAGGGTGTGCCGTTCGTTTAGCGGTACAAGAAGGAAAAATAGCAAAAAACAGATATGATAATTATGTATCAATATATAATTCGGTAAAGGAGGTGTCGGAATGGCAAAAATAAAAGATGAAAACAAAGATGTTGTTTGGGATAATGAAAATGTATTAATTGAAGAACCACTTCGTGATGAAATAGATGAAACTGATGATGTTTTGCCAAAAAACGACGAAAATACGAAGGATGTTTTGCCGAATTACGAGAGCAAAGAGGCTGAAGAGACCGAGGAAAGCGAAGAAATAGAAGAGGCCGAAGCTAGCGCTGAGGAAGAAGAAACAGAAGAAGGCGAAGAAACCGAGGTAACCGAGGTAACCGAGGCTGAGGAAGAAACAGCCGAAGCCGACGAAGAAGCCGAAGAGGTTGAAGAAGCTGAAGAGAC
>CAYJEU010000019.1:0-30603 GCA_964369565.1 uncultured Bacteroides sp. | reverse complement strand
GCATTCCATGCCCATGTAACTGCGCTTGTGCCGTTTGCAAATAGTTGCAATTCTTCAGCTGCTGCAATAGCTGCATCGCTGCTTAATGCACCGCTTGATACCATGTCATTAATTAATGTCAAGCCTTCAACCATTTCAGGTGAGTTAATTGTATATGCTGTGTAATCTTCGTTTGTGTACTTACCGTTGTATAGGTTGCTAACAAGCGCCCTTGTTCCTTGGTCGCCGCCTTGGCCGCCACAGTAAACAATACCGGGTGTTTGAATTAAACCGCTGTCGCGAACAGCTTCCATAGCCATAACAAAGTCTTCAGTTGTCCAAGAACGTGTTTCTTCATCTATGTATTGAAGCGCGCCTGCTTGTTCAAAAACTTCATAGTTAATAGCCATTGAGTGTGCTGTTGTTACCATTGGGTACTCGTAATATGCGCCGTCTGCTGCCATACATGCATCAAGAGCAGCTTGTGAAACGCCTGCTATATCAGCAGCTGTTTCTTCTGTAATCATATCGCTTAAATCAACCATAAAGCCATTGTTGCCCCAGTTTGCTACTAAGCGCTCAGGGCCTTCCATGATAATGTCGGGCGCTGTGCCGGCTTCTATAGCTGCTGTAACTTGAGCATCACCGTTTGCGTAATCAAGCAATTCATGCTTTACAGTAATTTCAGGGTACATTGCATTAAAATCTGCAATAAAGCCTGCTACTGTGTCTGCATCACCAAAACCACCTATTGGGAATGACCAGAATGTTATTTCAACTGCTTCGCCTTCTGTTTCTGCCGGCGCCTCTGATGTTGCAGGTGCCTCTGATGCTACCGGTTCCTCTGCCGGGCTACCACAAGCTGCAAACATTCCTAAAGCCATTATAAGTGTTAAAATTAATGCTAAATACTTTTTCATTGTATGTCCTCCTAATTTATTCGATTTGTGAGATTACTAATCTCATCTTGCAATCATTGTAACAAGTATATATCATCAAGTCAACATTTTTTTGAAAATAATTTTCTTTTTGTTAAAATTGTAAAATTTATTTTCATTTTTTTGTATGTTTTTTTCTTCAGCAAATTTTAACGGTATAATATTTTTACCCGTGAAAAATAGCAGCTAATGAAAAACCATTCATTAGCTGCCGAGTATAGTAGTAATTTAGTTTAGTTTAGTTGCTGAGTGTTTATTGGCTTCAATAGAAGCTGCAAGCTCAATTTTTATGCCCTGCATAATTTTATCCATTGCATAACTCGCTTGTTTTTTTGAAGTTGCCGGTGTTTGCTCTAAAGGGTAGGGTATATTCAATTGCTTATATTTATCATTACCCATTTTATGATATGGCATAATGTCTAGCGCTTTTATATTTTTCAGCTTAGCTAAAAACTTACCTAAATTTATTAAATGCTCATCATTTAAAGTTATATTTTCAATAACTACATGGCGCAACCAAATATCTGCATTTTTACTAGAAAGATATCGGGCAAAATCAAGAATATTATCATTATAACAGCCGGTAAGCACTTTGTGCTCCTCTCTATCAATATGCTTTAAATCTAAAAGAATAAGATCGCACACCTGTAAAAGCTTATCAAATTTTTCAGTGTCGCTTTTATTGAATGTTGCTCCGGAAGTATCAAGGCAAGTATGTATATTATGCTTTTTAAATTTTTCAAATAAAGCTGTAACAAATTCAATTTGCAGTAAAGGCTCGCCGCCGGTAACGGTAATTCCGCCTTTTGTAAAACTGCTCACACTGCTGTAAAGCTTGAATATCTCATCAACTGTCATGCTTTTTCCTGTGTTTGTATTCCATGTATCGGGGTTGTGGCAATATTGGCAGCGCAAAGGGCAGCCCTGCATAAACACAACATACCTAATGCCGGGGCCGTCTACTGTTCCAAAAGAATCTGTTGAATGAACATATCCTGTCATCATTATATTTTCGAGTGAAAAGTGCGCGAAATTATATCGTCTTGCTGTTCTTTTGTAAGCTTTACAAAATTAACGGCATAGCCTGAAACACGCACCGTAAGTTGCGGATATTTTTCCGGGTGTTTTTGCGCATCAAGCAGTGTTTCTTTCGTAAACACATTAACATTTAAATGGTGCCCACCCTTTTCAACATATCCGTCTAAAAGCCCTACTAAATTATCAATTTGCCTATCACTAATCATATTCGTTCTCCTAAATTTGTAATTGTGTTCAAATTAGTTACTGCTTTACTATTCAAAATTAATCTTCTATTTTTTCATTGGGCTGCATGCACGCAAAATTTCCGTTTTCGCAGTCTTGTGTGCTTGTAATTTCCATAACAATATTGTCCACATCAAAATCCCCGAAAAATATTTTGTCGTCTTTTCCCAGAGCATCCGGCACAATAGAGAATGTGTCTGAAATTCCATCCAGTGCATCTTCAAACGGCAACTTAGCCACAGAAGACAGTGAAGCCGAGGCGCCGCTTGTATCCCTGCCGTGCATGGGGTTTGCACCGGGGGCAAACGGTGTGCCGGCTTTTCTTCCATCGGGCGTGCTACCTGTTTTTTTACCATATACCACATTAGATGTTATTGTTAATATAGACAAAGTTGGGTAACCATCGCGATACCTGTGATGCTTGCGAATTTTATCCATGAATGTTCTAACAATGTCTATTGCTAACTTATCAACTCTATCGTCGTCATTGCCAAATTTCGGATAATCGCCTTCTACTATATAATCAATTACAAGCCCGTCCTCATCGCGAACAGTTTTAACTTTAGCGTATTTTATTGCGCTTAACGAGTCTGCAATTACCGATAAGCCTGCTATGCCTGTGGCAAAATAGCGCTTAACTTCACGGTCATGTAGGGCCATTTGCACTTTTTCATAGCAATATTTATCATGCATATAGTGAATTACATTTAATGTGCTAACATACATATTTGCTAGCCATTCAAGCATTTCATCATATTTTTGCATAACATCATTGTATTCAAGGTATTCAGTTGTTATTGGGCGGTATTTTGGACCTATTTGAATTTTAAGCTTCTCGTCTACGCCGCCGTTAATTGCATAAAGCAAGCACTTAGCAAGATTTGCACGCGCGCCGAAAAACTGCATTTCTTTGCCTATTTTCATGCTGGAAACACAGCATGCTATAGCATAATCGTGCCCGTGTATTTCACGCATTAGCTCATCGTTTTCATACTGTAAGCTAGAGGTTTTAATAGACATTTTAGCGCAATATCTTTTGAAATTTAAAGGTAAACGCTGAGACCAAAGTATAGTTAAATTAGGTTCAGGCGCAGGGCCTAAATTATCAAGCGTATGCAAAAACCTAAATGAAGTTTTTGTAACCAAATGCCTGCCGTCGGTTGTCATTCCACCTATAGCTTCTGTTACCCAAGTTGGGTCCCCCGAAAACAGCGAGTTATAATCTTCTGTGCGCGCAAATTTAACAAGGCGCAATTTCATAACAAAATGATCTATATACTCTTGAATTTGTTCTTCTGTGCAAACGCCCAAAGCAAGGTCACGCTCTACAAAAATATCTAAAAATGTAGACGTTCTGCCAAGGCTCATAGCTGCGCCGTTTTGCTCTTTAATTGCTGCAAGGTAACCAAAATAAAGCCACTGAATAGCCTCTTTTGCGTTTTGTGCAGGCTTTGAAATATCAATGCCATAAATTAGCGCCATCTCTTTTATTTCAGCAAGCGCCCTAATTTGCTCGGATAATTCCTCGCGCAGCCTAATGTTCTTTTCTTGCATGCGTGTTGGCGCAGTTCTAAGTTGCTCTTTTTTATCAATAATAAGCATATCTATGCCATAAAGCGCAATGCGGCGGTAATCACCTATAATTCGCCCCCTGCCGTATGCATCCGGCAAGCCCGATATAATAGCAGATTTTCTCGCTAGTTTTATCTCATCTGTATAAACATCAAAAACACCATCATTATGTGTTTTTCGGTATTTTGTAAACACCTCATGCCATTGCGGCGATACCTCATAGCCATATTGCTTAAGCGCAGCTTCGGCAGTTCTTATGCCGCCAAAAGGTTGAAAGCTTCTTTTAAAAGGCTTATCTGTTTGAAAGCCAACGATAGTTTCAAGCTCTTTATCAAGGTAGCCGGCTCCATGCGAGGTTACTGTGGATACAATATCTGTATCCATATCAAGTATGCCACCGTTTTCTTTCTCTTGCTCATTCAGCTCAATAACTTTTTCCCAAAGCTGCTTGGTTGCTTTTGTCGGCCCTTTTAAAAATTGCTCGTCGCCGTCATACGGGTTATAATTTAAGGTGATAAACTCGCTGATATCCACTGCGTTATTGCTCCATCTTCCGGGCTTAAAACCTTTCCAGTTTTCAGAAAAAACAAATTCCATTTTTACCTCCCCATAATTTAAAATGCAATTTATTAACTTACGCTTACTTTATGTTTTAATTATAACTCTATTCGCGAAAATTATCAAATTTTGTTTTAATAAAAACTTGCTCAAAAAAACAGTATTCATAACAAGTACTAACGGTGTATCACCGTTTAAAGTACACCAAATTAGTATATTTGAGTTATGTTGCACAATATTTTTAATATAACACTAAATTTTAAGTTAATAACAGAGAAATTTAAGTTATGTTTAAATTTTTTATAAAATTAAAATTCAAGTGCACAGCTTAACAACGCCAAATCATTTTTAGAGTTAAAAGCCATTCGAATTTTAAGCCTAAAAGTAAATTTTAAAAGATAATACGCAAGTTTTAAAAAGCCGCACACTCACCGTAATTAAAGCAAGTTACCTGTGTAAAAATCACACTGTTAAAACCAGCGTTGAATTTTATAAAATTCAGCATAAATTTCACTTTTTGTTTTATTGACTATCTTGCATAATTATTATATAATGAAAATGAATAATGAACGGAAGGTTATTTTTGATGCCACAAAAATTAAAAGATGAAGTAAAAGACCGCATAGTTAATGCCGCGCTTGATTTAATACTTGAATCGGGCTTTAATAACGCTGACATGCGCAGCATAGCAAAAAAAGCAGGCATTACCCATGGAAATTTATACAGATATTTCAAAAGTAAAGACGATTTAATATCTTATATAACCCAGCCTTTAATAGAAAGCATGAACGAGGTTTTAACTTATCAAACAAGCGGAACTTTAAAAATTTATGATGAAAATATAAATGATTTTATAAAGCTGGAAAGCCAAAACAGCACACAAACAATTTTTGAAAATTTAGGTGTTATAGTTTTTGAAACCGTTAGAACATTTTACGCAAAAGGCAAGCAAAACCCAAAAGCCATGAAAGTTGTTTTACAAAATAATATAATACGTGATAATATCATCAGCTGGCTAAAATCTATAGGGGCAAAAACCTTTAGCGATATTTACGGGTTAAGCCATATATCACAAGAAAACGCCTTTGTGTTTACCGTAGCCCTTGAGGGTTTTGTTTTTGGTTTTGTCGAAGGCATAGCCACTATTCTTAAAAACTGCCTTGAAAGCGAGCAAAGCACTTTTGAGAAAATTATTAAAAGCTATATTGATTTACAGCTGCAATGCTTACACATTGCCACAATAAAACAAATTGAAACAGGCAACATAACATTAAAAAGCGAGGAATAAAAAGTGAAAACTTTAGGCACATTTAAACATTTAAAAAAATTAATAATTGCTTTAATCGTTATGCTTATTTTAGTAATTGCTATAATTATTTATTTTACAGCCTCCAATACACAAAATTCCACAGCGCAACAAACAGAGGACATTGTGTATTCGGTGGAAGTTTTAACTGCCGCAGCTACCGAAGAGAGCGAATTTTTAACTTATGCGGGTATTATACAGTCTGATTCCCTAGAAGAGGTTATGTTTGCAACAATTAGCGAAATTACAGATATTTATGTTGAAGAGGGCGATTATGTTCTAGCGGGTGCGCGAATAGCTACCATAGATGATGCCGCCGCACAAGAGCGTATTGATTCAAGCCAAAGTGCAATGGACACAGCAAAGGCCAGTGCAGACACAGCAAAAGCTAACTTAGATAAAGCAAATATTGATTTAACGGCCGCCGAGCAAGCTAGGGATAACAACCCCGACGCTATTGCGGCAAAGGCAAATTTAGACGCAGCGACCGCAGATGTAAAAACCGCACAGGCTGAACTTGATAATATTAACACTTTGCTAAAGCCCTATGAAGATGCACAAGCAGATGCACAAAGTGCATACGACGCAAGCGTTACAGCTTTGAACACAGCGCAAACTGCTTTAGATAGTGCCACGGTTGCACAGCAAACAGCACAAGCCGAGCACGACGCCTTTATGGCGGCAAACCCGGGCGCACCGAACACAGACCCCGGCAAAATTGAAGTAGACACTAAGCTAAACACCGCAAACGATAACCTTGGAATAGCACAAGGTAATTTTAATGCAGCGCAAGCTGAAAAAGATACTAAAGAAGCAGAATTAAGAACAGCACAAGCTAATTTAGTAGCTGAGGAGCTGCGCCTTGGCAAGGCACAAGCTGAAACTAATTTGCAAACAGCAAATGCAAGCGTTGCCACAAACCAAGCGCTTTACGCCTCTGCAACCGAGCAAGCGCAACTTGAAGTAGATGCTAAAAGCGCTGAAGTAAACGCATACCAAATACAATACGACAACTCTGTTACAGCCTATGAAAGAGCACAAAGTGAGCACTCAGATAATTTAGCTGAACTTGATGAGTTAACTTATTACGCCAAAGCCTCCGGCACAGTTTTAGCTGTAGTTGGTAAAGTTGGCTCTATAGCTACGCCCCTCTCACCTGTTGCTGTTATCGGTTCTGATGGCATAGTGGCAGAGTTTGGCATTTCCGCTTTGGAAGCACAGGACATAAAGCAGGGCGATAATGCTAATATAACCATTAAAGGCACTGAATATCGCGGCGAAATTTTAAGCGTTTCTGTTTTGCCCGACGAGCAAACACGCACATATTTAACACGCGCTTTAATAGATAATGCACCTGACGATTTGCTCATAGGCGAGCTTGTTTCTGTCGACATAATAACAGGCGATAGTGCGGGCGTTTGGCTACCGATAAATATAATTTTAAATGATGGCGCAAGCTATGTTTTTGTTGTGCAAAACGGCAAAGCTATGCGCCGAGATATAGAAATTATGCAAATTGATAACGATAAAGTTTTGGTGCGCGGCATTACAAACGGCGAGCAAATTGTTTCACAAGGAATGAAAACCATTAAAAGCGGGTATGCGGTAACGGTGGTAGAATGAATAAATTTATTGAGCAGATAATTAAAAACAGATTGTTTGTGGTTTTAGTATGCCTATTTATCGTAATAATGGGCTTATTTAGCTATTATGTTATACCAAAGCAAGAAAACCCAAACACAGCTGCTGCAGTTGCAACTGTTGTAACGGTTTACCCCGGCGCCTCGCCCGAAGAAGTTGAAAAAAACGTTAGTGCGGTTATAGAAACTGAACTTAGCGCTTTGCCTAATATTGATTATTACACAAGCCAAAGTATGAACAGTGTAAGCGTTATAGCAGTTATTTTTGATTTAGAACTAACTATAGATGAAGTTGAAGACGACTTGCGCAAAGCTGTTGAAAACGCGCAGGCAAAACTGCCAAGCCTTGCCGAGGAAAGTATAGTTAATACAGATTTAGTTAACGAAAACCAATTTATTATTAGCCTTTCAGGTGATTTATACAGCCAAAACGAGCTTGCAGATTATGCCGAAATTGTTAAAAACACAATTAGCGAAGTTGGCGGCATAGAGCAAATTTTGATAGAAGGCCTTCCTACAAGGCAAGTGGAAATTATAACAAACCCCGCTAAAATGCAAAGCTATGGCATTAGTATAGAGAACATTTTACAGCTCATGCAAGCTCAAAACCTTTCTATCCCCTCAGGTAGCATCGAATATGATAGCGGAGAAATAAATGTTGTTACGCCTGCTATTTTCGAAAGCATTGCAGATATAGAAA
Source organism: uncultured Bacteroides sp. (assembly GCA_964369565.1). Lineage (GTDB taxonomy): Bacteria > Bacillota > Clostridia > Oscillospirales > Ruminococcaceae > Ruthenibacterium. Next base: position 22,647 of record CAYJEU010000019.1, on the reverse strand, counting down.
ACTTAGTTATAAACGGCAGCTCGGAATCTTTAAGTTTTGTAAAGCTAAAAGATGTAGCTGAAATTGAGCTTACCGAAATAAACGATTATTACTTTTCGCAAGATGGAAAACCCGCAATTTTAATTACCGGCACAATTGAAGACGGCCAAAACGCAGTTAATGTTGGCGCAGATTTGCGCATTGCGATTGAAAACTCGAAAAACCTTGTGCCAAGCGACGTTATTTTCCACGAGGTTTTATATGCACCTGCCGATATTGAAAACTCTATAAACAGCTTTATATTAAACTTGCTTCAAAGCATAGGGCTTATAATGATAGTTGTTATGATAGGCGTTAGCTTGCGCAACGGCATAATTGTTTCCCTCGCTTTGCCAATAAGCATTTTATTCACCTTTATTATTATGAACTTGCTACAAATGCAATTTCATTTTATTACAATTTCAGGTCTTATTGTTTCGCTGGGTATACTTGTAGATAACGCAATTGTTATAAGCGAAGCTATACAGCATCACTTAAATAATGGCATAGAAAAAACAAAAGCGATAATAAACGCAGTTAAGGAAACCGCCATACCTGTTTTAACTTCAACTTTAACCACTATTGTCACTTTTTCAATAATTTATTTTGTGCCGGGTGTTACAGGGCAAGTAGCAGGCGATATTCCCACCGTTGTTATAACAGCTTTAATCGCCAGCTATTTTGTTGCTATGTTTGTTATACCTGTTTTTGCATATTGGTTTTTCAAACCGGAAACAAAAATTAAGCGCGCAAAGAAAAATTATATGGCGCGCGCATTTATGGCCATGTTAAAATTCGCTTTAAAACACAAAATAGCAACTGTGGTAAGCGCATTTTTAACTTTAGGTATTGCAGCGCTTTTGGCCTTGCAATTAGGCTTGCAATTTTTCCCTGTGGCAAATAAACCTATAAACTACATCACATTCGAGGGCGAGGGCATATCTTTAGAGGCCTCTACCGACGTGAGCCTTCAAATAAACGAAGTTTTAAACAATGAGCCTGTTATAGACAATTACACCTATGCCGTTGGCGGCGATTTACCAAGCTTTTTCTTAACTGTGCCCTCGCTGGCAAGTGCACCTAATGTGGGGCAATATATGGTGCAGCTAAACGAAGAAGAACTGGAAAAGCTGGGCGGCCCTGAGGCCACAAGCAAATATTTACAAAGTATAATGGACGCTCAAATCGTCGGTGCAAATGTCACAGTGAAAAGCCTTGAATACTCTATACCAACCGATGCAAAAATATCATACTTTATTTACGGGGATGATGTGGAAAAGTTAACCCAAACCGCAGATTTAATGGTTAGCGCTTTGGGTGAAATTGAGGGCACCAGCCGCATACAAAGTTCTTCTATTTACTCGCAATACGAATATAATGTTAATTTAGACAGCGAGGTATTATCGTCCTACGGCCTTTTGAAATATGACGTTGTAAAACAAATTAACACCTCTTTAATGGGTGCTACCGCAGGGGTTTACCAAACAGATGACGGCAACTTAGATATAGTTTTACGCAGCGATATAAACAGCCTTGAAGATTTGCAAAGTTTACAAATTGTTGGCAGCGTAGCAGATACAAAAGTGCTTTTAAGCCAAATTTCAACTATTGATTTACAGCCATCTGTGCCTATAATAGAGCACTATAACAGTAAATATTATGTGCAGGTTTTAAGCAATGTTTTACCCGGCTATAACTCGCTATCAATAGAAAGCGAGCTCACAAATAATTATTTGCAAAATATGGATTTACAGGGTATTTCAATAGAGAGCAAAGGCGAAGTTAGCAATATGCTCGACTTAGTTGTCTCGCTTATTTTCAGCGCTAGCTTTGCTGTTATGCTAATTTATATAATACTTTTGTTCCAATTTAAAACGCTTAAAAAGCCGCTTATTGTTTTAGCAAGTATACCTTTAAGCTTTATAGGCTGTGGTTTTGGTTTGTGGATATTTAAAATGGATATACAGGCAATGGCGCTTTTGGGCTTAGTTAGCCTTTTTGGTATAGTTGTTAATAACAGCATACTTCTAATAGAAGTTATGGACACAAGGCTAAAAGCCGGAGATACCGCCCAAAATGCCTGCATAAAAGCAGTGCAATTGCGCTTTAGGCCAATTATGCTTTCAACAATAACTACCTGTATCGGCTTAGTTCCGCTTATTATTTCTGCCGACCCAATGAGCGCGCCTATGGCATCTGTTTTATTGTTTGGCCTTTTATTCTCCTCTGTTTTAACAATGGTGGTTGTTCCTACAATTTACGCCATGGTTGAGGGCAAAAAACTTAGCTCTTCATAATTTCTCCCCTATATAATAAACTGATTTTCTTTATTATATAGCGTTTTATACCCAAAATTAAGTGTTAAATATACAGAGAGCGAAACAACAGCAGCCAAGCAAATATTTATTGAAATTTGATACAAAATTGCAGTTGTGGGAAGTTCCCCTGATAAAATTTGCCCTGTCATCATTCCCGGAAGTGCTACTATGCCCATGCCGAGCATCGAGTTTATTGTTGGTAAAAGTGCAGTTTCAAGTGCCGTGTTTACAAAAGGTTTCAATATGTTTTTCGGCTTTGCACTTTGGTTTAAAAGCACCTCTATTTGAAGCTTAGAGTCGCGAATTTTGCTCATAAATGTTTTCACTCCAAGTGTTATGCCTGTCATGGCATTGCCTATTATCATGCCGCTTATCGGTATTGTATATTGAGGGTTAAATATGCTTTCACCTATTACAACAGTTATGAAAAACACTATAATCAAAATTGCCGATAGGCTAATAGAGCTAGCAATTATAGCTTTAAACTTATTATTCAGGCCCTTATTAACAGATAATATTCTATAAACCGCAAATATACTCATTATAATTACATAAGCTAATACAAGAATAGCCGAAGGGTTATCAAAAATATATGTTAGCACATATCCTGCAAGTGTAAGCTGTAATGTCATTCTTACACTTGCTATAAGCAGTAGTTTAGTTTGATTTATTTTGCTTATTTTCATAACTACCCCTACTATGATAAGCAATAAATAAATTAGTGCAAAGTTAAAAATGCTAATTTGTACCGCATCATTCATTAATTTTACCTCCGCTCAAATTAATGGTGTTTTCCGCAAACATTTGTGTTAATTTATAATCATGGCTTATCACTATTAATGTTAAGCTGTTTTCTTTAACATAAGAAATTATATTAGAGAGCACTTTTACAGCTAAGTTGTAATCAAGTGCCGAGGTTGGCTCGTCGAGCATAATTACTTGCGCTTTCATTGAAAGGCATATTGCAATATACACCCTTTGCTTTTCCCCACCGGAAAGATTATCGCATGGCGTATCCGGTGAAAAATCAGCTTCGGCAAGCATTAAAAAGCGCCTCATTTGCGGCTCGCTTAAAGCTTCGCACTCACAGTAATTGCAAAACAAATTGAAGTTTTCTTTTATTGTTCCGCTAAACAAAAATGTCGTTTGCGATATAAGCTTTACTTGTTTTCGCAGCTCAATGCTATCAAACTCTGTTATATCTTTGTCTTTATATAAAATTTGCCCATTTGAAAAATTTTCGGTTCTATTGAATAATTTTAAAAGAGTACTTTTGCCCGAGCCGCTTTCGCCTGTTATAAAATTAATTTTTTCTTTAATAATATGAACATCATCATAAAAAATAAAATTTTTAAAACTTAAGTTTTTTGTTTTTAGCATTTTTTCTCCTTGCTTTTTCAAATTTTTAGATGTATAATATTGATATCGAACACAGATAACGATTATCAATATCGTGTTTCGATATTGATATAATAACATAAGGAGAACTAAAATGCAAGACCCCATTTCACGAAAATTATTTTTAGGTTTTATACAAGTGCATATATTACATCATGCACAAAAAGCACCTGTGTATGGCTCGTTTATGATTGAAGAGCTTAAATCTCACGGCTATGAAATTAGCCCGGGAACGCTTTACCCAATTTTTCACAGCCTCGAAAAAGCAAAGCTGCTGTCTGTTGAAAACCAAACCGTTGGGGGCAAGGTTAGAAAGTATTACTCTATAACCGAAAAAGGCAAAAGTGTTCTAACCGAAGCTAAAAACAAGATAAAAGAACTAACTCATGAGCTGTAAAACAGCTCAAGGCATCTTATTTATTTCAAGGCTCGCCTTTCATTTTCGCATCAGCTTTAATTATAAAAAGTTTAATAATACAAAGGCAGTTTATACCCTAAAAGCAAGTTTTAATATGCAAACTGTTTTTATGCAATAAATTTGAAAAAGGGGTTGTTTCGTATTCCTTTCGGAGTACAAAACAAACCCTCTTTTTTTATTATCTAAAAGCAACAAACAAGTTTTGTTGCTTTCGAGCGCTTAGAATTAATTTCTATGTTTAACCCGGCACACCTTTATTTCACTTGTGCCGCTTATAGCGCTAATTATTAAAAGCACGGCGCTATTTCTTCGTTTAGCAGCAACTAAATTTAATCGTCATAATCTACACTATGTTCCCAAATTGCGCCATCGGTTGCACTAATTGTATAGTCATATTCTGTTCTTCCAATATCCCATTCCACTTCATATTCAGCACGGCCGTCATCAAAATCGAACTCGCATTTTATATTAACAGCTTCGCTTTCGCTCACGCCTGCATGTGCAAACGCTATATCTTTCGCTTCTACTTCGCCGATATACTCCTGTGTGCCGGCTGTATTACTAGATGTAGTTCCTGCATTTGCATTATAGCTTTCCATATCGTAATCGAAACCTATAATTTCACCGCTTAGCGCGTTAATTTCATAATCGTATTCGACATTGCCGTCCCAAAACTCTACTTTATATTCCGCTATGCCATCATCGTAATCAAGTTTGCAAAACATATGTGAAGCATCGCTTTCATCTACTTTTGCGTGCGCAAGGGCAATTTCTTTCGCTTGTTCTTCGCCTATATAATTTTCATCAGCACTTGCCGAATTTTTTGTTGATGTGTCTGTTGTGGCAGTTTCAACTTGCTCAGTAGTTGCCGGTTCGGTAGTTACCTGCTCGGTGGTAGCTTGCTCAGCCTCCACGGCAGGTGCAGATGTTTCAGGTGTAGCGCTGCAGCCTGCAAGAACTGCTGTAATAATAGCAGCACAAGAAATAGCTCCGAATTTCTTCAATGTATTTTTTAATTTCATAATAGTTTCTCCTTTAATTTGTTTGTAAATTTATTTGGTACTTTAATATTACACACTAAAAATTAAAATAACATTAAAGCTTTAAAATTTATTTCGGAAATTTTATTGTAAACAAACTGCCCTCATTTAGCTCGCTTTCAAGTGTAATTTTTGCGTTATGCAGCTTTGCTATTTGCGCCACCATAGATAGCCCTAAACCCATATTACCATGTTGGCTTGCTGTTCGTGAGCTATCCACCTGATAAAACCTTTGCCAAATTTTTTCCCTGTGCTCTTTGGCTATGCCTATGCCGTCATCTTTAACCGACAATTCAATGTTTGCTTGAGTTCTTGCAAGCGTAACGTGAACATTGGCATCGCTGTTTTCTTTTTTATAAGATATAGAATTACTTATTAAGTTTTCAAGTAATCTTGTAATCATAGCTTCATCGAACTCGCCATCAATATTCGGTGCAATGTCGCATGTCATTTTCAAGCCTTTAGGGGCAATTAGTTTATGTTCTTCACACACTTCTTTTACAAGGGCGCTTAAATTTATTTGCTTAAATTCAGCTGTTTTTGTGCCTTTGTCCATGCGTATAAGGTTTAGCAGTTCTGAAATGAGGTTTGACATTTTAACCGCTTGCCTTTGCACCGTTTCAAGCGCTTCTTGTTTATCCTGCGCTGAGATATCCTCACCAACGGCATACTCGCACTGCGCTAATATAACAGCCGTAGGTGTTCTAAGTTCATGGGAAACGTCGGAGGTGAATTGTTTTTCCGCCTCAAATGCACTTTCTAAACGTTCAAGCATTTTATCAAATGTATCTGAAAGTTTTCGAATTTCCGGGCTTGCATCTTGCAAGCCAATACGCAAAGCAAGGTTTTCGCTCTCGCTTATTTCCTCGGCTGTTTTAGCAATTTTATCTATTGGGCGAAATGTGCTTTTAGCAATGAAATAGCACCCTATTGCACCAAAAAGCACAAAGAACGGCAAAGAGAAAAGCGCTATTTGCAATATACTGTTTGTGGCGCTTGCAAGCTCATCTACCGCTATAACGCCACGCATCCACACAAGCGTGCGCGAGTCTTCAACCGGTGCTAACCTGTCGTATATATAGTATAATGTTCCGTCCAGCGTAAGCTCGGTAGCTTCTTTATCCAAAAAAGGCTGTAATGCTATGCTTTCCTCTGGAAAATCGCCCGCAATATGCTCGCCATCTTGCGAATACAAAAGGGTGTACACGCCATTTTTAAAAAAATTTATATCGTCGGTATCAAGCTTACCATCATCAAACTCAAGCTCATTAGCGTTATCGTCTACAACTTGTGTTAGCACGGCTAGGCTGTTTGCTAAAACAATGTCATCACTTATCGAAAACATAAGCCCTAATAAAACACTTGCCATAAGCAACATTAAAAATGTTGTAAAAAGCGTTAGCCTTATTTTTGCCGATACTTTTTTCATAAGCCCTCCCTAATCACATAACCGCTGCCTCTTACTGTGTGAATAAGTTTTGTGTCAAAATCGCTGTCTATTTTCTTTCTTAGGTACCTAATATATACGTCCACAACATTTGTACCGCCCTCATAGTCGTAATTCCAAATGTGATTTTCAATTTTCTCTCTTGAGAGCACAATTCCTTCATTATGCATCATATATTTTAAAACAGCATACTCTTTTGCCGATAAGTTTATAACAGTTTCTCCTCGCATTACAATGTGCGAGCTAATATCAAGCGTTAAATCTGCAACTGATAATATATTTGTATATTTTTCTGATTTTAATCTTGTCATAACACGAATACGTGCCATAAGTTCTTCAAACGAAAAAGGTTTTATAAGATAATCATTCGCGCCTAAATCAAGGCCTTTCACTCTGTCAGATACAGCATCTCTTGCCGTTAGAAAAATCACAGGAGCTTGTATGCATTTTGAGCGCATAGTTTTAAGCACCGAAAAACCGTCTTGCTTTGGCATCATTATATCAAGTATTATCACGTCATATTCAGTGCTTACTATATAATCAAGCGCTGTTTGCCCGTCAAAACAACTATCAACGGCATAGCCCTCGGATGTTAATTTTTTTGTGATAATTTTATTCATATCTCTTTCATCTTCTGCAAGTAAAATTCTCATAGGCTATACTCCTAATTTAGTTTTTGTTTGTATTATAGCATAGTTTTATTAAAATTTGATTAAAAAAATGCTATAAAAATTTAGTAAAAAAACAATCACCTCACAAAAGGCCTGTGAGGTGATTTTTAAAAAAATCGTTACATTAATTTGCTGAAATATATGTTTTTTTCGCAGCCATAAACAAGCTTCAAGGGCGATTTCCACCCGGACGATTATTCGAGGGCATCATACCGCCGCCCGGCATACTTGTGTTAGTTGATACTTCGTTGCCGTTTTCATCGGTTACGCTGCCGCCGGAAATGGTGTATGTTCCGCTTACATCAAGCTCGCCATCGCCTCCGGAGTAAACAGCATCAACATCTATAACAATATCGCCGCCTTCAATAATTAAATCCCCGTTTGAATCGATGCCATCGCCCTGGCATTTCAAATAAATAGTTCCGCCTGTAATTTTAATAAAGCCTGTATCGCTGTTTGCGTTCATAGCGTCATCTAAAACAGTAACATTTATATGCCCGCCGTTAATTGTAACCGTCTCACCCTCTATGCCCTCATAGCCGTTTTGCACCAAAATATCTGCACTGTTTATCACTAAATCGGTATCGGCATGAAGCGCATCATCGCCCGAAAGAATATCAAAATCACCGCTGTTTATTGTTAGCACTCCGTTAGCGTGAACAGTGTCTTCATAGGAGCTTAGCAAAAACTCGCCGCCGTTTATTGTGATATTTGTGCCCTTTAGCGAGCGCATACTATCTTCGAGTAAATCTGTTGCTGAAACTGTATTGCCCGAGCCTTCACCTCTTGTAATTTCGTTTAGCACCTCTACAAACCCGCCGCCCGTTGTAATATCAAAATTTCCGTCATCTATTTGCAAAGTTTGCTCTGCTGCAATTCCATCGTGTAATGCGTTAATTACAAAATTACCGCTTGTGATAATTAAATTACCTTTTTCTACATCTTCATCATTAGATGTTCTAATCCCATCTCTACCGGCGGTAACGTTTATGTTCACATTATCAAATGCAAGCAAATCTTTACCCTCTATGCCATGTTCTATTGCATTTACCGTAACGCTTACATTTTCTATAACAAGGTCATCGCGGCTGTCAATTGCGTCTTTATAAAGCGTATTCACAGTTAAGCTTCCATCGCCTGTGATAAGCGTATCAGCTTTTGAGTAAATAGCGGCAGACGGAAACTCTTCATCTGTAGTTGTTATTTCACCTTGTGTTACGGTGTTTTCGCCCGAAAGCATAATAACAACGTTTTGAGCCTCTATAATGTTTATGGGTGTTCCTGTTTCACTTGTGATGTTTACATCATTTAACATAAGGTAAACTACACCGTCATCAACATCTTTATTCACATTAACTGTAATGCTTGCATAATCACCTGTAAACTCGTAAGTTCCGCTTTGTGTGATTGTAATTTCATCGTCGCTTATCGCTTGGGGTGTTGCACTTACATCATCTTTCAAATCTACATCCGGATAGGTAATAGCTTCAATTGTTTCACCGGCCGCCTGTTCATTACTGCTCTGTGTGCTCTCGTTTAAAACTCCACTATCTGTTGAAGCATTATTATTTTGGCTGCATCCGCCGAATACAAATATTAAAAGCAATAGTGCTATTAATAAAATATTTTTCATATATTTGTTCCTTTTCTCATTATTATTTTACAAAACACAAAACCAATAAGGCCACAAAGAAGCATAACTGCCCCGCCTATAGATAATGCACTTTGGTATATAGAAGCTGTGCCTGCAATATCAAAGATACCTCTTAGCAGCGAGCCTAAAATAAGCGCTGTAACGCCCGTATGGTAAAAATGTGATGGCCAAAAATAATCTGCACTGCCATTCTCAAAACCATGTAGCAACAAGCCTGCTAATACGCCAAGCACAAGCGGATAAACAAAGAGATAAGTCATGTGAGGCGAACTTACCCCATGTGAAAACTGCGAATAAACAAATGCAAAAAGCATACAAAGAAGTGTAATTAAAATATAAGGCTTTACCCATGTTTTTATATAAAATGCCTGCACATGTTTTTTAGTTCCCGATGTAGACAATGTCGCTCACACTCCTCTCTTTAAAATCCCTGCCGTTTGTTGTTGGGTTATTCACCACTTCGCCCATAAACACCATTGTGGCTGAACCGCCGCCGTCTAAATTATATGCAACTTCGCAGCCATACTCTGAAAGCACAAGCGCCATTTCATATAGCGATAACCCCTCGCTTATGTCAGTTCTGCCGTCTGCCACCATAAATATATAATGGTTAGGCTCTATCATAGCTATTGCCGTTCTTGGGTTGCTTTCGTCTTCACGGTCAACTTCACTTTCCTCGGTAACTATAACTTCACCGCCTGAAATAAGCCCCGGGCCAAACGAAAAAATTTGCATTGCTCCAAGCTCTTTGAGCTCCTGCATAAGAACATCGCTTTCGTTTACTATTTGCATGTCGCCATCTTGGAACACAACTAAATCTTCATTGCCACCGGGCGTTTCAATTTCTCGGTAAACATAGCCGTTGCGCATTACATAGCCATAATCTCTAAAACCGTAGTAATCGCCGTTAATTGCAATAATTGCATCGTTTTCCTCTGCAATAACAGAAGTTTTTTCTTTTACATTAGTGCCGAAAGAGTTTTCAGCTAGGCCCGCTTTAAGCTGTGAGGCATCACTTACAATTATTTCTGCTATATATATTTCGGTATCAAACTGCCTAATTGTGTTTATAGTAACTTGTGTGTACTCGTCTATATAAGATGTTTCAGTAATGATAGGCTCGGTAATTACAGTGTCACTTTCGTCTTTACTGCTTTCAGTAGCATCGCCGCCATCACTTAGCATGTCATCAATTTTATTTTCAGGTAAAACCTGTGCATTTGCGTCATTTTGCTCGGTATATTGTTCTTTATATAAATCATCTAAATTCACAACATCGTGAGATATAACAAACCTATTCAGCAGCGTAAAACTAACATAAACAGCAAAGAACAATGTAGCGCAAATTTTCCAAATTCTAGATATCTGTCTATGGTTCATATGCACGGTATAACGATAAATTTATTATGCATCGTAATCTCCTATTTTTTAAAGCACGTTCGCAAGCAATTCCTGCTTTGTGATAATGATTTCAAGGTTTCCATTCCTTGTGCGTATTTCATCAACAAACTCTTTTTCAGTGCTTATATCTTTAAGCTCTATCTCATAGCTTAGTTTAAATAAACTGCCCATATTGGTAGTTTTGGCTGATATTAATTTTGCTTCCTTTGTATAGCTTTCAAAAATATCATCGAATACATCGGTATAATTAAGGTTTTCGGGAATTGTAATTTGCAGTGTGCGGCTAACGTTGTTTTTTTCTTCTCCAAAATTTGTTAAATTCAAAAACAGTGCAAATAGGCAAGCTATTACAGAGAATACCGCCGCAAACCCAATATAACCCATGCCAACGGTTAACCCTGTGCACATTGCTGTGAAAATAGCAACTATTTCTTTAGCTGTTCCGGGCACCGAGCGAAACCTAACCAAGCTAAATGCTCCTGCTACCGCAACGCCGGCGCCTATATTTCCGTTAACCATTATAATTACCATTGTAACTGCAAGTGGTAGCAGCGCCAATGTTACCACAAAGCTTTTAGTGCTTTTTGTTTTAAGTGCATACATCTTAGCCATAAAAACGCCTAAAACAATAGCCGATACCATACATATCATAAAATTTGTAATACTTATATTCATTGTTGAAGTAGTTTCAAAAACACTGCCAAAAAATTCATTAACCATTACTTATTCTCCCTAAACTTCTTACAAACTCCGGCATAAAATATGTTCTGTATGCATTTCCGTATTTGGAAAACGAAGTTTTATATATTTTATTTTCTTGCAAAAATTTCAAAAACCAACTCGGCAAGCCTATAATTGTTTTTACTTCAAGCACTACATAATCTTTTGGCAAAACATCTAAATCTTCATCACTTTCGTATAAAGATACATCGTTATCGCGCGCTTTAATATTAAAATCAAAAGTTAGCCTAAAATTTTCATCGTTTGTTGAGTAAAAAGCCTCGCGCTCATATGACAAATAAACTTTTGGCTTTATTTCATCATAACAACTTTTAAAGTAGTTTATTTCGTTTAGTATTTGAGAGCTTTCAACTGCGTTTGAATTTTCACACAAATAAGACAATACATTTTTTTGCTTTGCATAAATTCTTCTTTTATAAACAACACCGTTAAATTTCTTTTTTAACTCCACAAACGCTGTTGCTTCTTCACCGGGCTCACCGTAACAGCGAACACGAAGTTTTTCTTTATACTTCGGTTTTTCTATAGAGTATCTAATAATTCTATAATCTTCAGTATCAAAATAAATATTAGAAATTTTATGCCTGCCGTATTCATCAAGTTTTATATCGCTTGGCATTTGTGCTAAAAGCATTTCATACTGTTTCATTGTTAAAACATATTTAAGTTCATACCTTTTAAAGTTTGTTTGTGTCAATGCTATCGCCCCTTTTCATATTTTACAATCTTATTATATTTGCTTAACCTTAAACTTACTTAAAGCGTGAAAATATTTTTTTTAAAAATTACAATATTAACATTTCCCTTTTAGACTAAGTGAACTTAATGCGCTTATTGGGTTTTATACAAGCATTTAGTCATCATATATGCTTTGCAAATTAATTTTTGTGTATTTAATAATGTTTTACCAACTATAAAAACAACTTAGTTTCCATAGGCGATGCCAATTATATTATACTAATTTTAATAACTTCCACTAAATTATTATGTGTATTGCACAAAATACAAAACAACTATATAAACATATTGCACAGTAATTAAAAATGTCACCAAAATAGTGTGACAAACTTAAATTTCTTTGTGTTGATTGCACGAAACTACTGTGATATACTAAGCTCAAGATGAAAAATGAGCTCATTGAAAATCACTAAATTATTTATAGGTGGTATGCATTTATGAAAAACAAAGTTCAAGGTTTTGGCAGATTTTTAAGCGGCATGGTTATGCCAAATATCGGTGCTTTTATAGCGTGGGGTTTAATTACAGCTTTATTTATACCTGCAGGCTGGCTTCCTAACGAGGCTCTTGCTACAATGGTAGGGCCAATGCTTTCTTATTTATTGCCTCTTTTAATTGGTTACACAGGCGGTAAAATGATAGCAGATGTTCGCGGCGGCGTTATTGGCGCTATTGCTACTTTTGGTGTAATTATGGGCTCTCCCGATACGCCAATGCTTTTAGGCGCTATGATTTGTGGCCCTTTAGGCGGTTTAGTTATTAAATATTTCGATAAATCTGTAGATGGCAAAATCCCCTCAGGTTTTGAAATGATAGTAAACAATTTCTCTGTTGGTATTTTAGGCGCTTTGCTTTCAGGTGTTGCCTTTTTTGGTATAGGCCCGCTTGTAGCAATTGGCACTGTGGCTCTTGGCAATGGTGTTGAGGCGCTGGTTTCTGTTGGTTTACTTCCACTTGTGTCAATTCTTGTTGAGCCGGCAAAAGTGCTATTTTTAAACAATGCTATAAACCATGGTGTTTTCACTCCGCTTGGCGCTCAAGAAGTTTTAGAAACAGGTAAATCTATTTTCTATATGATAGAATCTAACCCCGGCCCGGGTTTAGGATTATTGCTAGCTTATATGTTCTTCGGCAAAGGCAGTTCAAAAAGTTCTGCGTCAGGTGCTGCAATTATCCACTTCTTTGGCGGTATACATGAAATATACTTCCCCTTCGTTCTTATGAACCCTATTTTAATACTATCTACAATTGCAGGCGGCGCCTCAGGCGTTCTTATTTTCTCTATGTTTGACGGTGGTTTAACAGGGCCTGCCGCACCGGGTAGCATTATAGCGCAAATGATAATGACGCCGAGCGATGCATATTTCGCAAATATTCTTGGCATCGCGGTTTCAATTGTTGTAACGTTTGTTATATCAGCATTATTGCTAAAAAACTTTGGCAAAGATGCAGACCTTGACAAAGCAAAAGAAGAAATGCAAGCTGCTAAAAACGAGGCAAAAGGCATTGTAGCTCCGGTAAGCGCCGGCACAAACGAAGCTAACTTAAAATACGCTAAGAAAATTGTTTTCGCATGTGATGCAGGTATGGGCAGCAGCGCAATGGGTGCAAGCAAGCTTCGCAAAAAGCTTAAAAATGCAGGAATAACAGAAATTGAAGTTATTCACCACCCTGTAAGCGAAATACCACAAGATGCAGACATTGTTGTAACGCACGACCAATTAAAAGAAAGAGCAACCGCAGCTAACCCAAGCGCTTACCTTGTAACAATACACGACTTTTTAAATGCACCCGAATATGAAAAGCTTATAAACGACATTAAAGAGCAAAAAGGAGTTTAAAAATGACTACATTTAGCTATGTAATTACAGACGAGCAAGGAATTCACGCAAGGCCTGCAGGGCTTTTGGCAAAAGAGGCACAAAAATTCACCTCTACCATTACATTAGATAAGGGCGATAAAACAGCAGATATGAAAAAACTGTTTGCGCTTATGAAGCTCTCGGCAAAAAAAGACGAAGAACTTGTTATTACTGTAGACGGAGAAGACGAAAAAGAGGCTGCAAGCGCCATTGAAGAATTTTTAAAAAGTAATTTATAAAAACCGTGTAAAGCAGGAGGCAATTAAATGCAGATAGTATCGCAGCGACTAATTAAAATTTTAAAATTGCTAATCGAAAGCAATAAACCAATAAGCATTAGCGAATTTGCAGAAATTTTAAGCGTTAGTAGGCGCACTGTATTTAGAGAACTCGAAAACATAGACATAGTTTTAGATAAATTCAATATTAAACTTGAAACAAGTTTAAAAGAAGGGCTTTACTTAAGCGGTAGCAAAGAGAACATAGACGAGTTTAAAGAAACAATTTTAAACACACAAAAAGTAACAGCTTTCAGTAAAGACGATAGGCGAAACACATTTGCCCTTGCACTGCTTGATAATGTCGATTTTCAAAAACTATATTACTATTCAAGTATTTTAGAAGTTAGTGAATCGACTTTAAGCTTAGACCTTGATGTGCTCGAAAAGGAATTCAACAAATTTAATGTAGCATTACTGAGAAAACAAGGGCTTGGCATAGCAGTGCAAGGTTTAGAAAAAGATTTGCGCAAAGCTATGGTTTACTATTTGTCGAAAACACAAGAGCAAAACGGCAACAACGAAATTTTAACAAGTAAATTTAAGTTCCCAAAAGATAATATTACTGCAGAAGTTACGAATATTTTGTCGCTTATGTCTTTACAGTTAGACTGGATAACACCCGATACTTTAAAAATTTTACAATTAAGGCTATGTGTGCAAATTTCACGCATATTAAAAAACCAACATGTGAAAGACGAGGAGTTTTTTACAAAAAGCGGTGTATTATGGCAGCTATCTAAAAAAATAGCAGATGAAATACAAAAGCGCTTTGAAATAAAGCTTAGCGACTTTGAAATTATTCGCATAAGCAAAGGCCTTATGGCTTCACGGGCAAAATATAAAAACCCAATAAGCGAGCAAGAAGAAACGCAAGCATATAACAAAGCGTTAAGCTTAACATATATGCTTATAGAAAATTTTGACGACAGATTAGCGCCTACTTTAAAGAACGACGAAGAGTTCGTTAGAGGTTTAAGTGTGCATTTATGGTCGGCAATTGAGCGAATTAAAAACGGCTATGAAATAAAAGACCCACTCGACGGGCAAATAAAAGCCGAATTCCCCGATATATATAGGCGCTCTGCCATAGCGGCGCACATATTGCGCCAAGAGCTGGGCAAAGAGGTTCCGGAAGGTGAAATTGTTTGCATAGCAGCACACTTTGGTGCAGCAGTAATGCAAATAGGCTGTAAAAAATTACACCGAAAGCTAAAGGTTGCTATTATTTGCCTTGGGGGCATAGGTGTTTCTTACATGCTAAACAGCCAGGTTAAAAAGCACTTTTCAAACGAGATAACAGCGGAAGTTTGCGATTACAACAACAAAGAGCAGTGGCAAAACAGCGACTTTATTATTTCCACAATACCACTTGAAATTAGCGAAAAAACTGTTGTAAACGTAAGCCCCATTCTTACTAAAAAAGATTGCGACATAATTAGAAACACAATAGAAAACACAAAAACTATTTGTGCAAGCTTGCAACACGAACACACAGGAGAACTGGGTGAAAATATTTCAAACGCTAGAAAGCACCTAGCAGAAGTACAGGCAATTTTAGATAATTTTGCAAATATTGTACTTAGTGATATACACACAGTTGAGGATATAGCAAAGTTTGCAAGCATTCACTTTACAGATACCAAAGAGCAAAGCGAGCTAATTTACAAAGACCTTATAAGGCGCGAAGAAATTTCCTCACAAGTTATAAAAGGCCTGGACTTACTTCTTTTGCACTGTGTGTCAAGCGGCGTTAATCAGCCTATTGTAGCTATGTTATCGCCGGATAAAGGCAATATAAAAAACGCTGCCGAAGAAACCGCAAAAGTATGCCTTTTGGCGCTGCTTCCACAAACAGCGAGCGCACAAGCAAAAGCAGCCATTGGGCTTATGAGCAGCGAATTAATTGAAGACGATAATTTTTTAAACAGCTTGATAAATATAGACGAAACGGCTGTATTTATAAAATTGCAACAGTTAATGCAAACACATTTATCACAGTATTTCGGGCATTTATTTAAGTTGTAATTTTTCGTTTATAAATTAAGCTTTAAAAAATTTAAATTTAATAAATAAAGGAGATTTGCAAATGTTAAACGCAGACACTATAATTTTAAATCAGCCCTCCACCAACAAAAAGGATGCCATAGAACTTTGCGGCAAACTTTTAACACAGGCCGGCTATGCAACACAAGAGTACACACAAGGAATGATAGCACGCGATAATAGTTTTTCAACCGCAATAGGCAATATGATTGCCATTCCTCACGGAGAAAAAGACTATAAAAAATATATACAAAAAACCGGCATTTGCGTTATAACTTACCCCGATGGCATTGAATGGGACGGTATGACAGTTAAACTTGTTGTAGGAATTGCGGCCCTTGGAGAGGAACATCTTGATATTTTAGAGAACATTGTTGATGTGCTTGAAGAAGAAAGCGATGTTGAAAACTTAGTTAACGCAAACAGCAAGGAGAAAATAATAGAGCTTTTTACAGGGGGAAATTAAATGATTATCACTTTAACTTTAAACCCTGCTGTTGATAAAACCGCAATTATTGAACCACTTATTCCCGGCGGTTTAAACCGCGTTAAAAGCTTTACGCAAGATGCCGGCGGCAAAGGCATAAATGTTTCAAAAGTAATATCAATGCTTGGCGCAAACAGTGTTGCAACAGGCTTTGTAGGAGAAGAAAACGCAGATATTTTTAAAAATGTTTTAAGCAAACTAAATTGCAAATTCGATTTTATAAAAGTAGAAGGCAGCACAAGAACAAATTTAAAATTGCATGATGAAGTTAACGGAATTACCGAAGTTAATGAGCCGGGAATAAATGTTAGCGAGCAACAAGAAAACCGTTTGATCCACGAGCATTTGATGCCTTGCTCTTGCAAAGATGCAATTTTTGTTTTAGCGGGCAGTATGCACAAAAATGCAAAAGCTGGTTTTTATGCAAATTTAACACAGAAGTTAAAACAAAGCGGCGCACGTGTTTTTTTAGATGCCGATAACGAGGCATTTGCACTTGCTTTAAAAGAAAAACCCGATTTTATTAAACCAAACAAAGACGAATTATTGCGATATTTCGAAAAAGAAAGCGCAAGTGAGCAAGAGCTTATAGAAATGTGCAAAAGTTTAACCGGTCAAGGTATTGGCACTGTGGTTTTATCCATGGGCGGCGAGGGAGCGCTTTTTGTAACTGAAAAAGAGGCATATGCTGCAAAGGCTTTAGATGTAAAAGTGCAATCTACCGTAGGCGCGGGTGACAGCATGGTTGGCGCATTTGCATATGCCACTATGAAAAACATGCGCCTTGAACAAGCGGCAACGCTTGCTATGGCATGTAGTGCAGGCGCCGTAACAACAAAAGGCACAACACCACCAACATTAGAACTTGTTAACACTTTAAAAGAGCAAGTAGTATTAACTAAAATTTATTAAAAGAGAGGATTACAATTATGATTGCTAAAGCAGTAAGACTATATGGAGCCAACGATTTAAGGCTAGAGGAATTTGAACTTCCCGAAATAAAAGACGATGAAATACTAGTAAAAATTATAAGCGACAGCATTTGCATGTCTACATATAAATTACTAATACAAGGCAAAAAACATAAACGTTGCCCACAAGATGTAGATACTAACCCAATTATTATAGGGCACGAGTGCTCAGGCGATATTGTAAAAGTGGGCAAAAAATGGCAAAGTGAATTTAAAGCGGGCGAAAAATTTGCACTACAACCTGCGCTTAATTACCAAGGCAAATTAGACTCGCCCGGTTATTCATATATGTATTGCGGCGGCGCAACAACTTATTGCATTATGCCAAAAGAGGTTATGGAACTTGGCTGCTTGCTTCATTATGATGGTGAAAGCTATTTTGATGCATCTTTAGGCGAGCCCATGAGCTGTGTTGTTGGCGGCTACAATATTATGTACCACACAAACAAAGTTAATTACAACCATGAAATGGGCATTAAAACCGGCGGTAATGTGCTTATTTTAGGCGGCTGCGGCCCTATGGGGCTTGGCGCTGTGGAATATCCTCTTGTTGCCGGTAACCGTCCTGCAAAAATTGTTGTAACAGATGTTGACGACAACCGCATTAACAGGGCACAGCAGCTTATCACACCGGAATTTGCAAAAGAAAAAGGCGTTGAGCTTACATATTTCAACCCTAAAAACTCTACCGATGCATATAAAGATTTGCTTGAACTATCAGGCGGCGAAGGATATCACGACGTTTTTGTATATGCGCCAATTAAAGAGCTTTGCGAATTGGGCGACAAATTAATGGCGTTTGACGGATGCCTAAACTTCTTTGCAGGGCCTGCCAATGCTGATTTTACGGCAGAAATGAACCTTTACAACTGCCACTATATCTCCACACATATTTTAGGCAGCACAGGCGGCAACACAGACGATTTAAAAGAATCTATCAAGCTAGCTGAAGAGAAAAAACTGCACACTGCTGTTATGGTTAGCCATATTTGCGGCATTGACGCAATTGCACAAACGACGGCAATACAGCCTGAAATAAGAGCGGGTAAAATTTTAAGTTACACACAACTTAATATGCCGCTAACAGCAATTGACGATTTTGAAGAGCTTGGTAAAAAAGACCCTCTTTTCGCAAAACTTGCACAGTGCACAAAAGCTAATAACGGGCTTTGGAGCGCCGAAGCCGAAAAAATATTGCTAAAGCATTTTAATGTAATTTAAATTAAAAAAATATAATATATAAAAATATAAGGCACAACAGGCTAATTGTTGTAATACACTTTAACATAGTAATTTTAACAACAGTTGCTATGTGTCTTATATATTTTGAAAGGGTGAAAAACATGATTGTTTTAAACGGAATAGGTGTATCGAAAGGCATTGCAATAGGTGCACTAACCTTTACCAAAAAAGAAATTGTAACAGTGGAAAAACGCACAATTGAAGATGCTGTAAGTGAAGTTGAGCGTTTTGAATCTTGCCGTGCAAAAGCAATTTTTCAATTGGGGCAACTAGCTGTTATAACTGCAAAAAAACTTGGCGAAGAAAATTCTCTGCTTTTTCAAATACATCAAATGATGCTTGAGGATTTAGATTATCACGACACAATAGTAAGCTATATTGAAGATAATATGATTTGTGCCGAATATGCTGTTAGTGAAGTGGCAAAAGAGTTTGCACAAGTGTTTAGCGAGATGGACGATGAGTATATGAAAGCTCGTGCACTTGATGTGCAAGATGTTTCAAGGCGTGTTATAGAAATTTTGCTTGGTATTGAAACAGACAATAATTTGTTAGATAGCCCGTCTATTTTAGCAGGTGAAGATTTTACACCCAGTGAAACCGCATCTTTTGAGCGCGAGACAGTATTAGGGCTTGCAACATCAGGCGGAAGCAAAAATTCTCACACCGCTATTTTCGCAAGAACGCTTGCAATACCTGCCGTTATAGGCCTTGGCGACAGCCTTAAAAAAGAGTATGAGGGCGAGGTTATAATTCTTGACGGTGAAACAGGCGAAGTTATTATTACCCCTGATGAAGAAGTTTTAAAAGAAAAACTTGAAAAGAAAACCGAATTTGAAAAAGTACAAGAAAAACTGCAAATTTACAAAGGCAAAAAAACCGTTACAAAAGCAGGCAGGCCGGTAAAACTTTACGCAAATATAGGCGCTGTAAGTGACGTTGCAGCTGTGCTTGAAAACGATGCCGAGGGAATAGGGCTTTTTAGAAGCGAATTTTTATACCTTGAGAGCACTGATTTCCCAAGTGAAGAAACACAGTTTGACGCATATAAAAAAGTGGTCCAGCAAATGGGCGAAAAGCCCGTTATTATCAGAACAATGGACATAGGCGCAGATAAACAGGCCGATTATTTTAATTTACCAAAGGAAGAAAACCCTGCGCTTGGGTATAGGGCTATAAGAATTTGTTTGACTCAAACAGATATTTTCAAAACACAGTTAAGGGCTATTTTTAGGGCAAGCGCTTTCGGCAACGCTTATATAATGTTACCTATGATAAATTCGCTTTCAGAAGTAATAAAATCTAAAGCAATAATTGAAGAAGTGAAAAAAGAGCTTTCGAGCGAAGGTATTGCATTTAAAAAAGACATACCTATAGGCATTATGATAGAAACGCCTGCCGCTGCTGTTATTAGCGACATTTTGGCAAAAGAAGTTGATTTTTTCAGTATTGGCACAAACGATTTAGTACAGTATACACTTGCAACCGATAGGCAAAACGAAAGCATAGCCGAGTTTTGCGATACACACCATGAGGCAGTTTTAAGGCTTATTGAGATGACAGCAAAAAATGCGCACGCAAACGGAATTTGGGTGGGTATTTGCGGTGAGCTTGGCGCCGATATGGAGCTGTACGATTTTTACGAAAAAATAGGCATAGATGAGCTCTCTGTTATCCCCTCTTGTGTTTTAGAGTGCCGTGAAAAGCTAAGTGTTACATAGTTATAATAAATTATCCAATATCTAACACATAACTATTATACAAAGCATCATCAAAAAACTATAATATCGTTAATTATTATTAATAAAAAAAGAGCATGATTTGAACCCTCAAGGTTCAATTCATGCTCTTTTTCATTTATACAGAGATTTACTCGCTAACAACTTTTTTGTTATCTTTATTTTTTATTGCAAGAACACTAATAATGGTTTGTGCAACTGTTAGCACAATCATTACCACACTCCAGCTATCAACAAAAACCATCTCTAGGCGCATATTTTGTGTTAACAAAAATAAAACAATTGCTATAAGCGCTATTATAACGCTTGTGAAACGCACAAAACCTTTGTTATTACGCTTATCACTTTCATCTTCGTCACTGTTTTTATGTTTGTTATTAAAATATCCTATTATTAAAACAAGCGACACTAAAGTTGTTACTATTGTTAAAATTAAGTTTAATAAAGCCCAAGCTCCGTTTCCGGTTGAAAGCGGTAGCGCTACATCTCCAATATTAACTTCTGATTGGTCTATGTCACCTGCAAAAGGAAGTTCAACATCTGTTAGCTCAAAATTCTCAATCTCATCTATTGTGGTATCTTCCTCTTGTGCCTGCTCAGTTTCAGTTTCATCAGGTGTAATAATTGTTTGCTCTTCTTCGGTTGTTGTTCCGGGGATTATAGGCTCAACAGGTACAATCGGCGCAGACGTTATTTTAAGCAAACCGTCATTTACTGTTACATTGTAGTTTTCATTGTTCACAACATCAGCAGTTATAATATAATCGCCAACTGCCTCACCTGCTGCGCGCCTTAAAGTATATAATATTTCATCGCTGCCTTGCAGGCCGCTGAAACTTGCCGCAAAAGTTGGGTCAACAGCTCCTGCTATTTTGCTGTGCTGTGCTATGTTTAGCGTAGCATCGCGTTTTTCAACAACAGCAGTCAATATAATTGTAACGCTGTTATAACCGGGTGCACTTGCGCGTATTTCCACTTCATAACTGCCTGCGTTTTTCACCTGTGGTATTATTGTGCTAAACTTTGAATTATCAATGCTGTATTCAATTGTTGCGCTATCAACAGAGCTTGTGATATCACTTACAGCTTCGTGATAAGTTGCGCTGTAAACAGTGCTTAAAGCTTTTGCCAAAACGGTTAAAGTGTTTAATGCAGTAATGCTAAAACTACTGCTATCCGTAATTAAGCTATAATTTTGAAATGCTGCATTGTTTTGCAAACTTGCCAATACATTACTGTTTACTTGAACAGAATATTGGCCCGGCAATGCCTCTTTTAAATCATTTGCAATATCATTTTCACTGTCAATCGCATCAAACAAGGATGCACTCGCAGCAATTGCACTATTTATGGCGCTCTCGTCACTTTGCGATTTAGGGCCGTTTAGCTCATTAACAGCCGGTATGCTATGTGGTATAGCCGATAAGCTTCCAAAGGCATATGAGCCGGATATATTAGGGCTTATTTCAAGCGGCGCTTTATTAATTGTAACGCTCACTGTTGTTGTAATTTCTTTGTATATTGTGCCGCTTGCCTTTACTGTTATAATGTAATTGCCTGCGTTAACAAGGGTTGGTTTATTAGATGAAAACTCACCGCCGTTTACACTATATGTGTAAGTTAAACCGTCTATTACATCCCCTTCCCATGCAGTTGCTTTAGCTGTTGGCCATGTGATTAAACTTGTGTGAGATTGTGCATTATAGTTTGATGTGTATGAGCTGTCGGCTATTGTCCAATCCATTGTTTTATATGGCAAATAAATAGCATATAAGTTCCAATTAACATCAATTTCTCCAAGATTTATGCCCTCTTTATATTGCGCAGTGCCGGTATTGGGCGCCGGATTCCAACCTACAAAATAATAATTTTCAGGCTCCACAAAACCTGCTTGTGCCAAATATGAAGAATTGGCGGTGGCATTATTTTCGTATACAATAGGGTCTGTGTAAACAGCGTTTATTAGGCCTGAACTTGCGGGATAATTGCTGTTATATGTAATTCTATATTGCTCAGATGGCGATGAAAAACTAGCTACAGAGAATGTTCTTTGCATTAATACTGATGACTCAATTGCTAGTATAGGCTCATTTGCAGCTACATTTTCTTCTTGCTCACTTGTAGGCACTTCGCTTGCAGGCTCTTCGCTTGTTGGCTCTTCACCTGTAGGCTCTTCAC
>CAYJEU010000018.1:0-31355 GCA_964369565.1 uncultured Bacteroides sp. | reverse complement strand
AAATGTTAAATTTGAAATAGTTATAGTTGATATAATAACGCCCCCTCTCGCTTAGTGAGTTAAGAAAATTTGAAATATGAATTGGCATGTGGGGCATCCTTGCCCTACGCCATAAAATGAGATATGAATAATCGTAGCGAAGCGCAGATTATTTATATTAGCTTCGCTAACATAAATATTTTATTCTATGGCATTTGGCTCGCCGCCTACGCGGCAACCGCCAAATATACCAATAAATAACACTGCGTGTTATTTATATAGTAGCTACCATATTTACCGTTTCTTCAACACTATATGCGCCGTTTCCATATTTAGCTATGAAATCATCTGTGAAATATAAGTTTAAATCGAATGGCTTAACAATTTCAAAGCCGCATTTTTCATAAGTGCGCACTGCGGCAGGGTTTTTTATCCAAGGCCGCATAATAAATGTGTTAATATTATAAGTTTCATTTATATAAGTTTTCATTAAATTAACCACTTTTGTGCCAAGGCCTTTGCCTGTGTGCTTTACCCCAAAAAACCATATGTGAAACTCTACATTATCAATAACGGCTTCATGGTGAGTGTGGTAAAACACCCCGATAATTTCATTGCAGTATTCAATAAGTAAGTACTTGTTTATGCTTGCTTGCTCGCTAAAAAATTCGTCTTTTTCGTGCTTAATATCCTCCCAAGTAAAATCGTCAGGGTTATCAAACATGCTTTTAATAATGTTTGCATCGCTAACACTCATATCATAAATTAAGCGCCTGTCGCTCTCTTTTGCAAAAAGAATTTTTATATCGCCTTGGCAAATGCAAGTTTTTCTGTTCATAAATTTTCACCTAAATATTGTGTAGTAAATAGAATGTTTTAAATTATTACTTTTACTTTCATGCTTATATTATACTAAAAAACGCAGCTAAGTTTCAAGGTGCAATATTAATATACGCTTAATGTGTTTTAAAAATTGCACATCAAATTTTAGGAAGAATTTTTTATGCGAGTATGCTATAATTAAATAAAAAATATTATAGGTGAATATATGTATTTTGAATATGGGCAAAAAGAAATAGATTATTTAAAGGGCAAAGATAAAAAACTTTCATGGGCAATTGATGAAATTGGAATGATTGAAAGGCAACTTGATGAGGATTTGTTTTCTTCGGTGGTTCACCACATTATAGGCCAGCAAATATCAGTGGCGGCGCAAGCAACGGTTTGGCGGCGCATGTGCGAGCTTTTAAATGAAGTTACAGCTAAAACGATTGCAAGCGCTGATATTGAAAGTTTGCAAAAATGTGGAATGACATTTAGGAAAGCCGAGTATATAAAATATTTTAGTGAAAGTATAATAAGCGGTGAAATTGTTTTAGACGAGCTTTATAATATGAGCGATGAAGAAATAATAAAAACGCTCTCGTCTATAAAGGGTATAGGCGTGTGGACAGCTGAAATGATTATGACATTCTGTATGCAAAGGCCAAATGTACTTAGCTATGGCGACCTTGCTATTATTCGCGGTTTACGCATGCTTTATAGGCACAGGAAAATTACTCCACAGCTTTTTGAAAAGTACAAAAAAAGGTATACGCCATATGGCACAACAGCGGCAATATACCTTTGGGCAATTGCAGGCGGCGCTATTGCAGAGCTTAGTGACCCTGCGCCGAAACAAAAGAAGGTGAAAAAATGAGCGGCATTCCTGAAAATGAAAAATATTCAGCGGTAATTAATAACGATGTGAATTTTGATGGCGTTTTCTATTATGCGGTAAAATCAACAGGTATATATTGTAGGCCCTCGTGCAAATCGAAGGCACCTAAGAGGGAAAATACATTATTTTTTGAAACAGCAGAGCAAGCTATGAATGCAGGGTTTAGGGCGTGCAAACGTTGCAGAAGCGAGCTGCTTAATTATGAGCCAATGAAAGAGATGTCTGAAAAAGTTAAAGAGCTTATTGATAATATGTTTATGGCAGATGCACTCCTAAATGAACAGCTTGCAAAAATAGGTTTATCTTATAGGCAACTTGTGGAAAATTTTAAAAATGAATATGGTAAAACACCGAAAGCTTATATTGACGAAATGCGCATTAAAGAGGCGAAAAGGCAGCTTGTAAGCACTGAAAATGCTATAATAGATATATGTATGAGCATAGGCTTTAGCAGCTTATCTGCATTTTATAGGTTTTTTAAAGAGGGCACAAACACAACGCCAAGCGCTTACAGAAAGGAACATAAAAAATGACAGGTTACGCAATTTATGATACAGAATTAGGCCAATTTTATTTTGAATATAAAGACGATATTATAACTGCCATTAAAAAGGCAGATGGGATTAACGAAAACGAAGCTAAAAAAACAAGCATTACCGAAAAAGCGTTCCTAGAAATTTTGGAATATTTAAAAGGTGAAAGAAAACAGTTTACGTTTAAATATGAAGCTAGGGGCACAGAATTTCAAAAGAAAGTGTGGAGTGCGCTTTGCGATATACCCTATGGGCAAACTCGCTCTTATAAAGATATAGCGAAAGCTATTGGGAACGAAAAAGCAAGTAGGGCAGTGGGCATGGCAAATAATAAAAACCCTATAATAATAGCGGTGCCTTGCCACAGGGTAATAGGCGCAAACGGCAAGCTTGTGGGCTATGCGGGCGGCATGCAAATGAAGGAATACCTTCTTAAAATGGAGAGTGATAATAAATGAGTAAAATAATAGTGCTTTTTGAAGTAACGCCAACAAAAACGGGCGCTGAAAAGTATTTAGAGCTTGCGGGCAAATTAAGGCCAATGCTTAGCAGTGCAGAAGGCTTTATTAGCGCCGAGCGCTTTAAAAGTATAAATAATGAGGGCAAACTACTTTCTTTGAATATTTGGGAAAGTGAAGAGGCGCTTGAAAAATGGCGCAATACGCTAGAGCATAGAATGAGCCAAGCCGAGGGCAAAAACAAGTTGTTTGAGAGCTATAAAATTACGGTGTGCAGTAGTATTCGTGAATATAGCGATAAAGAAAGGCAAGAGGCGCCTAAAGATTCAAACGAATATTTGCTAAAGTAGGTTAATAAAGTATTAGAGAGCTCTGCTGAAATTTGCAGAGCTCTCTTGTGTTTTTGCTTATAAGAATGTGCTGCGCGGCACATTGCAAAAAAATAAACGCTATATTATAATATATTAAAGATGTTGCTAAAATAATTTGCTGAAAGGGGCTTTGCATGGAGGGAATGGCTAACTATAAGTGCAGTGCATGTGGGGGAAATGTTGCGTTTAATCCTACAACACAAAAACTGGTTTGCGAGCATTGCTTAACTGAATATTCAAACCTAAACCAAGAGAAAAAAACGCAGGGTTTAAATGAGAATTATAATAATTATGATTGCCTTTCTTGCGGTGCAAAATTAGTTGCGGATAAAATGACAATTGCAACAGAGTGCGCTTTTTGCGGCTCTAACGTAGTTTTGAGTGATAAAACAAACACATATACTCAGCCTGAATATATTTTGCCGTTCCTTGTTGATAAAGAAAAAGCTATGGGGCTTTTTCGTGAGCTTTGCAAGAAAGAAAAACTAACGCCCAAAGAGATTACTAAGGAAAGTAAAGTTAGCAGAATGCAAGGTGTATATGTGCCAGCCTGGCTTTTCAGCGCAAGCATTGACGGCACGCTGCAATACGAGTGTGCAACCGATGAAATTAAAGTGGTATCGGCAAAGAGAATTGCAAAGTTCTTTGATGTTATTATGCACGGCATTGGTAGTTTTAGTAAAATTCCCGTTAATGCCAGTAGCTATGTAAACAGCCGCTATATTGAATCTATAGAGCCGTTTGAATGCGACAAATTAGCGCAGTTTGACAATAAATATATTATGGGTTTTTTTGCCGATTACAGCGATATCTCAGCTGATAAATGCTTTAAAACAGCTGAAAACCGCATGGTTGAGTCGATATCTGAAGCATGTAAAAGTAAGCTTGAAAATTATGCTAAAACTAAACTTAAGAGTTCAAATATAGCATATGGTAATTATGAGAAAATTAGTGCACTTGTGCCTGTGTGGTTTTTAAATATTCATTACAAGAAGAAAAAATACTGCTTTACAATTAACGGGCAAACAGGAAAAATTGCAGGGGTATTGCCCATGAGCGATATTGCAAGGAAAATTATTTTTATTATAAAAGCAGCGCTTGCAATAGCAATTGTTACAGGGCTTTCTTTACTTACAGGCCCACTTAGTGCTGTTATAGTTTTTGCGGTATCTGTAGTGCTTGCTGCGGAAACCTACCGCAGAAAAAATATAGGTGATGATAAAGTATATTATTTAGATGGGCAAGCTAGTGCCAATATATATACAGTGCAAAATTCAATTAATGTTGGTGAGAATAGTGCAAACTTTATAAGAGAAGAAGAGATTGTTGGAAAAGAGTTATAGTTAAATTAAATGAGCCAATCGTTTTTACGATTGGCTCATTTTTATGCATTTAACTTATTTTTTAGCTGCTTTAAAATATAATTTGAGCTCGTAGCATGTAAACTTTGCTTGCGGCTATTATATTTACACATTAGCCCATAGCCGCTTGCCTGTTAAGCTCAATAGTAACACCATCTTCCTCGTTTAAGAAATATGCATTTACTGTTAGCAAATAGCCTTCAATAGGTTTTTCCATAATGTAAAAGCCCTCATATCCGTCCAATTTAACTTCAAAGCCCAGCATTTTAAGCATGTTTACATATTCCGGCAAATAATCATGGTAATCTCCGATGTAAGTTGCTATGTAGGTATCTTGTGTTATATTGCTTTTTGCAAAATAATCCGGTGGGGTAGGAAGTGTGTTTTCAGATACAAATGCTTGAAAATCGGGCACTTTAATATGTTGCCAATCGGGGTTTGCATAATATAAATCGTACATAAGTATAAAATTAACGCTGTCTATTTTTAAACTGCCGCTTTCTTGTTTAAATTTAACAAGCATATTGCCGTCAGGCTCGCCGAAATAAAGAATGTCTACTATAAGCATATTATCAATAGTATTTGTATAATCTACAAAATCTAAATCTAAGTTGAACATGCCATAGCCCATGCCGCCTCTCATCAGGTATAATGAGCCATCAAGCTCAAAGAAGGCTCGTTCAACACGCTCTTTTATTTCACCAATGTATTGCTGTGTGAAATAAAGGCTGAAATGCTCATAAAGCTGTGCTTTGCTGTTGAAATTATAAACAGGCATATAAAGAACTTCTGTAAGGTCGGGGAAATAGCCGTCGGGAACAGGCTCGTTTAAACCTATTAGCATAATGGGTGCTTCATAATTATTAAATGCTTCTTCGCTTTCGTAAACCGCTTTTTTTATCATATCGTCGGTGTCGTAATATTCTGTACTGTACTCATCTGTGTAAATTTCATTTAGCGCATAAAGACAGTTTTGCATTTGCTCCGGGGTTTTAGTTGTGCTCACAGTATATTCAAACCACTCGTTAAGCGCAACATCATATGTAAACACCTGTGAACTCTCTGATACCGCAAACCATTCTTCTACAATAAAGTGCTCATCGGTGTGCACACCCAACTGGAAAACAGCGCAGTTCATGCTAAAAATTTGCTCATCGTCTACTCGCATAATGGCTTTGCCTTCCAAATAGCTTGAGCCTAAAACATTTGCTAATATGTTTTCATAATTTATTGCATCAGGAGTTTGGGCAGCGCTTGCCTCGCTACTGTCTGTTAATTCATTTAGAAACTGTGAGAGCGAGGAATTGCCTTGCTGCACGCTATCACCTTGAGAGCAAGAACTTAGCATTACACTTAAAATTATTAATATAATTATTGATGTTTTACCCATTGTTTTTCTCCTTGATAATTGTTTTTGCGCAATTAATATTTATGTACCCTTATAAATTGGAAATTATATCCACTAGGTAATTAAGGCCTGAAGAGCTATATAAAAACATATCTATTTCCTCGTTTTTAAACGCTAAATTTGCCACAGAAGCCGATTGCGGGAAGCTTTCTTCATCTACAACTAAAACAATTTTGCACATAGGAACAGCTTGTTTTATTTTGTCAACTCTTTGTAGCCAGCTATCCAAACATAGCGGAGAATAATCGCGCAGCTCTGCAAGTAGCACATCTGCATTACTGCTTCTGCAAACAGATAAGCAGCTTTCAATTTCAGGTATCATTTCAATTGTTATATTTGGCTTTTTTGCCGCAATGGCATGAGTTATACCTGATGATAACAATTTGTTTTGAATATAAACCGCTATGGTTTTCATTTCGCTACCTCCTCTTTACAGTTTGCACTTACACTTTAGTATATTTTACCATAATAATATTAGAAATATATCGTGTATTTTCGCTTAGATAAACTTTTATGGTAAATAAAAAGCCCTTTTAAATTCTTGTTAAACGAGCAAATTTAAAAAGGCTTGCTTTAAATGTTTGTGTTAAGTTTTAGTAATCGGAATCTTCGCCTGTTATAATAAACTTTTTCGATGCAACATCCGCTACAAGTTTAAGCAAATTGCTATAGCCGGTTTTGTTTTTTATATTGCTTAAATGTGTATCTAAAGTTCTGCTTTTAATATTCAGCATATTGCACACTTTCTCGTTAGAGTGCCCATTTACTTTAGCTTGTAAAATTTCAAGCTCTTTTGCGGTGAAATCTTGAATTTTTGCAGTGCCTATTGTGATAACAGGCTGTGATTCAGGGTAGTAAGTTTGGCCGTTCATTACGCTTTCCATAACACAAAGCAAGTCCATATCTGCATGGTCTTTATACCAAAAACCTTCGCAACCTGCTTTTTTAGCCTCGTCCACATGCCTTTTTTGCAATACAAAAGTTAAAATAATTATTTTAACTTTTGGGTAAAGCTCTTTAATTTGTTTCGCAGCTTTAATTCCGTTTTCTTTGCCTGCGGTATGTATATCCATAAGAATTAAATCGGTTTTTTCATACTTTAACTCGCAAAGAACCCTGTCGGCATCAAAGAATGATTTTGTTAGTTTGAACTTGCCGTCGCTGCGCATTATAGCATATTGCATAAGTGCTTGTGAACTGTTTTGGTCGTCTACAATTATTACATTATACATTTAATTCCCCTTCACCGCATTGGTTATATAGCTTAACTGTCATTTTAACCCCGTCAGAGCAATCCATAACCATTTCACCGCCGGCTTGCTCAATTATTTGCCTAAGGCCTGTAAGGCCGCCGCCCTCTGTAATTTGTGTGATTTTGCTTTTTGTTTCATTATGTATAGTGAAAGTTACATTGCTTTTTGTGTGTGATATATCAACATTCAGAATATGTGCATCTGCGTGCCTATATGCGTTTTTAAGCATTTCGTTAATGCATAAAAGTAAGCTTGCTTTATTAGCATTATCTTTTGGTAACTCGCCCGTTATTACTATTTTGCTGCCAAGCTTTTGCGCGAAAAGCATAATTTGCTCTAATGTTAAATTTTGGTTTTTGCCGCTCGATAGCGCTGTAATCATATTGCTCAAATTGCCCCAATATTCGAAAAGCGTTTTAGCCTCGTCTATATCTTCACTTTCCCTCAATGTTTTTTTTGTCAAGGTTAAAAGATTGCCGAAGTTATCGTGAAAATCAATTTTCATATTAACAGCAACTTGCTTTTCAGCGTTTTCCTCAATAATATCTGTAAGCTTTTTTAGCCTGTATTGTTGCTGTGCTAATTTTTCATTTACTGTTTTTGTGCCCTCTTTAAGGTTGTAAAGCTCGGTAATATTTGTGGCTTTTAGCTGGTAATATTCATTGCCGCTATAATCACATAAAGTTTTTGAAAATTGCCATATATCACCGTTTTCTAAAGCGAAGGCAGGCTCTTTACCCGTTATAACACATTTATTGCTATTTTGCAAATTCGTTAAATCGTTCCAAAACTCTAAGCCGTTTTGAAGCGGTTTTGCGGTAAGCTTTTTGCTTAATGTGTGCATAATATGGTTAGAAAGCATTAAATTCACATTGTTAGACATAAATGCAATGCCGGTGGGTAAATTCTCAAGAGCCTCTTTCACAGAGAATACACCTACTTGGTTTTGGCTTTTTTTATGTAGGGCATATATTGAATAAAGGGCAAACATAATTGTACAAATGCCCAGCATTACATGCAAAATATAAGGAGTTTTATTTGCAAATAAAGAAATGGTGTTCAATGATATATCATCGGGGAATTCATGGTAATCGTTAAGCACCATAAGCGCAGATAAATTCAGTAAATTTACCAATAGAAGTAAAAACGCAGGTACGCTGAATTTGTTCTTTTTTTCAGACATGTGAAAAATTAGAGCAATAAGTAAAATAATCATGCCAAAAACATACAGCGCCATTATATAGCCTTTAGCGGTATAATTTAAAACTAAAAAATTTTCCATACACATTGCTCCTTTCTCAGTTTAGCTAGCGCTATTCTTTGCTTTTTGGCATTGTTAGCGATATAAGATAACTGTCGGTTTCATCTGAAAGCTGAACTGTGCATGTTTTCGGTATAAATTTATCTAATTCTAATTCATTGTAACTTAAAATTATATCTCCTGAAATTTGCACAGTAAATATTATATCGGTTGCATCTAGGTTATATGTGATATAAACAGCATCAAAATTATAATTAGTTTTTTCAATAATGCCTTGATACAAATCTAAGCACAAT
Source organism: uncultured Bacteroides sp. (assembly GCA_964369565.1). GTDB lineage: Bacteria > Bacillota > Clostridia > Oscillospirales > Ruminococcaceae > Ruthenibacterium. The sequence continues at coordinate 22,715 of CAYJEU010000018.1, read as the reverse complement.
ATTGCAGTTTCAAGGCTCATATCATATTCGTTTATTATGTTTATAACGCAGGTTTTGCTGTAAAGCTTAAGCAATTGAAACGATTCTAAAAAGCAAAGTTTTAGCTCTTGGGTTGAAATGAATTTTTCGGTTTGCTGGGTTAAAATTAAATTTACTTTTCGCTTTATATATGTTGAGGTCATGCTTGTTTCAAATAGCAAACGCTTTATCTCTTGCGCGCGGTCTTTAGATTTTTCCAAAATTTCAGATTGAATTTTTTCGCTGAAAGGTAAAATTTCCTTTAACATAATATTATGTAAATTTGTTAGTTTTTGAAGGCGAGCACTTTCGCTTTTTTGCTCGTTCTCAAGCGTGAGGATATCTACCTCTTTATAAAGTTTTGCGTTTAGTGCTTTTAAATTATTAATCATATCTTGAATGTGGGATACATCGCTGTTCCAAGAGACATACCCACCTTTAATTGGCGACATATGGCATAAAATACCCTCGCTAACGGAAATTGTATTTTCGGTTTTCAGCTTGTTGAAATCGGCTGTTTTAAGGGGCAATGCATTTTTAGATTTGTAAACTACATCGCCGTTATTACTTAAAACTTGCGCTTTTATATCTGCCATGGCAAAGCATTCGCTGTGGTTAATATTTGAATGAATAAGCCCTGTTTTAATAAACGATTCAAGTAAGGCTATTGCCATTGTGCAACCGAAAATAGTTAAATCTATATAATAACCAACGCCATAGAGCGGTTTTATAATATAAGCAATGCTGTAAGCAAGGCAAGTAATTATTATAAGTGCCGGCCATATGGCAGCTTTTTTTGCGCTTTTTAAAGAACTGAATTTGCTAATAATTATTATTGAAGCCATAAGCACTAACGAAAGTATAAATACAAGTACAATATAATAAATAATGCCATGGCTGTAATCTTGAGCATATGCGTGAGTATAAATATCAAGTGTAAATGCCATGCCGTGTATATCGTTTGTAAGAACTGCTATAATAAGCAAAACTGCCGGTATAAAAAGCAAATACCACTTCTTGTTTAAGCGGTAATCTTCATTTTCTCCAACACAAAGTGCTGTAAAAAAGAAGAAAACAGCGAGCATAATCATGGGTATGTAATACATATACCACAGTATTCTATCTTCAAAAGTAACAAAAATGAAAGCTGTCCATTTAACAGTGCGAATTGCAACCCAAAAAATTATCAAGGCGCCAATCATCATAAGGTAATTGCGCACATGGCTTTGCATAATTCGCTTATAAATGCTTAGCATCCAATATGAAAACAGGCCTATATAAAGGCAAATTGATAATAAAAAGCTTAAATAATAAGTAAACGCACTGAAAAAAGGCAAAAAAACCTCCAAATTACCAAGCACAGAGGCAGATGTTAATAAAGTGGCAAAAATTGCAACTTCTAACACAGTTTTTTGGGTGGATTTTTTCACTATAGTGCCACTCCTTTTTATAATTGCTCAAAGCTTTTTTGTTATGGAATAATATTTTTTGCTTTTGTTATTAAAAATTACAAATAATTGTAGTTTTTATCAACGCGAATAATGCATTCAAAATTTTCATAAGTTAAATTGATGTTGTTTTGAATGGTTTTTATTAAATTATCAGGCGTTAAATTCACATTATAAGGCAGCTCAACATCAAATAACAGCTTAGTGCCATCGTCTGTTTCAATGTAGCGAAAACCGTGCAAGCCAAGTGATTCATCAATGTTTTTTAACACAGTAAGAACTGCTTTTTTATATTCGTCAAATTGCTTGTTATCTGTTAAAACAGGGTCGCTATGAACTACAACTTGTATGCCTTCTTTTTCAAAATCTCGCTCAATTTTATCGGCAATTTCATGGCATACAATAAATTCAAGCTTTGCGTCAAACTCTATATGAACTGTTGCAAAATACTTTTCTTCGCCGTAAGAGTGCACAATTAAATCGTGAATACCCAAAACTTTTTCATAAGTCATAATCTTATTTGAAATATCACTTATGAACTTTTTGTCCGGCGCCTCGCCTATAATGGGGCTTAGGGTATCTTTTGCTAGCTCTAGGCCCGATTTTGCTATGAAAAGCGCCAGCAAGGCACCTACATAACCGTCTAAATTAATATTGAAAAAATAATAAATTGACGATGAAACAAGAACGCCCAATGTAATGAGAATGTCGTTAAGGGCATCTTTGGAAACGCCTATAATAGCTTTTGAATTAATGGTGTTGCCAATTTGTTTATTAAATGTATATAGCCAAAATTTTAAGGCCATTGAAAAAAGCAGAACTATAACCGATAAAGCTGTCGTTTCAAATTCAATTGGGTTAATAATTTTATCGAAAGAAGACAAAAACAGCTGCCCTGCTATAAATAGTATTACAAATGATATAATGAACCCTGAAATATACTCTAAGCGCGCGTGGCCAAAAGGGTGCTCTTTATCTGCCGGTTTCTCCGACATTTTAAAGCCTACCAATGTAATTATAGCCGACCCGCTATCGGAAAGGTTGTTTATGCCGTCGCCTAAAATAGAAATACTAAAGAACAAAACCCCGCATAGAATTTTGCAAATACTGAGAAAAACATTTGAGATTATGCCAACAATACTGCAAACTATAATATATTGTTTGCGGTTTGCGCTTTGAGGTAATTTTTTATTTAACACAAATGTGTTAATGATGAAACTTGTCATATTTTCTCCACTTTCTAAATGGGAAGCCCTTATTTCTATACTATGCATTTATTATACCAAAAATTGTGCTGCGGTTTCAAGGTGTAATAATTTTTTTGCGTTTGTAGGTTAAATATTGACTGTTAATGAAGAAGAACAAAGTGCCGTTCAAGGCGATAGCACTGCCGGAAATAATAGCATAATAAACAAGCCCCGGGTTACAGGGCTTGTTTCAGTGAGGTTTTTACTTTTTAAAAGGGGCAGTTGTATTAGCAGCTTTTTTGTTTTGATAATGGGTGCATTAAGTTTAAGCTTTTTAGTTTGCCTTTTTTTGCGCTGCACTTTGCGCAGTTTTAGTATTGCGCTTTTTTAAAGGGGCTTTTTGCGTTTTTGCAGGTTTACTTGCACTTGTGCTTTGTGCTTTGCTGCTGGCGCTTGGTTTCGATTTATTTCTTGTAGTGCGGCTGTGCTGCGCTTTTTGCGGCTTTTTTGCATTGTCGATTTCTTTGTAAAGGTATTTTAGTGCATCGCTAATTGTGCCAATGCTATCAATAAGGCCCTCTTTAACTGCGGCTTTACCGTCAAGCACACTGCCCATGTCCATTACAAGCTCACCTGTGCGCACCATAAGGCTCTCAAAGCGCTTAATACTTATGTTTGAGTGGCTTGAAACAAAGCCTGCTATGCGCTGCTGCATTTGCTCGAAATAGCGCATGGTTTGCGGCACGCCAAGCATAACGCCGGAATGGCGAACAGGGTGAATTGTCATTGTGGCGGTGGGCACAATAAAGCTGTGCTTTGCGGAAACCGCAAGAGGTATGCCTATAGAGTGCCCGCCGCCCAGAACAAGCGTAGCTGTGGGCTTTGAAAGGCCGCTTATAAGCTCTGCAATTGCAAGCCCTGCTTCAACGTCGCCGCCAACAGTGTTTAAAATAACTAAAAGCGCTTCTATGGAAGGGTCTTCTTCTATAGATACAAGCTGGGGTATAACGTGCTCGTATTTCGTTGTTTTTTGTGTTTGCGGCGCTATATTATGCCCCTCTATTTGCCCAACTACTGTTAGGCAGTGAATTGCATGTTCACCACGCGTGCGCAAAATACTGGCAGTTTCAAGCATATAGTCTTGCTGTGTTTGAACACTTTCTTCTTGGCTTATTATGTCGGGTAAATCGCTGCTCTGTGTGCTATGGGTGTTTTTCATAATAATGTTCTCCGTTCTGTGTGTAAGCGTTATGGATAATTTAAGTTTGTAGGTTAGGTTCTTCTATATAATTTAACCAAATTTGTATGAAATATTACATAAAAATTACTTGTTTTAGCCTGTTATTTTATTGACAATAGCGCCTAAAAGGTATATTATATATAGTAATTGAGTATAAAGGGATAGTGTGGAAAGTATAAAAATGAGAGGGAAAAGAAATGGCAAAAACATTAGCGCAAAAAATATTAGATGCACATTTGGTTGGAGAGAAAGTTAAAACAGGCGAAGAAGTTGGAATTAGAATTGATCAAACCCTAACGCAAGACGCCACAGGAACTATGGCTTATTTAGAGTTTGAGGCAATGGGCATACCGAGGGTTAAAACAGAGCTTAGCGTTGCGTATATTGACCATAACACGCTTCAAAGCGGCTTTATGAATGCAGACGACCATGCGTTTATTCGCACAATTGCAAAAAAAATAGGTGTTCGCTATTCGCGTGCGGGCAACGGAATTTGCCATCAAGTGCACTTAGAGCGCTATGCAGTGCCGGGCAAAACGCTTATTGGCAGCGATAGCCACACGCCAACAGCAGGCGGCATAGGCTGCCTTGCAATGGGTGCAGGCGGGCTTGATGTTGCGGTTGCAATGGGCGGCGGCGCATATTACATACCTTACCCTAAAATGGTGCGCATAAATTTAACAGGCAAATTACAGCCTATGGTTAGCGCAAAAGATATTATATTAAAAGTGCTGCAAATACTTACAGTTAAAGGCGGCGTTGGCAAAGTAATAGAATATGCAGGCGAGGGCATTAAAGGCCTAAGCGTGCCACAGCGAGCAACAATAACAAATATGGGCGCAGAGCTTGGCGCAACTACTTCAATTTTCCCAAGCGATGAAGTAACAAAGCAATTTTTAAAAGCGCAATGTCGCGAGCATGATTACATCGAGCTTAAATCTGACGAGGGTGCACTTTATGATGAAGAATACACTATAGATTTAACTGAACTTGTGCCACTTGCAGCGTGCCCGCATAGCCCCGATAACATTAAAGAGATTAAAGAGCTTGTAAATATTAAAGTAGACCAAGTTTCTATTGGCAGCTGTACCAATTCAAGCTATACAGATTTAATGGCGGTAGCGCAAATATTAAAAGGAAAAACCGTAAACCCCGAAGTTAGCCTTTCAATAGCCCCGGGCTCGCGCCAAGTGTTAAGCATGTTAAGCGAAAACGGTGCGCTAAAAATATTAATAGATGCAGGCGCAAGAATACTTGAAAGTGCGTGTGGCCCTTGCATAGGCATGGGGCAAAGCCCAAATAGTGCAGGCGTTTCTCTGCGCACATTTAACCGCAATTTTGAGGGGCGCAGCGGCACAAAGGACGGCCAAATTTACCTTGTAAGCCCTGAAACAGCGGCGGCAAGTTGCCTTAGCGGCTATTTCACATGTCCAACAAGCATTGAAAAAATTGAGCATATTGAAATGCCAAAGCAGTTTTTAATAAACGATAATATGGTGGATATGCCTGCGAGCGATAGCGAATATGAGGGCGTTGAAATTAAGCGCGGGCCTAATATTAAAGCGTTGCCACAAGCAAAAGCACTTGAAGATACAATGAGCCTGCCTTGCGTTTTAAAAGTACAGGATAATATAACTACAGACCATATTATGCCGGCAGGCAGTAAAATTTTGCCTTACAGAAGCAATATACCTTACCTTTCTAAATTCTGTTTTGAAGTGTGCGATGAACAATTCCCCGAGCGCGCTAAAAAAGCAGATGGCGGCATTATTATAGGCGGCACAAATTACGGGCAAGGCTCCAGCCGAGAGCATGCAGCGCTTGTTCCACTCTATTTAGGCATAAGGGCGGTTATAACAAAAAGCTTTGCACGCATACACAAAGCAAATTTAGTAAATGCAGGTATATTGCCGCTTAGCTTTGAAAACGAGGCAGATTACGACAAAATATCTCTTAATGACGATTTAACACTTTTGAATGTTTTGCAAGGAATAAAAAGCGGTAAAATAACGCTTTTAAATAAAACAACGAACGAAGAAATGAACTTAATTTGCGATATTAGCGAGCGTCAGGCATGTGTAATAGAGATGGGTGGTCTTTTAAATTACACACGTGCAAATGTTGCAAAATAACAAGAAGGAGTTAAAAATGAAAAGTATAGAACAAGCGAAACAAAGTTTTGGAGATTTAATACAAGCTCAAATAAAGCGTGTAGAACAAATGCAAAGTCAAGGTGAATTTTTAGATTTTAATAGCCTTGATAAAATTATTATAGGCATATGCGGCGGCGACGGTATAGGCCCTGTTATTTCAAAAGAGGCAGAGCGTGTTTTGCGCTTTTTGCTTAAAAATGATGTGGAAAAGGGCAAGATAGAATTTAGAACTATCGACGGCTTAACCATTGAAAACCGTGCCGCTCAAAATAAAGCTATACCCGATGATGTTTTAGAAGAGCTAAAAGCTTGCCATGTTATTTTAAAAGGGCCAACAACAACGCCAAGAGCGGGCGATGAATGGCCTAATATTGAAAGTGCAAATGTTGCAATGAGAAAAGAGCTCGATTTGTTTGCAAATGTGCGCCCTGTTAAAGTGCCCAGTGAAGGTATAGACTGGACATTTTTCCGCGAGAACACAGAGGGTGCATATGCGCTTGGCTCAAACGGCTTTGAAACAGAGAGCGGCATAAGTGTAGACTTTACCGTTACAACAACACAGGGCACAAAGCGCATAGCAAAACTTGCTTACGATTTTGCAAGTAAGAACGGCAAAAAGCGCGTTTCGATAATAACAAAAGCAAATGTAGTTAAAGCAACCGACGGCAAGTTTTTAAAGCTTTGCCAAGAAGAGGGCGCAAAGTACCCCGATATAGCAACCGATGACTGGTATATTGACATTATGACGGCAAAACTTGTTGATGAAAAACGCCGCAGAGATTTTGAAGTTATGATTTTGCCTAATTTATACGGCGATATTTTAACAGATGAAGCTGCGGAATTCCAAGGCGGCGTTGGCACAGCAGGCAGCGGAAACATAGGCAAAAGATATGCTATGTTTGAGGCTATTCACGGCTCTGCACCCAGAATGATGAAAGAAGGCCGCGGAATATATGCAGACCCTTGCAGCATGTTAAGAGCAGCTGTTATGCTACTAAGCCATATTGGTTACCAAAACGAGGCAAACAAACTATCAAGCTCACTTGACAAATGCATGTTTGAGGAAAAAGCGCTAACAATTACAGGCAGAGACACAGGCTGCACATGCAATGAGTTTGGCGATTATGTAATGGATAATATTGGATAAAATTTATACTGCGATTTTTAAATAACACATAGCGTTAAAAGCAAAATGTGAAATGAAATATTTCTTTTAGAGGTGAATAATTATGGCGCTAAAAATAAAACCTTCGTTACCTGTTATTCATAGGTTACCAAAGTATTACAGATATTTGAAAGAATTGAAATTAGACGGAATAGCAAAAATTTCTTCAAGTGAGCTTGCGAAAATGATGGGAACAACTGCCTCTCAAGTTAGGCAAGATTTTAATTGTTTCGGCGGCTTTGGCCAGCAGGGAATTGGCTACCAAGTTGATACTTTGCTAAGCGAGATGGAAGAACTTCTTTTCACGAAAGATAAGCTTAAAACAATACTTATAGGTACAGGCCGTTTAGGCAGGGCTATTTCAGGTTATTTAACTCAAAGTGCAAAGGGCTATGAGCTTTTGGCCTCATTCGATATTAGCCCAACCGAGATAGGGCAAGATCTTTGTGGTGCGAAAATTTACAGTATAGATTATGTAAACGAATTTTGTAAAAAGCACAGCCCCGATGTTGCGGTATTGTGTATACCGAAAGCGGCATCGAAAGAAGTTGCCCCAAAGCTTGTTAGCTTGGGTATTAAGGGCTTTTGGAATTTCAGCCACTATGATTTATCGGTGAAGCATAAAGATGTAACGGTTGAAAACGTGCATTTAAGCGATAGCCTTGCAAGCCTTGGCTACAGGGTAAGAATTGATAGGCAAGATTAAAAAAGTAATAATATAATGCTCGGGCTGCCCAATGGGTCGCCCGATTTGTTATTGAATAAAGGTTTGAAACAGTATGAATTGCAATGCTTTAGATAAGCTATATGAAATGCATAATTAAATTTGTGCGTAGCATAATAAAGTTTAAAAAATAGCAGCTATGATATTCTTCGCAATGTGAAAACTATATGAAATTAGTATAATTTATATTGAAGTTTTAAATAAAGTGTGCTATTGTAAATATAGAAAAAATGTTTAGCTAAGCTAAAAAAAGAGGTTATTATGCAATATTTTTTATCTTTTATCGAGGGAGTGTTCATGTTCATTTCCCCGTGTTTACTGCCTATGCTGCCTGTTTATATATCTTATTTTGCAGGTGATATAGGGCAAGATATAAGCGAAAAGCAAAAATCTCGGGCGCTAATGGGCTCTTTAGGTTTTGTTTTAGGATTTACTATAGTTTTTGTGCTTTTAGGTGCATTTGCAGGTACACTCGGGCGCGTATTAATACGCTATCAAACGGCGTTTAATATTGTTACCGGCGGCATTGTTATAATGTTTGGTTTACATTATCTAGGCATTTTGAAAATAAAATTTTTGAATAAAACAAAGCAATATTCAGTTAAAAAAACAGGCGGCTTTTTTAAAAGCATATTGTTCGGCATAGTGTTTTCCATAGGGTGGACACCGTGTGCAGGCGCATTTTTAGGCTCTGCTTTAATGCTTGCCGCACAAAGTGCAACAAGCACAAAGGGCATTATTATGCTACTGCTTTTCTCAGCAGGCCTTGGCATTCCTTTTATAATTAGCGCACTGCTTATTGAAAACTTGAAAAGCGCATTTGCCTTTATTAAGCGCAACTACAAAGTTATAAATATAATAGCCGGTAGTATGCTTATTATAACAGGTGCTTTAATGGCAAGCGGTGCTATGAGTTATATTTTAAGCTTACTCTCGTTTTAACGGTGTTTTATTAATAAACGGTAAGTTTAAAAAACTGTTTAGGCTGTTTTTTTAACTTACCTCATAAAGATAAACAGCGCTCTTATTATTAATATCTTTGCGTAATAAGAGTTAGAGGATAAAGCTAAATATTTATATATTTTTCGCCGGCGCAAAGCGGCAGAATGGAGCGTTATATTATGACACAAAAAACAAAACTGTTAATAAGCGTTTGTGCGCTTGCGGTAGTGCTTGTGGGTGCCGGTGTAATTTATATTGTGCTTGGCGATGATTTCACAGCGCAAACCCAGCTGTTTACAACTGAAAATGCAAACAGTGAAAGCGTAAATATTGGGCAAAACTCGCAGCAAGAGCAAAGCGAAAGCCAGGTTTCATCGCAAAGCGAGCCACAGGAAAATGCAAACGAAAGCAATAGCGAGCAAGCAGAAGAAACCGTAGAGGCAATAGACTTTACAGTGCAAGATATAAACGGCAACGAAGTGAAATTATCGGATTATTACGGAAAGCCTATTGTGTTAAACTTTTGGGCGTCTTGGTGCCCGCCATGCATTGAAGAAATGCCTTATTTTGAAAATGTGAACAGCCGCTTAGGCGAAGACGTGCAATTCTTGATGGTGAATATGATTGGTAGCAGGTCGAGCGAAACGGTGCAGGTAGCTTCAGAATTTATAGAGCAAAACAGCTATACATTCCCTGTTGTTTATGATGTAGATGCATCTGCAGCTTATGCTTATAGCGTGCGCTCATTGCCAACAACATATTTTATAAATGAACAAGCGCAAATTGTTGCGGGTGCACAGGGCTCTATAAATGAAGAAATGCTATTAAACGGTATTTCTATGATATATGATATTCCCGAGGAGGAGGAAATTTCAAGCTCGCAGGCACCATAAATAGCTTTGGCAAATTCTTTTTTAATTTAAATAAAAAATGGGCTATAGAACGAAAAAATCGTTATAGCCCATTTTTGTTTTAATAAGTTGTTTGTGCAATTACTGATTGGGGTTATTAAAGCGCAAAGAGTTTAATAAACTTAATTTTGGCATGAAATTCTTGCGGTTTAATACTTCTAAATAAGCTTCCTCGGCCTTTTCACCGAAAAACTCAGCAGAGAACTTTTGCGCGCTTTTTAGTGCGTTTTTTTTGTATAAAGATATATTTTCTAAATTATCACAAAAATAGTTAAAATGTTTGCTGAATTCTTTCTCGTTTTTGAAAGTGAAACCGTTTATTGCTTGCTCTACAACGCCATCTAAGCATTTATCGTACCTGCAAAGAAGCGGCAAACCTGCGCTTAATGCCTCAATATAGGTTAAGCCTTGAGTTTCACTTGTAGACGCAGATATAAAAACATCGCCCAAAGTATAATAAAGCGGCATGTTTTCAGGCTCTATCATACCGGTGAAATAAACAATGTCTTGCAAATTATACTCTTGCACAAGTTCTTTAATTTCGTCCATATAAGGGCCGCCGCCAACTATAGCAAATACAAAATCGTTACGTTTAATGTTTTTCAAATAAAGTAAAATTTCATCAATGTTTTTTTCTTTTGCAACCCTACCGGCAAATAAAAACACTATTTTATCTTTGGGTATATTAAGCTCTTGCTTTTTTTGTTCTTTCCAATAATTGCTTGTGGCAACGCTGTTAAATTTACTAATATCTATGCCTGTTGGTATAACAACAACTTCGGGTTTAATGCCATATCCTTGCAGAATATTCTTTACTTTTTGCGTTGGCGCTATTACAATTGCCGTTCTGTATACAAAGAACTTTGTAAGGTAACTAACAAGCTTTTTGCCCAGTTTTTCGGTAGGAAGCACATAGTGCACATAGTCTTCGTAAACAGAATGGTATGTGTGAATAAGGGGTATATCGTGCTTGAAAGATAAATATTGCGCAACAACGTAAGTTGAAAATTCATTTTGGGAATGTATAATTTCAGGTCGCCATTTCTCAAGCTTTTTAACAAGTGGGCTGTAAAAAGGAACAGCAATGCGAACTTTATCATAAACTTTATCGGCATTAACAGATGCTAAATATGTTACATCGCCATCAACATAAGAGCGGTGTGTTTGAGAAAGCGTTAAAATTTTCACTTCATTGCCGCGTTTTTCAAGCTGGTTTTTTAAATTAATTACACTTGTAACTACCCCGTTTACCGTTGGGATATATAAATCTGTAGTTATCAATATTCTCATATATTTTCCTCCTGTAACTATATATATTCGATAATATTGAATGTATATTCGAATTAAACATTGTTTCTTATTTTTAAAGCAACTATTTGTACTTTTAAAGTTCAAATTTATAACTGCTGCTTAAATTGTAAATTTTAACGCCGCAATTAATACATAAAACTAAACTTTGTTTTTAACCGTTAAATTGCGCCCGCCGCCGCTCATATTCTCATATTTTGTTTCAAAAGCGCTTGTGCTGTCTATAAGTTTATGTAATTTGTTAAAGCCATAGTTCCTAGAATCGAAATCGGCATACATACGGCTTAAAGTTACGCCTATTTGCGAAAGAGAGGTGTAGCCGTCTGCATTGCTTTCATAATCTATTATCTCTTTTATTTTTTCAACAATTTCTTCAAGGGGAACAAAAGCGTGCATTAGCTCTTCTTCGTTCTCTAAACAATTTTCTGTTGTATGTAAAGATTGTGCTTTAAGCGCCTTATATTTAGCACATTTTTTTGCTCTGTTTGCTTTTTCAATTGCAATACTTTGCTTGTCTGGCTCGTCTTGCTTTTTCAAGCCCTGTAAAATGTCTAAATATTTAAACGTATCACATGCGCTTTTAAAGGCAACGGGTGTTTTGCTCTCGCCCATGCCTATTACAAACATGCGGCTTTCACGAAGGCGTGAGGCAAGGCGAGTAAAATCGCTATCGCTGCTTACAAGGCAAAAGCCGTCTATGTTTTTTGCATATAATATGTCCATGGCATCAATAATCATAGCGCTGTCGCTTGCGTTTTTGCCATGTGTGTAACTAAATTGCTGCATGGGTGAAATATTGTGCTTGTTTAGCACCTTTTTCCATGCACTCATCTCTGCCGTTGTCCAGTCTCCGTAAATGCGTTTATATGCAGGTGTGCCATAAAGGCTAACTTCATCTAAAATAGTTTTCATATATTTTGGCGAAATATTTTCAGCGTCAATTAAGAGCGCAATAACTTTATTGTTGTTTTTAACTTCCATTGATATCTCCTTGGTGCACCTTTTAAGGCAAATTAGCTTCTTACTTAATTTATGCAAGTGCTAAAACTTTTATATATTGCAACCTAAAAAGTGTAAATTTAAATAATATTATACCTGTTTTTTTAAGCTGTTGCAACATTTTTTTGATTTTTAACTTAAAACAGTATGTTTAAAATAAAATAATTTGTAAATTTAGATATATTATTTTACAAGATACCTTGACAGGCGAGGTATCTTGTTGTATTATGGAATAAAAGGAGGTGCATTATGCTTTATGTGCCGGATATAATACGAGGGTATACAGATACAATAATTTTAGCGCAACTTTATAATAAAGATAGCTATGGTTATAAAATAAATAAAGCGATACAAAATGCCACAAATGGCGAGTTCGAGCTTAAAGAAGCAACACTTTACACATCGTTTAGGCGCCTTGAAACAGCAGGTTTTATAGTTAGTTATTGGGGCGATGAAAACACGGGTGCGAGAAGGCGGTATTATTCTATTACAGAGCAAGGAAAGCGCCTTTACGAGGAAAACGTAGCCGATTGGCAAAGGGCGAAAGCTATGATAGAAAGCTTATTAAAACAGGGGGAGTGAAGAATTTGAATAAGAATATTACAAATATTGTTGAACAGTTGTTTTTTGGTATTGAAGAAACAGAAAAATCGAAAGAGATGCACGATGAAAACTATATTGATAGAAAATTTGATAGCGCTTTGGGCGATATCAATTTTACAGATTGGAGATAAAAATGAACAACAAAATAAAAAATTATGTAGATGTGCTTTTTTCAGATATTCCACGCACAAATAAAGCAATTGAGATGAAAGAGGAAGTGCTTTCAAATTTAAACGATAAGTTCGACGATTTTATAAAGCAAGGCATGAGCGAAACGCAGGCCTACAGCATGGCGGTTAGCAGCATGGGCGATATTGATGAAATGCTAAATGAAATTAAACCCGATGCTGAATTCATACAAAAAGCAAACAAAAGCCAAAACAAAAAGACAGTGGTTAATATAATATCGGTAATTTTAGGCTTTTTTGCCCTTAGCAGTGTAATTGTTTTAGGGGTAGTTTCAGAGCTGTTTGAAAACACATTCCTAGAAGATATAATAGGAACTTCGGGGCTATTGGGCGCATTATTTTTTGGTGCAATTATAGCGGCGCTGCAAATTTGGGTGCATGCAAGCGTGCCGAAATCTCACAAAGATTATAAGGCGATTGAGAACAATAAACCAATTATGAGAAAACGAAATAAAATATTTGAGGGCGTAATGTCTATTTATTGGAGCATTGTTCTTTTGGTTTATTTTCTAATAAGCTTTGTGTTCGGCATTTGGAATATATCGTGGATAATTTGGCCTATAGCCGGCGTTGTATCCTCAATTATAAACACTATTTTTGAAATGGGGCAAGATGATGAGTAGAAAAACACTTTTAGTTATAAAGCTAATAGTTCTAATTTTATTGTTATTGGTTATGGGCTTTGTTGCCCTTGTAATTATTTCTTACAGCAGCTTTGGAAGTAGTTTTGATGTGCTGCAAAATTTCAGCTTTTCAGGTGAAGAAACAAAGCAAGTGCAAACATTTGAGGGCGTAGAAGAAATAGAGCTTAATTTAGCGAGTATCGATGTGGAAATTGTTGAAACAAACTCAGACGTTGTTACTTTGTATGACAATACAAGCGTGAGTGGTTTTCGCTTAGGCATTGGGGGTAGTGACGAAAACACGTTTGAATTTAAAAATGGTAAATTAACATTTGAGCAGGCAAGATCTTGGGGCGTTGGCATAAACTTTTTAAGCGTTGTGGGCAGTGTTGTTATAGAAGTGCCAAAGGGCTCGCAAATTGAATATGAAATAAACAGTGCAAGCTCGGATATTTATTTTGATGCAAAAGCAAAAAACAAGCTTGAAATAAATAATGTGAGCGGTGAAATTAAAGTTATGCAAAGCGGCGAAGATATTGATATAGAAACCGTGAGCGGCGACGTTTATATTTATGAGGTTTTTGAAAACATAGACATTGACGGTGTGAGCTGTGATGTTAGCGCAGTGGCAGACAAAACAACGCAAAAAATTACTTATAACGGTGTTAGCGGCGACTTAGAAATTGAAATTGAAGGCGGCGCAGAATATAAAGCTGAGTTAGACTCTGTTTCGGGCGATATAAATGACGATTACAATAACATGAGCAATGATAACAGTGCAATTGATATTTCTGTGAACAATGTTAGTGGCGATGTGGATTTGCAAGATTGGCGATGATGAGCTTGCATGACAAATAAAAAAGCAGGGCTGCGAGTTTTTCGCAGCCCTGCTTTTTTATTAATTTAAAGTAAATGTTAATGTGCACTATCAAGTTCAATTATTTCGCCTTTTTCGTTAAACTCAATAGGTTTTGCAGTGTTCCTTGTGTAGCGCAAAACGTCTTTTACACGCTTTACCTCATCTTTAGTATACATTATATATGCTTCGCCCTCACGCATGGCTCTTCCGGTTCTGCCAATTCTGTGCGTGTAATATTCGTTGGAAGGCGGCACGTCGTAGTTGAAAACAGCGTCTACGTCTTCAACGTCAATGCCCCTTGCGGCAACGTCTGTTGCACAAAGAACTTTTATTTCGCCCGCCTTAAAGCGCGACATAATATCGTTTCTGTCTTTTTGCGATAAATCGCCATGTAGACAGTCTACAATAAAGTTAAGGTCTGCCAATTGGTTTGCAAGCATAGCGGTAGTGTATTTTGTGTTGCAAAATACCATAACCCTATTGTAAGCTTTTTTCAAAATAATATTTGTTAAATCTGCCAATTTGTTGCGGCCTGTGGTTAAAAGCGTGTACTGCGCTATTTTGGGCATGCTTTGCAAAACCGGCTGCACTTCAATTTCTTGCGCATCGCGCTGGTAAAGCCAGCCAATGTCCATAACCTCGCGGCTTATGGTGGCACTGAACATTGCAAGGCGCTTTTTGCTTTTTATTGTGTCTAATATTTTGCGCACATCTTTATAAAAACCCATATTTAGCATTTCGTCTGCTTCGTCCAGCACTATATCGGAAACTTTGCTAACATTCACCGTTTTGCGGTTTATATGGTCTTGCAGGCGGCCGGGTGTTGCCACAATTATATGTGCACCCTTTTGTAAGCTGTCAATTTGCTTTTTTATATTTGCCCCGCCGTAAAGCGTTATTATGCGTATTGTTTTATGAAAATGGGTAAGGTCGCGTAAATCTTCGGTTATTTGGCGTGCAAGTTCCCTTGTGGGCGCTAAAATTATAGCCTGTGGCGCATTTAGCTTACTGTCTATACTAAGAACTATAGGTATGCCGAAAGCGCAAGTTTTGCCTGTGCCTGTGGGCGCTTTTGCTATTATATCGCTGCCGCTTTGCATTATGGGTATGGCTAGTTCTTGAACTTGAGTTAGCTCGGTAAAGCCCATGCGCTCAACAGCTTTTTGTATATAGTCTGGTAAATTTAGGTCAATGTAATTCATGTTTTTAGATTTGCTCCTATTCTGCAAAGAGTTGAAAAAATTTTTAAATAATTGCTCGTTTTAAGTATACCATATATCGCGTAAAATAGATAGTGGTGCGCATTTTTGTAAATATGAAAGGATATTTGTAATAAATTTGACGTTGATTCACAATTTATTTTTAAAAATCTTTCACAAAAATTACACAAAAATAATTAAAAGGTTTTAAATTTTAGTAAAACTGTGTTCATATATTTATATTAGAATATTGTCATTGGCAAAAGACGTTTGAAAACAAAAACGTTAAATAGAAAAGCGCAAGAGATAAGAAGTCTTTCTCAATAAAAAGCGCAGGGGTACTAAATAATAGTATTCATCGGTAGCCGAACTGAAAATATTTTGTTCGGCGACAAAAAATTCCTCGCTAATGGCGAGTTTAACATATAGCAAGGCAGTTATATAGCAAATGTGCTATACTGCCTTGTGTTTTTGTGGTATAATATACATGTTAAAAATTTTATTTTACTTAACGGGAGATTAGTATGACGAAACAGCAAATTGCGCGTATAAATGAACTTGCGGCAAAAAGTAAAACGCAAGAGGGCTTAACGCCAAAAGAAAAACAAGAGCAAAAACTTTTGAGGGAGCAGTATATAAAAAACATGCGCTCTTCACTTAAGGCGCAGCTTTCAAATATATCTGTTGTTCAAGATGACGGCAGCGTTCGGCCGCTTGATAAAAAGCAAAGTGAAAACAAATTAAATTAAGTATTGCTCCTTATCGGCATGCCGATAGGATTATTCCCTATAGGCTATATACTGGGAACACAAAAGGGGGGTGTAGCTTTTGAAAAGAAAATTAAAGGTGCATAAAGGCAAAATAATTATAAGCGTATTACTTGCGATAATAATGCTTTTTGTAATTTTCATGGGCACTTATTTATATATTAACACAAAGAACGATTTTTTGTGGCTGGATTTATCGCAATTAGATAGTAAAAATGCGAGCAAGCTATACATACAAAGCGAGAGCGGTGAATATGAAATATATGCAGAGCTGGCTTTATGGCAAGAAAAAACATGGGTGGATATTGAAGATATACCGCTAGAATTGCAACAGGCTTTTATTGCAGTTGAAGATCAAGATTTTTACTCGCATATAGGTTTTAGCATAACGCGCACAATTTTTGCCACGGTGAACGAAGTTGTATTTATGGTTACGGGCGAATATATAGGTGGCGAAAACGGGATGATGCAAGGCGCGTCAACTTTAACACAGCAGCTTGTAAAAAACTTAACGGCAGACGATTCACAAAGCGGAATAGAAGGCTATTTGCGCAAAATTCGTGAAATTTACAGGGCTATTTTGCTGGAAATTGAATATGATAAGCAAACAATATTGCAAGCGTATCTCAACATAATAAGTTTCACAGGGGACACTGCAGGCGTGCAAGCAGAGAGCATAAAGCTGTTTAATAAGCCTGTTAGCGAGCTTACGCTAGAGCAGTGCGCAAGTATTGCGGCAATAACAAAGAACCCTAGCGGATATAACCCCGTTACAAACCCCGAAGAGCATATAGCCAGAAGAAATTATATTTTGTTTGAGATGTATAATCAAAATTATATTACACAGCAGCAGTATGAGAGCGCAAGCGCTATGCCAATAGGTTTGAGCGAGGGTAAGCTTGAAAATGTAGAGTATATTAATGGAAGCTATTTCACAGACGAAGTGATTGAAGTTATTAGCGGTGAATTGAAAGAAAGCTATAATTTGACGGATGATGAAGTTTTGCATATTTTGTATTTTAGCGGAATTAATATATATACCGATTTATCAGCCGATGAATTAGAAGAGCCGCAAAACCTTAAAGGTAACTTAGTTTTCAGCTCATTGCATGAGGGCACTACGTTGTTTTAGCTATTTGTTTAATAAGGTAAGCGCTCGAGTTTTCAGCTAATACTATAGGCAAAGCTCATTGCATGAGGGCACTACTTTATTTTAGCTATTTGTTTAATAAGGTAAGCGCTCGAGTTTTCAGCTAATACTATAGGCAAAGCTCATTGCATGAGGGCAATACTTTATTTTAATATGCTATTCATCAAATAGAGCGCCTAAAATTAGGCTAGCATGCTAGTAAGTAGCATAAACTATATATTTATTTAATATAATTTTGTATAAATGCAATACATAATATCAGTGCTTTAACAGGCAAAAATGAGATGTATATAAAAGCAAAAGTGAAATTTATTTGTTTTGCTTGTTAATTATAACATTTTTGTGTTATAATACTTTAGTATGCAGCATATAGCCTAATGGCTAACTCAAAGGAGTAAACGTAATGCTTTTCAAAAAACGCACATTATACACTTTTGGCTTCGTGGCGGGCCTTTGCACAACAATCGCCTCTGTGCTTTTAATAGCGGGCGTTTATTTGGGCATACTGTATTCAATAGCCAGTGTTTTAGGTGCGGCTATGATGTTTTTTATGGCGCCATCGAAAGAAAAGCTTTTAAATAAATGCTTGTGTTTACTTGCGAGCATTAGCTTAATTGTTGCCATGATGGGCGGCTCGCCGCAAACATTGCAAGGGGCAATTGTTTCTATAGCGGGCGCTTTAAGTTGGCCCTTATTTGCGTTTTTGCATCTTGAAAAAAACTCAAAGGATAATGTAATTAACACTGTTGCAAATTTAGTTATAGTAGCGGGTATTGTGCAACTTATATTTAGTTTTGTGCCCTTAGACGATAGCTTTATTGTTGTAATGGCAGCTGCAATAGGCGCGGCTCAAACTGCGTTTGCATTTGTCCTTAAAAATGCACAGCCAAGCTCTTCAAATTCATCAAGATTATAGGTGATATATGAAAAAACGTAAGTTTAATTTACGCTTTAGTGTAAAATTTATAAAAACGAATATATGCGTTATATTAACTGCTATTTTATTAACAGCTTGCAGCGGGCAAGTAGTTCCAACACAAAACGATTTTACCGAGGTGCCCCAGGATATGAATAACAGCACTAGTAACTCACAAACTCAGCAGGAGCAAACAGGCGAGCAAGCGCAAAATTTAACTCCGCAGCAAATAAAAAACGAACTGCCTTACAGGGCAATGTGGATAAGTTATTTAGATTTTTTTGCGTTTGATACGAGCAGTGAACAGGCGTTTACACAAAGCGTTATACAAGTTTTCGATAATTGTTTAAGCGTTGGCGTTAATACCGTTATCGTGCAAGTGCGCCCGTTTTCAGATGCAATTTATCCGAGTGAAATTTACCCTTTTAGCCATCTTATTACCGGCGTGCAAGGGCAAAGCCCAAATTACGACCCCCTTGCAATTCTGGTAGAGCAGGCGCACGCTAAAGGCCTTTTGTTTGAAGCGTGGATAAACCCTTATAGGGTTTCGCTTAATTCTATTTTGCCCGAGGAAGAAATTGCGCAAAGCAACCCTGCAATTATAAACCCCGATTGGGTGCGAAAAGTTGACACAGGCATGTTTTTCGACCCGTCAATCCCCGAGGCACAGCAAATGATTATAGACGGTGTACTTGAAATAATTAATAATTATGACGTTGACGGCATACATTTTGATGATTATTTCTACCCCACAACCGATGCAAGTTTTGATGAAGAAACTTATGCACTATATGCAAACGGGCAAGATTTAGCTTCGTGGCGCAGGGAGAATGTAAACACATTAATTCGCAATGTTTACAGCGCAATAAAACAAGCAGACCCAACATGTGTGTTTGGCATAAGCCCTCAAGGGAATAATGATAACAACTATAATTCGCAATATAGCGATGTAAACCTTTGGCTTGCACAGCCGGGTTATGTAGATTATATACTGCCGCAAATTTACTGGGGCTTTGATTTTACACTATCAAACGGCTCACAGCAATATGCATTTGCCAATTGCACCCAGCAGTGGGCAAATTACGAGCGGCACGAGAGTGTAGCGCTTGCAGTTGGCATAGGCGCTTACCGCATAGGAAGCGGCGATGGCGGCGTGAACGACCAAAGCGAATGGTATACAGGGCACAGCATAGCCGATATGATTAGTTATTTAGGCACTGAAAGCGGTGTAGACGGATATAGCATTTTCCGCTATGCAAATTTATTTGATAACACAATAGAGCTTCAAGAAAACGAAAAACAAAATATAAAAGCAACTTTGGGGCTTTCATAAAAGCACAAAAAACGGAGGTAAAAATGAATTTAATTTTTAAAAGAGCAATACTATTTATTTTGTGCGCTATAATGCTTTTAAGCTTTACAGCGTGCGCCGATATTGAAACTTTGCTTGAAATTGAGGACGCAACAGAAACGGAAGAAGTTATAGATAATAAGGTGTATTCCAGCGCCGGAGGTGTTAATATAACATTGCCGGAAGACTTTGTTTACCCAGAGCTTGCCAACAGGATAACAGGTATGATTTTACCCGACTCAGATGTATATGTTGGCACAATTAACTTATCACAATACCGCTCAGATTCATATCTTTTTATAAACGGAAATTCTTTAACACTAAATGCTAATTTTTATTTAACAGATAGCAACGGGCAAAGTGTTGATGCTGATGAAGATTACATGGATGTTAAAATTACACTTTGGGAAAAAGGCGATAGCAAAGCGATTTATAAAGAAACAGTACATTTTCAAGGTGATGGCACTAACCAAACATATACATTTACAAACTTAAAGCAAGGCGGCGAATACCGCATTGCCATAACATATAGCGATTACTGGGCATATTATGTAAACGGTAATTTTATGTTAAGTTCTATATCAGGCGAGGGTAGCCAAGAAGAAACAGTTGCCGAAGAGTAATATTTTACAAGAGTGTTATAAAAATATTGAAAAAAACGAGGGTATGTGCCCTCGTTTTTTTAACGGCATTTTAACAGTTTGTAAACTTTATGCTTTTTAGCGCATAATTGCCGTATAAGCTTAAATATTCAAGGTTTTATCATTGAATTTTACGCAGCAACGTGCTATAATATTAATAGTAAATATAAAATTTGCTTTATGGCTTTTGAAATGTATAAATAGGCAAATTTATATATGTTTTATTCGAGATGGGAGGGTAATATGACATCATCATTTATATGGCTGATACTTGTAGTTGCATTTTTGTTTTTAGAGGCAATTACTGCGGGCCTTGTGTCTGTTTGGTTTGCAATTGGTGCTCTTTTTTCACTTGTAACATCGCTGTTCACAAGTAGCATTGTAGCGCAAGTTGTTGTGTTCTTTGTTGTTAGTATAATTTTAATGCTTGCAACTTTGCCACTTGCAAAGAAGTATCGAAGCAAAAAATCTGCACCCACAAATGCACAAAGAAATATTGGCCGCATGGGCAAAGTGGTTGCTGATATTACACCGCAAGTGCCCGGCAGGGTTAAAGTAGACGGTGTTGATTGGATGGCTACATGCGATACACCGCTAAGCGTAGGGCAAATGTGTGTTGTGAAAAGCATTCAAAGTACAACATTTTTAGTAGAGCCTGTTAATAGCGAGCAAACAGTAAAAGCAAATTAGATATTGTCGGGCTAAAGATAAAATAATTATGTAGGAGTGAGAATTATGGTAGATTTCGGTTTGGTATTAGGCGTGTTTTTGTTTGCGATAGTTTGCATACTTTTGGTTTCAAGCATTCGCATTGTTTCACAATCAGATGAATATGTTATTGAACAGTGGGGTGTATATCACACCACATGGAGTGCAGGTGTGCATTTTAAAGTGCCTTTTGTACAGCGCATAAGGAAAAGGGTTTCGCTTAAAGAGCAAGTGGTAGATTTTAGGCCGCAGCCTGTTATTACAAGCGATAACGTTACTATGCAAATAGATAATGTTGTGTTTTTCCAAATAGTAGATGCAAATTTATTCACATATAATATAGAGCGCCCACTTGTTGCTATTGAAAACTTAACCGCAACAAATTTGCGTAATATTATCGGCGGCATGGATTTAGAAGATACACTTACAAGCCGCGACACAATTAACACAAAAATAACAGCAACTTTAGATGAAGCAACAGATAAATGGGGCATTAAAGTTAACAGGGTAGAGGTTAAAAACATTATACCGCCTGCTGAAATACAAGATGCCATGGAAAAACAAATGAAAGCAGAGCGTGAACGCCGCGAGAGCATCTTGCGTGCAGAGGGTGAAAAACGCAGTGCTATTCTTGTTGCTGAAGGCGAAAAAGAAAGCGCAATTTTGCGTGCAGACGCTGTTCGCGAGCAGCGCATACGTGAAGCGCAAGGTGAGGCGCAAGCTATACTAACAGTGCAACAAGCACTTGCAGATTCTATTCGCATGCTGAACGAAGCAAAACCGACAAAGCAAGTTTTAACTATTAAAAGCCTAGAGGCGCTTGAAAAAGTTGCCGATGGTAAATCTACAAAACTTATTATACCAAGCGAAATACAAAATTTAGGCGGCCTTGTGGCAAGTGTTAGCGCGCTTGCACAAGAGGAAAAAACAAATTAAACTATAAAAGTTGAAAAAACACAGGAGTATACTGCTGTTAATAAAGAAACAAACTGTCACTATCAATTTTTTGATAGTGACAGTTTGTTTCTATGTAGATTATGCTCATTTTGCGGTGTACAATTTATCTTGCTCCCACGACAAAATATTATTATCAATATAGTTCCAAATTTCGTTATAAGATGTTTCATTTCTGATAATATGTTCATAATACCCTCTCTGCCATATATGTTTATCAAAAGGTGGAAACATATTATTTTTTACACCGCGAATATATTCGTTTGTTGTTTGTGTTTTGAACCATTGTATCATTACATGTAGGGGCGAACCTATGTGTTCGCCCGTGTTGTTGTTAATAGATAATATAAAATGTATATGATTTGGCATAATAATATATTTGTTAATTACTACATTTTTATATTTATTTTCCAATTCAATGATATGTTTTTCAATTATTATGCGTGGGTCATTCGGGCGAACACATAGGTTCGCCCCTACGATTTCACCAAATAAACATTCTCGGTTATGGGTGCAAATCGTCACAAAATACGCACCGTTTTGTGAATAATCATACCCTTTTAATCGCATAGATTTGCGTTTTGGCAATGCCATAAAGCACCTCGTCAAATGCTCATAATGGGTAGTGGTTATGGATTTCACTTAATAGTAGTCTAACTAA
>CAYJEU010000017.1:0-32211 GCA_964369565.1 uncultured Bacteroides sp. | reverse complement strand
TTTTCAGCTGTAATGCCTGTCATTGGCTGGAACCAGTGGGTAAAATGAGTAACTCCTTTTTCAGTTGCCCAATCTTTCATAGCACTTGCAACAGCGTTTGCCACATCAATTTCTAAATGCTTTCCAAGCTCTATATTTTTTTTAAGTGCCTTATATATATCTTTAGGCAATTTGTTTCTCATTACCTCGTCGTTAAAAACATTGCTTGCAAATAAATTTGGAATATTACTCATGGTTTTCTCCTTACAATAATTCTATGTCGTTTTCTTTGCAAATTTTAATTGTAGCCTCATCCCAAACAGAAACATGCACTTCGCCTATATGTGCTTTTCCCAGTAGCAGCATGCAAAGGCGAGATTGCCCTATGCCGCCACCCATTGTTAAAGGCAATTTGCCTTCTAAAAGCATTTTATGGAACATAAATTTACGCCTGCCGTCTGCATTTGCTTTTGTTAATTGCTCGTCTAAAGATTTTGGGCTTACCCTAATGCCCATAGATGAAACTTCAAAAGCGCACTGTAAAACATCGCTCCAAAATAATATATCGCCGTTTAGTGCCCAGTCGTCGTAATCGGGTGCTCTGCCATCATGTTTTTCACCGGATTTTAGCAAATCGCCAATTTGCATAACAAATGCTGTTTTATGTTCTTTCAAATAAACGTTTTCACGCTCTTTTGGTGTAAGCTGTGGGTACATTTCTTCAAGCTGGTAAGTTGTTACAAAGCTTACTTTGTTTGAAAGAGCAGACTTTGTGCCATATTGTTTGCTAATTAAATCTTGCGTTTCGCAAATAGCATCAACTATTAGCTGAACGGTTTGCTTTAAGTTATCAAGTGTTCTTGTTTTCTCGTCAATAACTTTTTCCCAGTCCCACTGGTCTACATAAATAGAGTGCAAGTTATCCATCTCTTCATCGCGGCGTATGGCGTTCATATCTGTGTAAAGGCCCTCGCCCACGGGGAATGAGTATTTGTGAAGCGCATACCTTTTCCACTTGGCAAGCGAGTGAACAACGGCAGCATTGGTTTTTGTTTCTTTTATATCAAATGAAACCGCACGCTCTATAGCGTTAAGGTCATCGTTAAGCCCGGTAGATTCCTCTACAAAAAGCGGTGCTGAAACTCTTTTCAAGTTTAATTTATCGCTCAATTTTTCTTGGAATATCTTTTTTATATCGCTTATGGCAGTTTGTGTTTGGTATAGCGATAATGTTTTTTCATAGCCTGTAAAAGGTAAAAATTTACTCATAATTAAAGCCCTCTTTCGTTTTTGATTGTATAAAATATTGATGTGAGGTGGAAATATTTTATTTTTGCTTCCAAATGGGGTCTTTTAAAACCCATTTGCCGTAAATGTCTTTTTCAAAAATATCTTTATTGTAAAGTTTATCAACAATTGCATGGAATTCGCTTTCGCTATAGCCGCAGAATTCGCAAAAATCTCTTATGCAAAGCGGGTCAAGCTCGGCATCTTTTGCCTTTATGGTGTCTATAGCCTGTTCTCTTGTTAAAAAGCCGTAGCGAACATATCGTGAGGTGTAATCTGTTGCGGCGGCATGCCCGAATTTGGGGTATTTCAGCCAAGAGTGAACAAGGTATGCGCGGCTGTCTATTTGGTCGAAATCTTCAGCGTGGTGGGTGCGTTGCCATTCATGGGTTAAATCGTGGAAACCGCGGCTTTTTGCAAGTTGGTAGTTTTTATAGCTGTTCCATGGCATAAAATAGCTCATATAGAATGGGTCTAGTTTTGCAAGTTCTTCACTTGTTGGTGCAATAGTAAGCGATAAATCTTTTTCGTCAACTCCATCGCATAAAACTTCCTCCATAGGAATACCAACTGCAACGCCGTTTTCAATTTGCCCTTTTGCGCTATATGTTTCTTCGTCGGCATTTCCGCCGTATTCAAAACTTACATTTTCACCATAGCAAAGCATTGGAACGTTAAATTTTAGCGCCATATGCAAGGGGAATGTGTAAATTAAGCGGTCAACATACCATGTTGGTTTTCCGTAGTTTTCAAAGAATTTGCGCATTAATATTTTTTGTATTTTTATATTCGGCTTACATGAAATTATAGTACATCCGAATTCTTCACTTAAATTTTTTAAATTGTGTATACCTGCGTCTGTCATGGGAAAATTATCTTCAACGCTAAATAGAATAGGGTTCATGCCCATAACTTCTTTTAGCATATATACTTGGAAATGGCTGTCTTTTCCGCCGCTTACGGCAACAGCACAATCATAGCCGCCCGGGCCGTTTGAGCCGCGATATTTATCGCAAAGAGCTTTAAATTCTTCAAAACGTTTATCCCAGTTTACATTATTGCGGTTATCGTAGTGGTTGCAAGCACTGCAAACCCCTTTTTCATCAAAGCTAATTCCCGGCCTTGTGTTTGGCATAGCACATTTTGTACAGTATTTCATAATAAAATCTCCTTAAAAATAAAAAAAGACGCCGTAAGCTGAAAAGCTCACAACGTCTTTGTTGTCTATGTCACGTATTCTAACACATCGTTTTTATTTTGTCAACGTTTATTTTGAAAATTTTTTTAAAAAATAGCAATTGACATTTTTATGCTTTTAGTATATTATTAGTAAGAACAAAGGCGTTCATCAATTTTAGTTTGCAATTTTTTTTGCATAGCTGAGCTTTGATGGACGATTTTTTTATTTTAAGGAGCTTTACAATATGATGAACAAAGACATTTTAGAATTTATAGAAGAAAACGACGTAAAATTTATAAGATTAAGTTTTTGTACACCTCTTGGAATACAAAAAAATATTTCTATTATGGCAAGCGAAATTGAAAGCGCATTTGAAAACGGCGTTTCGTTTGATGCCTCTGCAATAGAGGGCTTTTCTGACGTTGCAAAGTCTGATCTGCTGCTATTTCCCGATGTAAACACATTGTCGCTTTTGCCTTGGAGGCCAAATGTAAACGCTGTTTTAAGGTTTTATTGCGATATAAAAAACCCCGACAAAACGCCTTATGAAAGCGATTCAAGGTATATATTAAAAAACGCTGTAAACAATTTGAAACAGCTGGGTTTTGATTGCAAAATAGGCACAGAATGTGAATTTTACCTTTTTAAAACTACAGAAGACGAAAACCCTACACTTGAAACCATAGATAAAGGCGGGTATTTTGATGTTTCGCCAATGGATAAATGCGAAAATATAAGAAGAGAAATTTGCCTTATACTTGAAGAAATGGGCCTTAACCCTGAGCGCTCGCACCATGAACAGGGCCCCGGGCAAAACGAGGTTGATTTTAAATTTAGCGATGTTTTAACAAGTGCAGATAATTTGATGACGTTTAAGTCTGTTGTTAAATCTGTTGCAACACGAAACGGGCTTTTTGCGTCGTTCATGCCAAAACCGCTTGAAAATAAAAGCGGAAGTGGGCTGCATATTAATATGTCGCTTTACAAAAATAATATAAACTTGTTTAGTGATGAGAATGATGAAAATTACAAATTTGTAAATTATTTTATTGCCGGAATTATGGATAAAATTAAAGAAATAACGCTTTTTCTAAATACTAACAACAATTCCTATGAAAGATTTGGCAAATTTGAAGCACCTATGTATATTTCGTGGTCGAAACAAAATCGCTCTCAGCTAATTAGAATACCCGTTGCAAGCGATGAAACCAGACGAATGGAACTGCGCAGTGCAGATAGTGCACTAAACCCGTATTTGGCATTTGCGTTAATAATAAATGCGGGAATATACGGTATTGAAAATCGCCTTGAAATTGCAGCGCCGCTTGATGAAAACTTATTTGAGCTTTCTAAAGAGGAGAAAAACAGGCTAAGCAGTTTGCCAACGAATTTGAGCGAGGCAATTCAATATACAAAAAACAGTAATTTTGTAAAAGAGCATGTAGATGAGCAGCTGCTTTTAAAGTATATTGATATTAAGCAAGCAGAATTTGAGGCATTTAATAAAGAAGAAGATAAACAGAAATATTATATTGAAACTTATTTCGAGAAATTGTAAAAGATTGGTGGTAGTTTTTTTGCAGAGCGCTTTAATTATTTCTTATGCAGATAAAAACAGTGAACCTATAATAAAAATATTAAAAGCATTATCTTTTAAAAAAATTGCTTTAGTTAACACTTGCGGTGAGGCTCGCAGAAAAACTATGCAGCAAAGTTTTGATTTGTTTATTATTAACAGCCCTGTGCATAATGAATCGGGAGAAGACCTGGCAGTTGAACTTGTGAAAAATGATATAAGCCAAGTGGTGTTTTTTGTAAAAAGCGAATTATACGACTACACAAGTGAAAAACTTGAGCAGCACGGCATAATTACTGTGGCGAAACCTATTAACAAAAACATGCTGTATTCTTCACTTAAACTATCTAAGGCTGTTTATTACAGAATGAAAACACTAAACCAAAAAGCAACAAAACTTACAAAAAAATTAGAAGATGTTAGGATAGTTAGCAGGGCAAAGCTTGTTTTAATAAAGCATTTAAATATGAGCGAGGAACAGGCGCATAAACATATAGAGAAAAAAGCAATGGACACGAGAGAGTCAAGGCGAGAAGTTGCAGAGAATATTCTGAAATTATATGAAAATTGAATTTAAAAGAGGGTTGGGAATTAAGATGACAAAATTTGTTTTTGTAACAGGCGGTGTAGTATCGGGCCTTGGAAAAGGCATAACGGCAGCAAGCTTGGGAAGGCTTTTGAAACAGCGAAATATAAGTGTGTCTGCACAGAAATTAGACCCTTATATGAATGTAGACCCCGGAACAATGAGCCCGCTGCAACATGGTGAAGTTTTTGTAACCGATGACGGCGCCGAAACAGACCTTGACCTTGGGCACTATGAGAGGTTTATTGATGAAAGCCTTTCAAAACATTCGAATTTAACATCGGGCAAAGTGTATGATACAGTTCTTAGTAAAGAGCGAACAGGCGCATACCTTGGGCAAACGGTACAAGTTATTCCACACATAACCGATGAGATAAAAAAGTTTATTTACGAGGGCGCAAATCATAGCAAAGCAGATGTTTTAATTACAGAAATAGGCGGAACAATAGGCGATATTGAGTGCCAACCTTTTTTGGAGGCAATTCGCCAAATTTCAATAGAAGTGGGGCTTTCTAACTGCCTTTTTATTCATGTTACCCTTGTGCCTTATTTAAAGGGAAGTAACGAGCATAAATCTAAACCCACACAGCACTCGGTTAAAGAGCTTCGCAGCATAGGCATTAACCCTAATATAATTGTTGCTAGGGCAGACGAGCCTATTAATAAAAGCATACTTGAAAAAATAGCTATGTTTTGTAATGTAAAACCGGATTGTGTTATAGAAAATTCAACACTGGATAATTTATATGCGGCGCCTATTATGCTTTATGAAAGAGGGCTTGACGGCGTTGTTTGCAGAGAGCTTAATTTGAAAGCGGATGAATGCGATTTAACGCATTGGCGAAAAATAATTGAGAAGCAAAAAAGCGCTAAGGGGCAAATAACAGTTGCACTTGTGGGCAAGTATATATCGTTACACGATGCGTATCTTTCAGTTGTAGAGGCACTAAACCATGCGGGGTGTTTTTACGAGACAAATGTTAATATTAAATGGGTAGACAGTGAATGCATAACAGCTTCTTCAACTGAAAATTTATTTAAAAGCGTTAATGCTATACTTATACCGGGCGGTTTTGGCTCAAGGGGAATAGAGGGTAAAATACTTGCATGTAAGTATGCACGAGAAAACAATATACCTTTTTTGGGTATTTGCCTTGGCATGCAAATTGCAAGCATAGAATTTGCAAGAAATGTTTGTAAAATAAAAGATGCGAATTCGCTTGAATTTGATGAAACCTGTGAAAACCCTGTTGTTCATATAATGGAAAGCCAAAAAAACATTACTGAAAAAGGTGGAACTATGCGCCTTGGCTCTTTCGATTGTGTAACTCAAAGCGGTAGCCTTTTAAACAGACTTTACGGTGAAGAAATAATTAAAGAACGCCATAGGCATAGGTTTGAATTCAACAATAGTTTTAGGGATGCTTTTTTGCAAAACGGCATGCAATTAAGCGGCGTTTCACCGGACGGAACACTTATAGAATGTGTTGAACTGCCTGCAAATAACTTCTTTATAGCTGTTCAATATCACCCTGAATTTAAAAGCAGACCAAATAAAGCACATCCGCTGTTTTTGGGCTTTGTTAATGCAGCGCTACATGTTAAATAAAACAATATTTAAACTTAAAACAAAATATCAGAAATAAAACAATCCTCGCCTATATTTAGGCGAGGATTGTTTGTTGAAACGCGGTTATCGCGCACAGTTTAAATTTAAGATAGCGTTAAAACAAGTTTTCGCATGCAAACCATACCTGCCGGTAATTTAGGGCAAGGTTTTTGAGCTTTGCAAAAAATCAATATATGCATCACCCCAAGATTTTAGCGCTGATAGAACGGGTAAGAAACTTTTTCCTATTTCGCTAAGTTCATACTCAACTTTCGGAGGTATTGTACTAAATTCGTTTCTAATTATAAGCCCCTCTTGCTCTAATGATTTTAATTGACGAGAAAGAGTTGTATGTGTCATTTCTGTGGGCATTAAACGTAAAAGTTCATTAAACCTTACAGTTTTTAAAGATAGCAAATATAATATATATATAGACCATTTTCCCGATAGAAGTTTTTGTGTAGTTACATATGGGCACTTGCCAAATAATTCAAGAGACATAGTCTTAGCTCCTTTAGGTATCATAATTGATAGTAGTATCATAAAAAATCGTACTTGATTTATTTGAGTAGGATATTATAATAACATGTATAAATGCAA
Source organism: uncultured Bacteroides sp. (assembly GCA_964369565.1). Lineage (GTDB taxonomy): Bacteria > Bacillota > Clostridia > Oscillospirales > Ruminococcaceae > Ruthenibacterium. Next base: position 25,394 of record CAYJEU010000017.1, on the reverse strand, counting down.
TTTGCAACTAAGAAACAAATTTCACGGAGGTTATTATGAACGAAATAGCAAAAAAATATCTTGATGAGCTTTTTAGGATAAAATGTGCATCTATTACTACGCTCGACGAAAAAGGAAACCCTGAAACACGAATAATCAATGTAATGATGGTTAATGAAGAAGGCCTGTACATTATATGTTGCACAGGAAAGCCGTTTTACAAGCAACTTAAGGATAATAATAAAGTTGCAATTGCCGCCTTTGATACAGCTACATCCGGCGCAATAAGGTTGCAAGGAACAGTAATTGAAGCAAGCGAGCAAAAGCGCCAAGAAGTTTTAGATTTTATGCGAATTCACCGCTCGGGATTTTTTGAGTTATATGATGGTGAAGACCTTGAAATAGTTGCTTGCTTTTTAGTAGATAAAGCAGAAGGCGAATTTTATCATTTAACCGATAAACCTATATTCAGGCAAAGTTTTTCATATGGTGGGGCAAAGCAAAAAAACCAAGGCTTTGAAATTAATGACAACTGCATAAAATGTGGTATTTGCAAAGAAAAATGTCCGGGTTTTTGTATTGATTGTGTAGGCGGCAGCTATACAATAATAAAAGAAAAATGTCTTCAATGTGGCTTGTGCCAAATAAAGTGCCCTGCAAATGCAATTACAAAACTGCATGAAAGTAATTAATATTAGAAAGTAAAAATTTAAAAAATAGAGGATAATTTGCTGAATGGCGAGCTAGCGTTAAAGCGCCATCAAGGCGAAACTTTTAAAAAATTAATGTGTAATATAAAAAATTACGATAAAACTATTGTTTATATATTAAAAGGCTTCCAATAATAATTGGGAGCCTTTTAATATATGCTCAAAATTATATTAACAAAAAAGAGATTATATACATTATAATATGTAATAAAAAAGATAATTTCAAAATAATTATTGTAGCTTTCAAAATTTAACGCATTAAAAACGCATGACAGTTGTATCGCAACACTAAAATATTGCGGTTATCCGTTTAAATTATTAAAAAACACTCAAACGAAAGGTTTTGCTTGAGTATTGACAAAAAAATAGCTGTATCGTATAATATCAACAAATAAAATTTTTTTGATTTGAGAAAAACTGTTAAGTTTTTTATTATTGCTAAAGAAATAATAAAAAGCAAGCATAAGATACGAAAATATACCAAATAACATCTTTGGAGGATATATGTTAAATTTTAAGCCGATAGAAATTTCGGACAAGCAGTGGGTTGACCCGCTGGTGAGTGGGAACAATTACAAAGGAAGCGAGTATGTGTTTGCTAATAATTTTAACTGGCGCAATAGCTACCACACAGAAATAGCTAGGTATAAGGATTTTTATATGCTAATATCCGGCAAAACTACGAAGAGCTATCTTTTTCCTGCGGGGAGCGGAGATTTAAAAGAAGCTGTAAATGAGCTGATAAACGATGCAAAGAGCAGGGGAATACAGTTCATGCTCAGAAGCCTTACAGAACAAACCAAAGCGAAGCTTGAAGCGGTTATGCCTAATAAATTTCAGTTCAGTGCACTTCGCGATAACGCCGATTATATATATGAAATGGAAAAACTATATTCTCTTTCCGGCAAAAAACTACAAGCTAAGAGAAATCATATAAACAAATTCAAACAGGTTAACCCCAATTGGGTTTATGAAAATATAGATGAAACTAATATTAAAGACTGTGTAGAGCTAAATAAAAAATGGTGTGTGCGTATGAACTGTGTTGAAGATGATAGCTTAATAGAGGAAACTATGGCAATTAAAAGTGCCCTTGACAATTTCTTTGAGCTTGGGCTTATAGGCGGTATTTTAAGGCTTGAAAAAGGTGGAGAAGCAGTTGCTTATACTGTTGGCTCTTTCACGGCGGGATGTGATACTGTTGTTGTGCATATTGAAAAAGCCTACCATGAAATACAAGGGGCATATCCAATGATAAATCAACAATTTGTGCAAAGCCGATGCACCGATTTCACCTATATAAACAGAGAAGATGATTTAGGTGAAGAGGGGCTGAGAAAAGCAAAACTATCCTATTACCCTGCAATAATTGAAGAAAAATATATAGCAACACTTAAATGATGGAGTTGAAATTATGCGTTTCATAAAAGGCTTGGGGAATAAGAGCGAAATTACTAAACTATGGAAAGCAGTTTTTGGCGATTCTGAAGAGTATATTAATACTTTTTTAAATAACTATTTTAAAGCGGAGTATTGCTATGCAGCGGTGGAGGATGATATAGCAGTGTCTATGCTTATGGCGCTTCCTGCCGTACTGCATACGCATGAAAAAGAACTTGTAGGCAAATATATTTATGCTGTTTGCACCCACCAAAATTACAGAGGGCAAGGCATTAGCCGCAAGCTGACTTTATTTGCGGAAGATGATATTAAAAATAATGGTGGAGAATTTACCTGTTTAGTGCCTGCGGAAAAATCTCTCTTTGATTTTTATATGGGAACAGGGTATAAAACTTATTTTTACACAGCCTATAAAGAATATTATTTAAAAGATATATTTAATACAGAAAAACTTCAAATTAAAAAAGTAAAATTTTCCGAGCTTTATAATTTAAGGAACAAATATTTTTCCAAATCATCGGCATATATTAAATGGGACAGAGAATTTTTGAATTATTTACAGTTAGAAGCAGAGTTTTTAAAAGGCGGATTAATTTCATTTGATGAGGGATATGCAGTTTGTTATATAGGGGACGATACTCTTTTAATTAAAGAAATATGCTGTGATGAAGAGCATAAAAACCAAATTATTTACACCGCATTAAACCATTATAATAAAGAAAAAGCCATGGTTTTTGATACCTTAGGAAGTGATAAACAACCTTTTGGCATGGTTAAATTTTTAGAAAAAGAAATAGTTCTAAGCCCCGATGCTAATTTACCTGTAATTTCGCTTGTGCTTGATTAAAATAAAGCAATTATATATTTATAAAAAAAGGCTTCCGATTTTTTTTGGAACCCTTTGCTGTGTTTATATCAAGTTTAATTTAATTAAAAAAATCGCTCCACCATCATTAAAAGCCTTAAGCTCACCATTCATCCGATGTCATAGCCTATTCGTGGATAATGTATGAAATAACAGGGAGCGAGGCACTTCTTGAAATTTTAATGGGGTTAAATTATGTTCCGACTATATTTCTTATGCCCTTTACAGGTGCACTCACCGATAGTTTAAACAAGAAAACGGTGATGATAATAGCAGATTTACTGCGTTTTAGCATCGTAATTTCAATCGCTATGCTTTATACCACAGGTAATTTAAATTCTATACTAATCATAATTTTTACATTGCTAACATCGACTGTTGAAGCGTTTCGAATTCCTGCCGCAAGTGCACTTATGCCCTCTTTGCTCGACAAAGATAAATTTACAATTGGGTAGGCAGCGAGCTTTACAGCATCACAAGTATCAACACTTCTGGGGTTTTCGCTCGCAGGGATGTCAATTGCGTTAATAGGCTCAAGTGCTACACTGTTTATAGATGCATTTACTTTTGTGTGTTCAGCACTTTTAATTTTTGCTATAAAACATAAAGAAAGCATTAAAGAGAAATCGGCAAGCTTAAAGAAAGTAATCATTAATTTTAAGGAAGGTGCATTGTTTTTTGCAAAAAATAAAGAGATACAAACACTTGCCATTACAGGTGTGCTTTTAAATCTATCCACAATGGCACTGAGTATTTTCCAAACACCTTATGTGCAAGATTATTTGCATTCGGGAGCCCAAATGCTATCATATATAAAAACACTTTCGGCGCTCAGTATAGGTATAGGTGCGGCGCTATCTCCAAAAATTAAAAATATTCAAAATAGCAAAGTGTTTTTAATTTCGGGAGTAATGTTTGGCACTAGCCTTATACTTGCCGCCCTTGCGCCATATGTCTCGGTTATATGGATTCAAATTGCCGTTGTCAGCGCAGCAATGCTTGGAATGGGTTTTGCATGTGGCGTTATAATCGTTGTAGGCGGAGCTGTTAAAATGAAAGCTGTACCACTCGATATGATGGGAAGAATTACAGGAATTTACGGTGCAATAATGCAAACAGCACTACCTGTTTCGTCTTTTATATGTTCGGCTTTAGTCTTATATCTGCCGCTTACATATGTGTGGGCAATTTTCGGGGCATTGTCGGTCGCCTCTTTTAGTGTGCTATATGTTACAAGAAGATTGAAGGGTTTAGATAATTTAGTGCTTGATTAGGCATACAATATCTGTTGTTTTTGTGTTAGTAGTAATAATTTTATTATGTTGACAAAAGTTTGGTATTGGTATAATATTTAAAACTATAATTTTAACTTAGGAGGTTAATATGGTTAATGTAGTAGTTTTAGTAGAGGTTAAAGAGGGGCACATGGATTTTGTGAAAGAGCAAATTAAGCTTTTGAAGGCAGAAACAATAAAAGAATCCGGGTGCATTTCATACTGTGCTTACGAAAGCACAAGCAATGCAAACACTATCTGCTTTGCGGAAAAATGGGAATCGCAAGAACTTTTCGATAAGCATGTAGCTTCAGAACATATTAAAGTTTATAGAGAAAATACAGCGGATATGTTTTTATCAAGAAATTTAAACTTTTTAAATGAAATTTAATTAAACTGTTTTTAAGACACGGGTTTCCGTGTCTTTTGTTTTGCACGTTCACTTTCATATTATGAAAGTGAACGTGCAAAACGCGAGAACATATTTCACCTTGCAAAAAGTTGTGTTTTAGGCATTGCTAACTTTGTTAAAAATGTGTTAATATTTATTTGCGAGCTGTTAAAATTTTAACAGTTAAATAATTTTGGGAAGGTTTTATATATATGAAAGCTGCTTTATACATGGGCAACAAAACATTAAATTACGCAGATACCGATAATTTAATTCCTGTAAATGATGAAGTTTTAGTTAAGGTTAAATACTGTGGTATTTGTGGTTCCGATTTGCATTTGCTGCACGGCGCGATGGACCCAAGGCTTGAAAATATTCCTCATGTTGCAGGGCATGAGATATCCGGTGTGGTTACACAGCTTGGCCCGGCTGCAAAAGGTTTTAAAATAGGCGACAGAGTTACTGCTTTTCCTTTGAACACTTGTGGAGAGTGCATTGCATGCAAAAATGGCCACAACAATGTGTGCAATAATTTAAGAATTAACGGCATAGAAACACAAGGAGCTTTTGCAGAGTATTGTAAAATGCCCGCTGATTTAATTTTTAATGTCCCAGACAGTATATCTGACCTTCATGCGGCGTTGATAGAGCCTGTTACCGTTGCAATTCATGCAGTGAATTTAGGCGAAGTAAAAAAAGGTGATAACATAGTTGTTATCGGTGCCGGCCCTATAGGTGTTTTAACCGCGTTGGTTGCTAAGGCTAAAGGCGCAAATGTTATAGTTTCTGAAGTTAGCAAAGCAAGGCTTGATTTAATAAGCAGTTTGGGCCTTACAGGTATTAACCCCGCTGAAGAAGATGTTGTTGGTTTTGTGTTCAAAAACACAAATGGCGATGGCGCAGATGTTGTTTTTGATGCGGCAGGTGTTCAAGCTGCAGTTGATACTGCACCAAAACTCACTCACCCAAGGTCTAAAATTGTTATTGTTGCAGCATATCAAAAACCTGTTAATTTTTCAATTCGCGATTTGTATATGAAAGAAGTTTCACTATTAACTTCAAGGTGCTACACAAAAAACAAAACTTATGGAAAGGCTTGTTTGCTTTATAATTACTAAAACAAGCGGCAGTTATTTTAGCATTTTAGTTTCTATGGTTATACTTAACCTTATAACCACAATTTTCATACCAGGTTCGATGATGAGCTTAGTTATTGTTGTAATATCATTTTCTGTTTGCCAAGAGTTGGAATTAGGCAGATCAAAAGCGGCGGCAGGTATAATGCTAGGCTCATTGGCGACAGGCTTTCACAGTATAATTTCGTTTATTTATGTTCCCGGGTATTTTACAATGCTTACAGATTCCGCAAGCTCTGTTATGAATGTTCACGTAGATTATTTTACAATGTTTAAAGATAACTGGGTTTTCATTTTTGTAATTATTGTTGAACTTTTGGTTATAAACAAGGTTTTTGCACCGAAAGATTTTGGCAATGTTAAAGACAAATTTACAGAAAAAGCAAAAACGCTTCCTAAATTTAGCGGCGTTGAAAAAAGAATGGTTATTATGTACATTTGTTTAGCGCTGTTTTTAATGACGCATACTTTCCACAAAATACCAATGTGGTACGGTTTTATAGCCGTAACAATATTGTTCTTCACACCAATTATAGGCCTTGGCAAAACAGAAGATGTTTCGAAAATTAATTATGGGCTGCTTATATTTATGGTTGCTTGCCTTGGCATAGGCAATGTTGCAAATTATTTGGAAATAGGGCAAATGCTGGCAGATTATGTTTCCAATTTACAAATTGAAGCCTCCCCGATATTCACCACCTATTTATCATTTTTTATGGCATTTCTTTTAAACTTATTCATGACACCTTTCGCGGCGTTAAGTATATTTGGAAATCCGCTCGCACAAATAGCAATAGGCCTTGAAGCATCGGCAGTGCCAATGTTCTATGCATTTTATATTGGTTGCAACACCATTATATTCCCTTACGAAACGGCTTCTTTTGCAACCCTTTACAGCATGGGAAATATTGAGTTAAAACACTTTATTCAATACTCGGTAATAAGAACAGTAATTTGGATAATTGGTTTAGGAATAGTTGCATTAACTTATTGGAATTTTATTAATATTTAAAAGGAGAAATTTATAATGTTTGATTTGAAACAAAAAAGCGCAGTAATTACAGGTTCGGCACAAGGCATAGGTTTTGATGTTGCAGTAATACTTGCAAAACAAGGTGCTAATGTTACAATATGCGATGTTAATTACGATAAAGCTTCCGAGGCGGCTGCAAAAATTAACGAAATGGGCGCAGGCAAAGCAATTGCTGTTCTTTGCGATGTAAGAAAATCTGAGCACATAATTAATACATTTGAAGAGACAAAAAAAGCTTTTGGCACAGTTGATATTTTAGTTAACAATGCAGGTGTGCTTCACAGCACTCCGGTTCAAGATATAACAGAAGAAGAATGGCAGTTCCAACTTGATGTTAACTTAAACGGCACTTTCCTTGCTTGCCAAAAAGCTTACCCTTACTTGAAAGAAAGCAAAGCAGGCCGCATTATTAATATTGCAAGCGTTGCAGGCAGAATGGGTAGCTATTCTTCAGGCATGGGATATGTTGCTTCTAAGGGCGGTGTTCGCTCTTTATCAATGGGCCTTGCAAGGCAATATGGCAGCGCAGGCATTACCGTAAACTGCATTTGCCCGGGCGTTATTGCAACTGCAATGATAGAGCAATGGTCTAAAGCTACAATAGACCAACAACTTGAAAGAATTTATGTTGGAAGGCTTGGCACAACTGATGATATTGGTGCGCTTTGCGTTTACTTAGCTAGCAATGAATCCGGCTTTATAACAGGCGCTACAATTGATATAAACGGTGGCATGTTTATGGCATAACGCACTTAATAATTTAGAGTGTTAAAATAATTTATGAGGTTGTGACAAAATTATATTGCCACAACCTCTTTTTTTATTACATATCATTATATTTGTCGATATAACTTGATTAATTTATGAATAATTAGTATTATTAATATGTACTTGTTTAACCACTTAATCGAAAGTAGTGATTTATGGATAATAAATTAATGCAAATTAAAACTTTGGCAAAAACTTTAGAAATATTGTGCAGTTTTAATGCCTTAAACACGCATCAACGGGCAAGCGATATTGCTAAGAATTTAAACATGAATATAAGCACTGTATTGCGGCATTTGTCTGATTTAGTTAATTATGGTTTTTTAGAGCAAGATTATGAAACTACATATTACTATTTAGGTAAAAAAGTTGTTAATTTGGCAGGTGTTGCGTTAAGTTCAAATTCTTTATATAATATTGCTTACAGTGAAATGTATTATTTTAATAAAAAAATGAATTTGCATACTAATATGTCAGTTTTAAACGGCACGGATATACTGTATCTTATTGAATTCTGTACAGAAAAATCATTTGAGCTTTTAATGCCGGTAGGATATACAAGGCCGGCCGCAATATCTGCTATGGGTAGAATGATGTTAACCGATTTGCCGGAAAAAGCAGCGCGTGCTATTATTAAAGCTACAAATATAACAAAGCTAACCCCTTATACATTAACTAATGTTGATGATATTATGAATCAAATAGCGCTGGCAAAGAAGAATGGTTTTTGCATACTTACCGATGAAATTCATGTAGGAACAACAAGCGTTGCTACTGCAATAAGAGAAAAGAATGGTAAAGTTGTAGCTTCAGTAGCTGTTAGCGTTGACAGTGTTAAACTAAACGGCCATTACAAAACAGAGTTGATAGATACCTTGTTGCATTACGCAAATAGGGTGTCATCTAAATTAGGCTACTTTATTAGGTAGTTTAATTAATGGCTTATAATTAAATGTTATGGTTTGAATATAAAATAATCAGAATAAAACCTAAAAAACTGATGGTTTTATTCCGGTGCGTTTAGAATTCAAAATTCACCACTTAGAAATATCTAAGTGGTGAATTTTTTTTAAATCTACAAATATAAAAATACCATATTATCTAATAATGATATTACAAATTTGGTGTAATAGTACAGCCTTTATAAAATATATTTTTTATGCTATAATATAAAAGTTAAATATAAAAAATGCTATAGTTGTATTTTAGTATGTTTAATTTTAAAAACAAATTACAATTTGTGAGGATAATATGTTTTTTAATTCGTTAGAGTTTTTGCTGTTTTTTCCATTTGTAACACTTTTATATTTTATTATTCCGCATAAATTTCGTTATTTATGGTTGCTTTTAGCAAGCTATTATTTTTATATGTGTTGGAACCCAAAATATGCGCTTTTAATGGCATTATCGACAGTAATAACGTTTTTTAGCGGAGTTTTAATACATAAATCCAAAACCACATTAGCAAAAAAATATTGTGTGGCAGGAAGTTTTATCTCTAACCTTGCAATTTTGTTTTTCTTTAAATATTTTAATTTTACTTCAAATGTTATCGAAGCTGTTTTAAATCGCATCGGTATAGGGTATGACGTGCCAACACTTTCGCTTTTGCTTCCGGTTGGCATATCATTTTACACATTTCAAGCGCTCTCATATACTTTAGACATTTACAGAGGCGATTTAAAGCCGGAAAAAAACATAGCAAAATATGCTCTTTTTGTATCTTTTTTTCCACAACTTGTCGCAGGGCCTATCGAGCGCTCTAAAAACCTTTTACCACAATTTGATGAAGTGCATAAATTTGATTTTGCAAGGGTTAAAAGCGGCTTGCAACTTATGCTTTGGGGTTTGTTTCAAAAAATGGTTATTGCCGATAGAGCGGCAATATTTGTAAATGAAGTTTATAATAATATTTATAATTACAACGGTATTATAGTTGTTAGCGCAAGCGTTTTTTTTGCTTTTCAAATTTATTGCGATTTTGCAGGCTACTCTAATATAGCAATAGGTGCAGCAAGGGTTTTGGGCTTTAATTTGATGAATAACTTTAATAACCCTTATTTTGCGGTTTCCATACCCGAGTTTTGGAAACGCTGGCATATATCACTTACTTCATGGTTTAGAGACTATTTATACATACCGCTTGGTGGCAATAGAAAAGGCAATTTAAGAAAATATATTAATATAGCGATAGTATTTATTGTTAGTGGGCTTTGGCATGGCGCAAGCCTTAATTTTGTTTTATGGGGAATAATTCACGCTGTTATGCAGATAGCTTCGCTTATTACAGAGAAAAAAAGAAGTGTGATACGCAAAAAAATTATACCCGAAAAAATTAAAGGTATTTATTCTGCTTTTAGGGTATTAATTACTTTTGGGTTAGTTTGTTTTTCGTGGGTGTTTTTTAGGGCAAATGGTTTAACACAAGCGTTTGTGGCAATAAAAAATATGTTTGTTCCCTCAGGTGTTATTGGTGCTGTTTTAGGTGCAAACAGCCTTTCGCAATTGGCACAAGTGTACCAAACAATGCCTTTTGCACACGCTTTTACTTGGCAGGAAATGCTACTTGTTATGTTCAGTGTTGCCTTAATGCTTTTGCTTGAATTTGTAAGACAAAAGCATGGTTTGCGAAAATATTTTGATGCAATGCCGCTTGTTTTACGCTGGGCACTTTTGTATTCGCTTATTTTTGCGATAATTATTTTCGGCGTATACGGAGAGGCAACAGTTCAACAATTCATATATTTTCAGTTTTGAAAAAGGAGGATATAGTGGCAAAAAATATTATTGGTACAATTGCGTTTTTCGTAGTGTTTGCTATTATATTTAATTATTTTAACAGTGCAGCACGTTGGGAAAATGGTGTTAAAACAGGCTTTGAATCTACAGATGTAGCGAGCAGGCAGATATATGAAGGAGAATACAAAAATAAATATGATGTTGTTTTTATTGGAAGCAGCCATGCATATTGCACATTTTACCCCAAAATCTTTTGGCAACAGCATGGTATAGCAAGCCATGTGTTTGCATCATCCGGGCAGGAATTATATGTTTCGGAATTGTATGTGAAAGAAACAATTAAAAACCAAGAGCCCAAGGTAATTGTTTTAGAGGTTATAAGTGCTTCAATGAACAATGGCTTTGTGATGGGCGCAAATAATGAATTTTCAAAAGTACACAGTTATTCCGCTCTTCCGCCAAGTATAGAAAAATTGCAAACGCTGTTTTATGCTTTCGAGGAAGAAAGTTTGGCCGACAAATTTTACCCATTGTTTCCTATTGTCACTTTTCATGAAAATTGGAAATACAGTGATTATGATAATTTTAATGCAATTGATTTTGAAAAATATCAATATAATTACGGTGCAGTGTTACATGATATTGTGTTAGCGGGGCTGCAAGAGCCGCAAAACCTTCCGGAAAATTCAGTGGACTTCAGCGAAAAATCGAAAGAAAGTTTATTAAATATTATTGATGTTTGCGAGGAAAATAATATAGAGCTGATTTTTACAGTGGCGCCCTATGTCATAAGCCCAAAAAGCCAACAAGTTATGAATAAAGTTGAAGAAATTGCGCTTGCGAATGATATTCCTTTTATAAATTATAATAACTTGTACGATGAAATTGATATAGATTTTAGCAATGATTTTAAAGACGAAGGGCATTTAAACATTTACGGCATGGAAAAAGTTTCTACTCATTTTGGCAATTATCTTAAAGATAATTTTGAAATTTTAGATAGGCGTGGCGATGAAAAATATAATGATTACGATTTAGCTAGCGAAAGGGAACTTATACAAACATTGTCTTAATTTATTGCAATACAAAGCTGTTTTGTGCTAAACAAATGAACTTTATTTTAGATAATAAATAAGTGAAAAAAGCAAAATTGAATTTTATATAATGGAGAATTTAATGCAAGAGAAATTAAACCAAAATAAAACATATATCGTGTTTTCGATTGTTTGCGCTGCAGCAATAGTTTTAATTAATTATGCGCTACTTGGAATATTCCCCTTTGGGGGTAATTCAATGCTGACATTTGATTTAAACGGGCAATATGTTAATTTTTATTCATCGTTTTCAAATGCTGTTTTAAATAATGATGCAGGGCTTTTTTACTCTCTTGAAAAAGGCCTTGGTGGAAGCACAATAGGTTTAATTACCTATTATTGCTCGAGCTTATTCAGCTTTATAGTTTTGCTTTTTCCGCAAGATAAAATTACACATGCAATTGATTTAATAATAGCACTAAAATTAATTTCGTGCAGTGCAACAATGTGTTTTTTTCTTTTAAAGCGTAAAAATTACACTGAAAAAAGCAATAAAATATATATTGTTATATTATCTGCAAGTTATGCGTTTTGTGGTTACAATATGGCGTTTTATCTTCATGTTATGTGGATTGACGCACTGATATATTTGCCTGTTATATGCTATGGAATAGATGTGTTGATAAAAGAGCATAAACCGTTTGTTTTCATCATCAGCCTGGCCTTGGTGATTTTTTCGAATTTTTACATAGCATATATGGTTTGTGTTTTTGTTTGCTTATATTTTTTATATGCATTGATATTAAGTGAAAATAGCATAAAAAATAAACTGATAAAATGTGCTGTGTTCGGTTTTAGTGCGCTTATTGCGGCAGGGCTAACAGCGTTTTTGTTGCTGCCCGGCTTAAGTGATATTCTTTCAAACAACAGTTTTATAGATTATTCAGTGAGTTTACAAAGCAATTTTAAGCTTGCTGAATTTTTTCATATGCTAATGCCTTTTTCATTCACTTGGGATAATATCACCACTAATGAAATGGCCAATTTTGATGTACTTCCGAATGTTTTTTCGGGGTGTTTTTCATTAATATTAACTATTGTGTATTTTTTTAACAGTAAAGTGAAATTAAAGCAAAAAGTGCTTTCTTTATTGTTTTTATCCATAATATTTTTAATGTTTTACAGCAGTGATTTGTTTTATGCCATGCACGCATTCGAAGAACCCACATTGTTTTATTACAGATACTCATTTTTATTTACATTTTTACTTTGCTTTTTCGCAGGTGAAAATTTAGCTTTTGGGTATGAATTTAAATTAAAAAACATTCTGTTTGCATCAATTTGCCTGTTGATTTTTTTGGTAGTGTGTTTTTATGTTAGGCATGTTTGGTTTACATTTATGTTTTTTTTAATTGGCGCGTTTTTATGCGCTTTGCTAATGTGCCTTTTTGTTTTACAAAAGCATGTGAAATTTAGAAAATTCAAATTTTATATTACTTTGTTAATTTTGGTTGTTTCATTAACCGAAATCACATCAAATTCCTATTTTGTTTTCAATCAATTTGAAAAATACAGCCACGAGGGCATGAGTGAATTTATAAGCGAGTTTAATACAGCCCACGAAATAGCAAAGCAAAATGAAAACGAGCAAAACAATAACGCCAACCTATACAGAAGTGAAAATACTTTCAGGCGCAGCGAAAACGATGCAATGCTCTTAAATTATAACGGCATAGTGCATTATAGCTCTGTTATGGATAGCACAAGCAAAAATATCCTTTATCATTTAGGAATTAGCGATTATACATCAAGCATATTTGCGCAAAGTATTTTGTCGCTTAAATATGTGTATGCAAGGACAGACGAAAGTACCTTGCCCTATGCGCAGCAAAGCGAGGCGCACAATGATTATATCCCAAGTTTTTATGAATTTATCGCCGAAACCGACAATATTGAAATATATCAAAACCCTTATGCGTTGCCACTTTCGTTTTATACAAATGAAAATGTGTTAAATGCCAATAATATAGACAGTTCTCAAAATTATTTTTTAAGCCAAAATGAAATATTTAAAGCATTTACCAAAGAAAACAATGAGCTTTTTGTGCCTGTTGAAAAACAGCATATTAATGTAACACAAGACGGTGTAATTGTTGAAGGCACAATGAAAAACCAAAATATAACATTTGCACAAAGTGTTGGCTTTGAATTTACGGCGCACACACAGGGCTATTTATATGTATATATAAATACAAGCGAAAACCCTGTTGCGCTAACATATAATGATGTAAATGATGAGAATTTGCAAAATTTAACAGGGACAAATTATATTGCAATAGGCGAGTGCGAAAATGGCGAAAAAGTAAATATTAATTTAAGCAGTGTTAATGGGCAAAGTGAAATTCTTGAATATCAATTTTTTATAATGGATAAGCAGATGCTTTTAAACTTTAGTGAAAACGCAAATAAGAACCGCCCTGAGTTAATTGTGCACAACAATGCTTTTGAAATTACAGCAAATAGTGAAAGCGGCGATTATTTAGCTCTTTCAATACCATATGATGACAATTTCAATATCATAATTAACGAAGAAAAAGCAAAGGCATATCCAATAATAAATTCTTCTTTTTTTGCAATTGAATTACAAGATGGCGAAAATAATATAACAATAAAATATGTGCCGGAAAATTTGTACTTAGGCGTGTTAATAAGCTGTTTTTCGTTTTTGCTTTTAGCTTTAATATACCTTAAATTTGGGGAGGCTTGTATAACGCAAGTGCGGCAACAGCGGTAGAAGCACTAGCACAGAGTAGCTTTCGCCGGCAAGTAATTCGCTAAGCATATCATTTATATACGTATCATCATCTATTATTAATATCTGTTTCATAAATTACCTTTCAATTATTTGTTTAATATATTATTGATATTATACCACAAAAATGTTTAGGTGTTGTGAAATAATTGATGATTTTTAATTATTATTCAAAAGAGTAGTTGTAAGGTTTAGGGGTGTTTTACCGCTAATTCGTTTTCTGCAAAATGGGTGCTATTGGAGCGGTAGCATTTACTGTTTTTTTACTATGTGGTGTAAGAATTTTAAGCTATAAGTAAAAAAGCGATAAATTAAGGTGGATTAGTACAAAAAAATTCACAAATGAGGTGTTATCCTGTATAATATATTCTGCTCTCTAAATACAAGTATTATTTACTGTCATTTAAGGTGCCAGACAGTTCGGGGGTGTAGCTATATCGCACTATGGGAGGGCAAGCTCGCGGTAAAATGACCCCGAGGCGAAATTGCTTTGAAATTAGACTACAACATAAAAAACCACGATAAAACTATATATATATAATAATAAGGTTTCAAATGATAGTTGAAAGTTTGAAATAATCCTCGACTATAATTAGGCGAGGATTATTAATTAAAGCACGATTGTTATGTGTAGTTTAACTTGAAAATAGCGATTAAATAAGCATTGATAGGTAGGCCGTGCTTGCAAATAAGTTAAGTTGAGTTTTTTTGACACTTGAAAAAAATCAATATATGCTTTACCCCAAGAATTTAGTGTTGATAGAACGGGTAAAAACTTTTTCCTGTTTCACTAAGTTCATACTCTACTTTATAAAGTATTGTTCTAAAATCATCTCTAATTATGAGCCCTCATGTTTTAACAATTTTAATTGACGAGATAGGGTGGTGTGTGCATCTCTTCGGTATTAAACGCAAAAGCTCATTAAACATTGTAGTATTTAAAGATAGATAAAAATAGATACCACTTCACCGATAAAAGTTTTTTGCAGCAATATATGGGCACTTAATATATGAGCACTTGCCAAATAATTCAAAAACGTTTTTATACTAAATTTAAATGCAGTGACTAATAATATTATAGAATTTAAATATAAAATGCACAGACAATTTAGCATAATTGTTAATTTTTATGCTAAATGTTTGTGCATGTTTTATATTGACAACCAAAGCATGAAAGTGATATTATTTTAGCAATGAAACGTTTTAACGGATGTGCAATTTCCTAAAATCGAATAGGCGAATTTTTTTATAAGAATAATTGAAACGTTTCAAAATATTCAAATATTGTTTTGGAGGATATGGTGAATAAATCTAGAAGTAATTTAATGCACTTGAAAAAATATTGGTTTACATATTTGTTTTTGTTTGTTTTGGGTGTTTTTGTTGTGTTCCCAATATTTTGGATGGTATCAATATCACTAAGGGAAAATGGCAAGGTTTTCACTTTTCCTGCACAGTTCTTACCGCCTGAAGTTACTTTTGAGGCATACATCAAAGTGTTAACAACACCTAAAACATTGATGTATTTTTTCAACAGCTATTTAAACGGTGTACTTGTTACACTTATTGCGATGGTAATTGGAATAATGGCAGGTTATGGGCTTAGCCGTTATGAATTTCGCGGTAAAAGAATTTTCAACTTGTTTACTGTGTCAACTCAAACAATTCCGGCTGTTACACTTTTAATACCGTTTTTTATCTTAATGGTTGCATATGGCTTATACGATACACGATGGGGGTTAATAGTTGCATACACATCTTTTTCACTCCCATACTCTGTAATTATGATGACAGGATATTTTAATGCTATTTCAAATGAAATTGATGAGGCTGCTAGAATAGACGGTGCGAGTGATTTTTACACACTATGGAAAATTATTGTGCCCATTGCAAAGCCGGGCATTATATCTACAATGATTTACATATTTATTTTATCGTGGAACGAGTATATTTTTGCAACTGCACTTATAAAAGACGATGCGCTTAAAACCGTGCCTGTTGGGCTTGCACTTATGAAGGGCGAAACAGTTTACGAGTGGAACACAATGATGGCAATGTCTATAATAGGTTCAATTCCTGTTTTAATATTCTATTTAATAAGGCAAAAAGAATTTGTTTCGGGCAATACAAGTGGAGCTATAAAAGGTTAGTTAACCTTTATAAAATAAACTGGAGGAAAATACAATGAAAAAACTATTAGCACTTTTAATGGCATTTGTTATGCTAACTATGGTTGCTTGCGGCTCTGCGCCTGCAGAAAGCACAGCTACACAGAGCACAGCACAAGAATCAACACCGGCACAAGAAGAAACAGGCGAAGTTGTTGAAATTGAATTTATTCAATGGTGGGCATCTGAAGCGGGCGGAGAATACGTTGACGTTTTAATTGAAAACTTTGAAGCAGAAAATCCAAACATCAAAGTTACACCAATTACTGTTCCTTTCGGCGATGTTCGTAACCAAACAGTTGCAAACCATGCAACAGGCACATCTGCGGATGTTATAGCTATGAACCCACCTTGGGTTAGAGAGTTCTACGACCTTGGCATTTTGGCACCTTTAACAGATTATGTTAATAACGATGAAGACTATAACAAAGAAATTTATCAAGAAGTTTCTTTCTCTGAAATTGAAGGCGACACATATGTAGTTCCTTTCACTCAAATGGCATTCTTCCTATATTACAATATCGACATGTTTACAGAGGCTGGCCTTGAGGCACCTACAAGCCTTGAAGATCTTGTAGCAGCTGCAAAAGCATTAACAAACCCTAACGAAAACCAATATGGTATTTCACTTGTTTTATCAGAGCAAGCAGCGGGCAATGGTTCAATATTATCACTTTACCCACTACTTTATGCTTTGAACGGTAGAACATTAGTAGATGGCAAGTTCACAGTAGACACACCTGAAATGCTGCAAGCTATGCAAGTACTTGCAACAATGCAAGCAGACGGCTCTTTCTTACCGGGCACTACTTCTAAAACAGAAGTTCAAGTTGTTGAAGAATTTGCACAAGGCAATATTGGTATGATGTTTGAGCACGACGGCCATATATTCTCTGTTAACGAGAGAAACCCCGACTTAAACTATGGCATTATTCCTATTCCTACAATGGACGGTACAGGCGAGCCTGAACTTCGCCACCACGGTTGGGATATCGGTATATCGGCTAACTCGGAATATAAAGATGAAGCATGGGAATTTGTTTCATACATAACAAATGAAGAGAACTTAATGGCAGCTGCTAACGGCTTCCAAAAAATACCTGCAATTAAAGGCGCAGTACCTGAATTTGCACAAGATAACGAAATGGTTGTTGAGGCAATTGAATACATGGGCGAATATGCAATGGTTGAAGAATTAATGCTAATGCCACAATCCAGCGCTTGTTGGACAGAGCTAACAAAAGCAGGCGCAGCTGTTATTCAAGGTACAAAAACACCTGAGCAAGCACTTGCAGATTGCCAAGCTTCATGGGATGAAATTTTAGGCCAATAATTAAATTAATGGCTATTTAAAAAATTATGCCGCAGGGCTATAACACCCTGCGGCATAAAAAATACTGGCAACAATTATAATTTTGCTTTATAATTGATATTAAAGAAAAAGCCAAGAAGTTTGGCTAAGTGGAGTATAACTATGAACAATACACTACAAAGAAAAGTAGCGCTTATGCGCTTTAAACAAAAAATGACACCATGGTTTTTCCTTGCGCCTGCTATTGTTGTTTTAATTTTTGTTTTGCTAATACCTATTGTAAATGTTTTCATTTACAGTTTTTCAGAAAACATGATTAATAACGACAACCCTGCTTTTGTGGGTTTTAAAAATTATATTGAAGTTTTTCAATATGATGGGCTTTGGCAAATGCTGTGGTTTACATTAATATTTACAATAGGCAGTGTTATTTTGCATGTTCTATTGGGCTTGCTTCTTGCAGTTGCATTAAACACTAAAATCAATAAGGTAGTACTGGCTGTTTTTAGGGTTGTTTTCCTTCTGCCTTGGGTTTTTACTGCCGCGGTAGTTGCAATTGTTTGGCAATTAATGCTCACGCCACAAGGCATAGTTAACTCTGTATTAAGCCTTTTTTCTGAAAATCAAGTTATACTGGATTGGCTGGGAGACCCGCAACTTGTTGTAATTTCACTTTTAATAATTAACGCATGGCGCGGATATCCACACTGCATGATTAGCATTTTAGCAGGCCTTCAAAATGTACCCACAAGTATTTATGAAGCAGCAGACGTTGACGGAGCGTCAAAAACCAGGAAGTTTTTCTCGCTAACGTTACCTCAATTAAAGCCTGTTTTATTAAGCGTTTCTTTGCTGGATGCTATTTTCACTATGAATTTATTCCCACTAATATGGCTAACAACAGGCGGCGGCCCTTTAGGGAAAACAGAAACTATCGCTACATTAACATATAGGCTCTCGTTTGTAAGGTTTGAGTTTGGCGTTGCCAGTGCACTTGCTGTTTTGGGCTTGATTATAACATTTACATTTACTATATTTTATATGAAACTACAAAAAAGTGTAGATTAATAAATATATTGTTAACGAGGTGAAAAATTTATGCCCCCTACAATGAAAGACGTTGCAAAGCATGCCAATTTATCACTTGGCACAGTTTCTAATTACGTAAACGGCAAAGTTAATGTAAGCGAAACAAATAAAAAGAAAATTGAAGAGGCCATAAATACGCTTGGATATCAAGTTAATGAAGTTGCGCGCAGCCTTAAAACAAATAGCTTTAGAACAATTGGCTTTCTAATTCCAACTTTCGCAAATACATTTTTGGTTAAGCTTGTTTGGAAAATTGAAGAGTATGTGCGCAAGCATAACTATTCGCTTTTGGTTGTAAGTTATAATGGCGACCCCAAAAAGGAAAAAGAACTTTTAACCTATCTTTGTGCACGCGTTGACGGAATAATATACGGTGCGAGCTTGCTTGATGATGAAAATGCATTATTCTTGAAAGAAATACAAAAGCGTGTGCCCGTTGTTACTGTTAATGAACGTTTTAATACAATGGTATGCGACAGCGTTATTACAGATAGCAAGGAAATGGCGCGGCGTGCAACAGCGGCGCTTTTAAGCAGTGGGCTTGAGAAAATTTGCCTGGTTGCAGGCCCCGAGGATTATTTTACAACGGCAGAGCGCTTAAGTGGATATAAACAAGCTTATATAGATAAAGGCGCGAGTGTAAACGAAGAGCTTATTGTATTTTCAAACTACTCAAGAACTTCAGCAACGGCACTTTGTAACGAAATGCTCGACAAATATAACGATATAGAAGCATTTTTTGTGGCAGGTTATAAAATGACATTAGGCGTTTTATCTTGCCTTGAAAAAAGGGGTTTGCGCGGTAAAGTTAAGGTGATAGGATTTGATGCAGAAGATGTAGAAAGCATTATGTCGCCGGAACTGCCGTATGTTGACCAACCATATGAGCAAATGGCAGATATAGCGGCAGAATTAATTTTAAAGAGAGTAAATAATGATTATGATGGGTTCCCGCATTTTGTTTCGCTAACGGGAAAACTTAAGAATATAAGTGAAATTTAGGAGAAAAATTAATGAGTAATATAAACAATGCCAAAATACCTCATGTTATGGGTTTGAACAGGGTTAAGCGCGCTTATTCGGGCGGCAAATTGCTCGATATTTGGCAAGGCATTGAAAACCCGCAAGATGGCAATTTTTGCGAAGAATTTTTAAGCTCCACAGTTGAAGTAACAAATGAAGACAGAGCACCGGGTGAGGGGCTTTCCAAAACAGTTTTGCCAAACGGAGAAACTGTGGCATTAAGAGACTTAATTAAAGAAGATTACAAAGCTATGCTTGGCGAAAAATATATGGACAAAAAAGATGTGTGCGTTTCTGCAAGAATAGGCGATACAACTGTACGCCTTGTTTTGCAATCGCACCCCGATACACAGTTTGCGCAAAAACACCTTAATTTCCCCAACGGCAAAGCCGAGGCATGGTATATTATAGATACACGAGAAATTGACGGGCAAAAACCAATTTTATATTGTGGCTTTAAAAAAGGCACAACGCGTGAAATTTGGAAAGATTTATTTGAAAAACAAGATATTCAAGGCATGCTGGATTGTATGCACATTATTGATATAGAGAAAAAGCATGTTTATTTTGTGCCGGCAGGTATGCCGCATTGCTTGGGGCCGGGCAGTGTGTTTTTAGAAATACACGAGCCTTGCGATTACACTTTCCGTGTAGAGAGAGAGTATTTGCCAACTCGCACATTTTCAGAGCAAGAATTGCACTACGGTTTAGGTGTTGAGCTGCTTATGGATAGTTTCCATTACGACACTTACACAAAAGAAGAAATTGAAAAAATTTGCATTTTATCTGATAGCGACATGTTTGAAAAAGATGGTATAAGCGCAAAAGAAATTGTAAGCTATAAGCAAGCAGGCAGGTTTAAAGTTGAAAAATACACTTATGCAAATGAAGTGGAAATACCCGAATTTGAGGGGCACCGAATTGCAATTACAGTAGAACAAGAATGCATTTTTGAAGTTGAGGGGCTTGAAGTGAAAGCACCACAAGGCAGAGCGGTGTTTTTGCCTGCGGGCTGCAAGAAATTGAAACTTAAGAACACAAGAGGGAAAGAGGCAATTACACTTGTTTGTTATCCTCCGATGGTTTAATAATTTTACTATATTGCAAAGTTGTAAACTTATGTAATATTAAAATATGAGGTATAAAATGGCTTTAGTTACACTTAAACAGATATTTAAAACATGTGAAAAACCAAAGGCAATAGGTGCATTTAATGTACACAATTTAGAATTTATAAACGGCGTTGTAAAAGGCGCTGAAAAGGCGAACAGCCCCGTTATTATTATGATAAATGAAGCTGTTTTAAAATACGGGAAAATAGAGGTACTTGGCAGAGCTTGCTTGCAAAGTGCAAAAATGGCAAGTGTTGATATTGCTGTTATGGTAGACCACGGCCAAGATGTAAATTTTTTAAAACAGTGCCTCGAAGAGGGAATAGATATTATGTTTGACGGCTCATCTTTGCCGTTTGAGGAAAATGTTGCGAAAACAAAACAGCTTGCAGATTTTGCACATACAAAAGGTCTTTCAATAGAGGGCGAAATTGGCGCTTTGGGTCTATCTGAAGACGGCGACGAAGAGGGCGAGGCAAAAATAACAAGCGTTAAAGAGGCTGCTGAATTTGTAAAAGGCACAGGCATTGACGTGCTTGCAATTTCTGTTGGGAATCAGCATGGTTATTATAAGGGCGAGGCAAAAATTAATGTTGAAAGAGTTGGCGAAATAAGCAAAGCCGTTGGCGGTATGCCTGTTGTAATGCACGGGGGCAGTGATATTCCGCTTGATACAATAAAAGCATCAATTAATGCAGGCATTAAAAAATTTAATATTGCAACAGATTTAAAGCAAGCTTATTCAATTAAAATGAAAGAGCTTGTTGGCGGCGAAAATATGGAAATACAGCCTTTAAAGTTATTCCCTGTTGTTGCTGAAAGTTTAAGCGAAACTGTGTGCGAGAAAATAGCAGTATTTAATATGACAAAATAGTATATTTACAAAATTTAGAGCGGAAGATGACTAATGATTTACGAAATTAAAAATGATAAACTTAACGTAAAAGTAAATTCTCTTGGTGCAGAGCTAATAAACTGCACAGGAAATGACGGCTATGAGTATATTCACCAGCCATGCGAAAAATGGGTAGGGCAAGCAAAGAATTTGTTCCCATCTATTGGCCAAACAAAGGATAATTTTATATATGTAAACGGTGAAAAATTTAAAGCGCAGCAACATGGCTTTATTAAAGACATGGAATTTGAGCTTGTAAAAAGCAGTGAAAACACACTTGAGTTTATGCTTGAAAGCAGTGGCGCAACAAAAGAATTTTTACCGTATGACTTTAAGTTTTTTATTAGTTTTGAGCTAAGCGATGAGAGTTTAACACAGACATATAAGCTTGAAAATTTAAACGAAAGTGATATGCACTTTGCAATTGGCTCTCATACAGGTTTTTATGCGCCTGAGGGAAGTTATTTTGATTTTGGTACTAATGGTGTTTTAACAGAAATAAAACGTAAAGACATGATGTTTTTAACAGGTGAAAGTGCGCGATATGTTATTAAAAACGGAGAACTTCCTATTTTAAAAGAAACATATAACCACGGTGCAGACATTTTAACCGGCTTTAACAGCAAGAAAATATCGCTAAAAAATTATAGAGATAGCCACAGTGTTTGTGTAGATTTTACAGAGTTTTCTTATTTGGGGTTGTGGGCGCCTGCAAATTCTCAAATTGCTGTTTCAATAATGCCGTGGTGCGGTTTGCCCGACGCAGAGGACACAACACATAATTTTGAAGAAAAACAAGGTAATGTAAGGCTTTGTGCTAATGAAACTTTTGCAGTAAAGCAAATTATCAGCTTTAATAAATAAATTTATGAAATATATGTTTTGGTAATTCAATAAGCATATAAAGATTAATTTAATAAAGAGGAAGATATGGATAAACAAAGTATCAAAACTAAATTGAATACAATAAATGGCAGTGCAACATTAGGCATTGATGGCATGATAGACGAAGTGTGGGAACTGATAGATAGCCGTGCTTCAGCAAATGAATTCACTAAAATTAATAACCTTTTAACATTTGGCCAGGCCCTTACAGAGCGTAAAACAGGCGGCATAGCAAAAGAGCGTATTTTAAAAAGGCGCTCTAACGGGGGATTTGTTTGCAACACAGGGCGTGCTGTTGCAACACTTGGCATAGATACAACATTTTTAGGAATGTTTGGCGATGAACCTTACGAAGAAATATTTGATGAATTTAAAAATTTGGCGCAAATTTATTCTATTGGCAAACCCGCCAATATACATGTTTTAGAATTTGTAGACGGCAAAATTTTAATGCCGAATTTGCAACCGCTAATCACATGCAAATGGGAAGATATTTTAGCAAAATTCGGCCATGAGAAAACAAAGGAAATTTTTAATAAAGATATTATTGGCGTTGGATATTGGTCTAATATGTACGATTTTGAAAATACATTAAAAAATATTGTTGAAATATGCGTCCAAAATAAAAAGACAAAAAGAGTTTTTCACGATTTTGCAAATTTAAACAAACGTACAAATCAAGCGCTTTTATGTGCGCTTGATTGCTTAAAAACGCAAAATGAAAAAGTGTACCAAACTTTAAGTTTAAATGAGCACGAAGGCGGAATATTGTGCAATGCTTTGGGCGTTGAATACCCAAAAGATATAAATAGGCCCGAGGCAATGCAACCAGCGCTTGAAGCTGTAATAAAACTGAGAAATTTAATAGGAATAGATGAAGTTGTAATTCACTCGCTTCATTTTGCGGTATCTTCATCAAAAACAAACGGTGATGCAGTTGCACAACAAAAATATTGTGAAAATGCCGTTAAAACCACAGGTGCCGGCGATACATTCAACGGCGGCTATATGGTGGCATCTCTTGCAAAATTATCTCAAACAGAGAAGCTTATTGTTTCTAATGCTGCAACTTATTATTATGTCTCTACAGGCAATGCGCCTAATATTAATCAAGTTGTTGATTCAATTTATATAGCAGAATAAAAAGCATTAACTAGTAAAAGTGTAAAAGTGAAAGGTGAAAATTATATGCGTTTAGGATGTACGGTTTCAACATACCCCACAAAATTTGGGCCAATAGCTTTTAAAGATGGAAATCTTAAGAATAATTTTGAAATTATGCGTAAATACGGTTTTACAGGGGTAGATTTATTTGTAAATAGCACTTCACCCGAAGTAATGCGCGAATACAAAAATATTATGGCGGAATACGATATTAAAATGGCAACATATCTTGCAATATTTCTTGCGGAAAACGGTGTGAAATTGTCAGAGAGCGACCCTGTAAAGCGTGTTAAAAACCTAGAACTTGTTAAAGCACAGCTAGATAATGCGCGTTTTTTTGAGGCTAGAGGCCTTGCAATGGGCTTTATAAGAGGCGGATATGAAGAGGGCAAAGAAGAAAAAAGCGACGCTTTAAAGCGAATTGCTGAAGCGTTAAAAGAGCTTGGCGAATATGCAGATTCCATAGGAACTAAAATATTGTTAGAGCCAATAAATCGTTATGAAATAAACACAATTAACTCTGCAATTGAAGGCGCTGATTTTATAAATAGCAATAATTTAAAAGGTATAGGCCTATTAATTGACGCTTTTCATATGAATATAGAGGATAAAAATATAGGCGACAGTATTCGCTACTGTGGAAAACATGCTGTTAATATGCATATGGCAGACAGTAACCGCTATGCACTTGGCGAGGGGCACCTAAACATGAAAGAAGTGCTTGTTGCTTTAAACGACATAAAATTTGATGGCTTTTTGACTTTAGAAGCTTTTATCAACAATCCCGAAAAAGAGCTTGCACAAACAAGAGAAGTTTTAAGAAAATTAGAAAACGAATTGGGCTTTAAATTTGAAGAATAAAGCTAAGTTGAAAAAATAGAAAAATTGCAAAGTTAAAAAATATTATTAAAATAAAATTGAGAAACGGAGAAAAAACATGAACCCACTTGAGCTATTAAAATCACCGATACAAATAGGCTTGATATGCCGCGATTTAGAAACAACTTTAAAGAACTTTGATGAAATTTTAGGCATGAAAAACTTCAGAATAGCTGAATTTCCACCGGAAGGGCACGAAGATGTAACACGTGTATACCATGAAAAAGATGGCGATTTCACAGGTAAATTCTGCTTTTATATGTGGGATAATATCGAGCTTGAAATAATTCAGCCACTAAGCGGAAACAGCCTTTGGTTTGATTACTTAGACAAGACGCCAAACGGTTTAGGCTTGCACCACATTAAGTTTATGGTAGACCACCAAGAGCCAGTAAAAGAATATTTTGACTCTAAAGGCATTGATAGAGTGCTTTACGGCGAGGGTGTAGGCCCTAATGCCGGGCGCATTTGGGCATATTACGACACATTTGAAAAGCTTGGCTTTGACATTGAAATTTTAAACAGCATACGCAAAGGCGAAGAGGATAAAAAAGATTAGTTAAATAACAATAAAAACGAGTAATAGCCTAAAAAAGGCTGTTACTCGCTTTTGTAATTCTAAATTCACATATTAATAAAAATTATTTGTGCTATGCACAGAATGGAGATAAATATGAAACTCGAATTTGAATACGGCGAAGGCTTAATGAGCGCAAATTTACCCG
>CAYJEU010000016.1:0-33902 GCA_964369565.1 uncultured Bacteroides sp. | reverse complement strand
CTCAACAGCAAGGTCAAAGGCCAATGCCAATGCAAGGGCAACCTCGCCCACAAGGCGCTGTGCCAGCACAACAAGGCCAGCCAATGCAAGGGCAAGCTAGCAACCCTATAAATAACGAGAGCCCAAGGCAGGGCGTAGTGCGTTTATTTGAGCCTGAAATGCACGATTTAAAGCAAATTATTAGGGATATAAATGCAATACCAAACACAAAAACTTCTTTATATGGGCAATGCGGTGAAGTGCTATTGGCAATTCAAACGCCGGGGCTAACAGGGCAAGAAGCCGTTAACCATGCTATGGACATAGCAAAACAAATTGAAACTTCAATGGGAACATTTGCCTATGCCAGAGATAGAAAAAGTTTATCACTTTGCACAGTAGAATTACTAAGTTCTAAAGGCTTTAGGTTTGCTGCACCGGATGAAGATACCGGAAGATTGCTGGAGCAAGATTTAAACACAATAGAAGCTGCACATGATGTGTTTGATTTTGGAGAAAAAAGCTATTATAATTCAAAAATGGCAGATAAAATATTAGATGCAGCGCTTTTAGATGACGAAGAAAGCCCAGATGCCGCTCAATTAGCGTCTGACCGCAGTTATGCTGCGAAAAAATGCATGAAAACAACATTTGGTGTTGCTATAGCAAGCTCGCAAGATGAGCAAGAAGTTGGAATTGCTGTTACTTATGGTAAAATTGTGTATGTGAGAATAATTGAAAATTCTCAAAATGCAAACAAAGCAGCCGTTTTAACATTAATGGATATGTTGCGCCGTTTATGCTATGGATATACAATACCTTATGCGAAGGCTTTTCACGCTGGTGATGAACTTGATTGGGATGACCCACTTGAGCAAAAAGGCGATTTAACACGTGCGAAAGCACAAAACTTTGATGTAAAAGCTAGCAAAAAAGGCGGCTATGAAAAATCATCTGAGAAAAAGAGTTTAATATTGCCTATTTTGGTGTTATGCCTTGTAGCTATAGCGCTTTTTATGGGAATATATTATATTTATAACACATTTATAATTGAAGATAATTCAGCGCTTGCTGTTGGAACAACAAGTACGCTTACACAAGAGGATAGTAGCATTGACAGTGCAACAGCTGCACCGCTGCCAACATCTAACCAGCAAGGTGAAGCTACAGGTGAAAACAGCGAGGCGGTAGTACACCCATTTGCGCCATAAATTCGCTATATTATAAAACTGCTTTATTTATACGTTATTAAGTCGTAAAAATAGAGCAGTTTTAAATATTTATACACAATATTGTTTATGCTAGTGCTTGAATTTGTACAAAGTTTATACTATAATATTATTATAAATTGGTGTATTTTGTTAAATAAGAAATGAGTATAATATTTACAGAATTTTGTTAATGCTTTTTGCTGAATGCAAATAAGAAAATAACAGGAGAATTTAGAATGTTAATGTACGATATTATTGCAAAAAAACGTGATAAAGGCGAACTTAACAAACAGGAAATAGAATTTTTTATAGATGGTTTTACAAAAGGGCATATTCCGGATTATCAAGCTGCCGCTTTATGCATGGCAATTTATATTAATGGAATGAATTCAAATGAAACCGCAATGTTAACAGCTGCTATGGCGCAAAGTGGGGATATGATAGATTTATCTTCGATTGAAGGCATAAAAGTTGATAAACATTCTACCGGCGGTGTAGGGGATAAAACCACGCTAATTATAGCGCCAATTGTTGCGGCTTGTGGTGTAAAAGTTGCAAAATTAAGCGGTAGAGGGCTTGGGCACACCGGTGGAACATTAGATAAAATAGAATCTATACCCGGGGCAAGAATTGATTTATCGCAAGAGAGTTTTACAAAGCAAGTTAATAATTTAGGGCTTGCTGTAATAGGGCAAACAGGCGATATTGCGCCTGCCGATAAAAAGCTATATGCTTTAAGAGATGTTACAGCAACTGTTTCAAATTTGCCGCTTATTGCTTCTAGTATTATGAGCAAAAAGCTTGCAAGCGGTGCAGATTGTATAATGCTAGACGTGAAGACCGGAAGCGGAGCTTTCATGAAAACGATTGAAGAATCGGTTGAGCTTGCAAAAGCCATGGTTGAAATTGGCGAGCAGAACGGTAGAAGAACAGCGGCACTTATAACAAATATGGATACACCTTTGGGATGCAATATAGGAAACAGTTTAGAAATACAAGAAGTTGTGCAAACATTAAAGGGCAAAGGACAGAAAGATTTAATTGAGGTTTGTGTGGCGCTCGCTTCTAATATGTTGTATCTCGCTCAAAATGCAAGTTATGAAGAATGTGAACAAAAAGTTATTCAATTGCTTAGTAATAATGAAGCGTATGAGCTGTTTTGTGAAATGATAAAAGCGCAAAACGGAGACTTAAAGGCATTTGAAGAAAATAATTTTATGCCTGCGCGTTATTCAAAAGAAATTTTAGCGCATAAAAGTGGCTATATTTATAGCACAAATACGCAAGAAATTGGTATGGCAGGGGTTTTATTAGGTGCAGGGCGTATAAAAAAAGAAGATAATATAGATATGAGTGCCGGAATAAAAATTTATAAAAAAGCAGGAGATTTTGTAAACAAAAATGAAGTTATAGCAACACTATATGCAAATGACGAATTGAAATTTGAGCAAGCTGCTGAAAAATTTATAAGTGCGATTGAAATTAGCGATGATAAACCAAAGCAGAGCAAATTAATTTATGCAAGAGTAGATAAAAATTCAGTTGAATACTATTAAATATAATGCTAAATTAAATATATCAAGGAGAGAAAAATGCAGTTATCACATGAAGAAATTAAACAAATTCTACCACATAGGTATCCATTTTTGCTAGTAGACAAAGTAACAGAAATAGTAGAAGGGAAAAGTGTAAAAGGGATAAAATGTGTTAGTGCAAATGAGGAGTTTTTTAACGGGCATTTTCCACAAAAGGCTGTTATGCCGGGAGTTTTAATTATTGAAGCTCTTGCACAAACAGGGGCAATAAGTTTATTAATGGAAGAAGAGAACAAAGGCAAATTGGTTTTTTTTGGCGGTATAAAACGCGCAAGGTTTAAAAAACAAGTTGTTCCGGGCGATGTATTAGAGCTTGAGTGTGAAATTATAAAAAGAAAAGGTTCAGTTGGGTATGGGAAAGGAATTGCAAAGGTTGACGGAAAAATAGCTGCTAGCGCAGAATTAATTTTTGCTATAGAGGAATAGAAAGGAATTATTATGCTTGAAAATGCATTTGCACAAGTTTACGGAAAGTTTAAGCTACATTTTTACATTAAAATCTTCGACAAATTAGGGGATAGAGAGGCGAGTTTAACATCAACAGAAACATTTTGTATGGAAATAATACAAGCTTTAGGTGCACCCACTATTTTAGAGTTTGCTAAATTTGCTGATTTTTCTGCACCGAATGCGGCTTATAAAGTAAATAATTTAATACAAAAAGGGTATCTTATTAAAGAGCAATCTAAAATGGACAGGCGAGAATTCCATATTAAACCCACGCAAAAATATTATGATTATTACAATATAAGCCATAGTTATATTACAAGTGTTATTGATAGAATAAAAAACAGGTTTACACAAGAAGAATGCAATAAGTTTGAAGAAATGCTAAATGTTATTTCAGATGAACTTATGCCTGAAATACCTTTAAAACTAAATCTTGATGGTACAGAGCTTACTGTTAATAATAAGTAAGAAATTTATTAATTGTATAATATGAGCAGAAAAGATTTATTATTCGTTTAGTATTAAACTATGTTTATTTTTGCGCTAATAGCGCATAGGAGAGATATATGAAAAAACGAGTTGGAATATTAACATCCGGCGGAGATTGCCCCGGGCTGAATGCAACTATTAGAGGCGCAGCAAAAGCACTTTATGAGAGGTTTGCAGATGATGTTGAAATTATAGGTATACGCAACGGATACGACGGTTTGATTAAAGGCGATTTCGAGCTTATGAATTCTTACGACTTTTCGGGAATTCTAACAAGAGGTGGTACAATTTTAGGCACAAAGCGTACACCGTTTAAGCTTATGCAAGTTATTGAAGACGACAATGTAAATAAAGTTGAAGCGATGATAAAAACATATAAAGATGCGAAATTAGATTGCCTTTTATGTTTAGGTGGCAATGGAACACATAAAACCGCAAATTTATTAAGCGAGCAGGGTCTTAATATTATTGGCCTTCCAAAAACAATTGATAATGACATTTGGGGAACAGACGTTACTTTTGGTTTTCACACAGCTGTAGATATAGCAACTGAGGTTGTTGATAGAATACACACAACAGCATCTAGCCATAGGCGCTGTATGGTTATTGAAATGATGGGCAATTCAGCAGGATGGCTAACTTTATACGCAGGCATTGCCGGAGGCGCAGACATTATTTTAATTCCTGAAATACCTTATAATATTGAAAATGTTTGCAAGGCAATTCAAAAGCGTAACCAAGATAATAAAACATTTTCAATTTTAGCTGTTGCTGAGGGTGCTTATGATATAACAGAAGCAACAATGAAAAGAAAAGAGCGCGATAAATTAAGGGCTAAAAACGGTGAGAAAACAGCTACTAACCGAATTGCGCGCCAAATAGAAAAAATGACAGGCTTTGAAACAAGGGTTTGTGTTCCGGGCCATATGCAAAGGGGAGGCAGCCCATCGGCTTATGATAGGGTTTTAGCAACACAATTTGGCACATATGCCGCAAAGCTAGTTGAAGCAGAGCACTATGGCGTTGCAGTGGCTATGAAAAATGAAATAGTTACCGAAAACCCTTTAAGTGAAATTGCCGGCAAGAAAAAACTTGTTCCTGAAAGCTGTTCTATGCTTACAGTTGCAAGAAGAATGGGTATATCTTTAGGGTAAGGTAAGCTTTATAGTAAACACCCCTGTTTTATTAGGCACAGTGAAGTAAATAAAAAGAAAATTTATATATTGGCGACTAAAACCGGTGTTTATAAGTTGAAAATAGAATGTAAATGCACTTTTTTAAACACTTAAATGTTAAATAAGCAATAAAAAAGCAACCTGTATGCGTGAAAACGCATACAGGTTGCTTTTTTATATTAGAAATTAAGTATAGTGGTTACCGGCTGTTTTAATTTATTGAGATACATATAAGTCTAAGTAAAAAACGAAGTTTGGCTGCTTTTTGGTAAATCGCCTAATGCGCCAACGCCGTCGAGCAAATCTATAACAGAGTTTGTAATTTTTCCCTCGCTTTGAAGTTCTTCTGCAGAAATATATGTTTGCCCGCTTATTGTAGCGTTTTCAAGCGCAATTGCAGCGTTTTCGCCAAGCCCTTTAATTGCCATGAACGGCAAGCGAATTTTACCATCTTCAATCACATATTTTTGTGCATAGCTTTTACCAAGTTCTATAGGCAGAAATTCATAGCCCCTTGCAAGCATTTCGTTCACTATTTGTAAAGTGTTTAAAATATCATCGTCCTTTGCCTTTTTTTCATTTTTAAGGCGTGCACTAACAATTTTCATAGCTTTCATTGCAGCTTGCTTTCCGCCCATAGCAGCCTCATAATCTATATCTTCACCGCGCACGGTAAAATGTGTTGCATAGTATGCAAGTGGATAATTAATTTTATACCACATAAGCCTTATTGCGGCTATTAAATATGCAACCGCATGTGCTTTTGGGAACATATATTTTATTTTTTTGCAAGACTGAATATACCAATCGGGTATATTGTTTTCACGCAGCAACGCTTCTTTTCCCTCCGGAAAACCATTTCTCGCAATATCGCCTTTACGTGTTTTCTCCATTATAAAAAATGCATCTACAGGTGCTATTCCCTTATGCATTAAGTAAATCATAATACTGTCACGCGTGCCAATAACGTCTGAAATGGTGCAAGTGCCTTGTTTAATTAAGTCTTGCGCATTACCTGTCCAAACGTCTGTGCCGTGCGATAGGCCGCTAATTTGAATTAAGTCGCTAAAACTTTTCGGCTGTGCTTCTATAAGCATATTGCGCACAAAATGCGTGCCTAGCTCTGGTATGCCCAATGTGCCCGTTTCACTATCTATATCTTTTGCGCTTACACCTAATGCCTCGGGAGATATAAGTAAAGATAATACTTTTTCGTCATTCATTGGCACGTCTTCAATTTTAACGCCTGACAAATCTTCCAAATATTTATACATAGTTGGAACATCGTGGCCAAGCTCGTCTAATTTCAAAATGGTATCATGCAGATATTTAAATTCAAAATGTGTTGTTATAACGCCTTTTTGCTTGTCATCTGCAGGGTGTTGAACAGGCGTAAAATCGTGCACATCATAGCCCTCGGGCACAACAACCATGCCACCGGGGTGCTGGCCTGTTGTGCGCTTAACACCAACACAGCCTTGTACAAGCCTATTTTCTTCGGCTTTGTTTACAACATTGCCGCGCTCTTCAAGATATTTTTTTACATAGCCGTATGCAGTTTTATCTTGCAAGCCTGAAATAGTGCCGGCTTTGAAAACATAGTCTTGCCCAAAAAGCTCCTCAGTATATTTGTGTATGCGGCCTTGCACATCACCCGAGAAATTTAAATCAATATCGGGAACTTTGTCGCCGTTAAAGCCCAAAAATGTTTCAAACGGTATATCGTGCCCGTCAACTGCTAATTTTCTATCGCAATTAGGGCAGTTTTTATCGGGCAAATCAAAGCCATCGGCAACAGAGCCGTCTGTGAAAAACTCGCTGTATTTGCAGTGCTCGCACACATAGTGTGCAGGCAAGCTATTAACCTCAGATATGCCCGCAAAATGTGCCACAGCAGATGAACCAACAGAACCGCGCGAGCCTACAAGGTAGCCGTATTCTTCGCTTTTCTTAACAATTTTTTGAGATATAACGTATAAAACAGCAAACCCGTGTTTAATAATAGCGTTCAATTCTTTTTCAAGCTGCTTTTCAACAATAGGCGGTAAAGGCTCGCCATAACGAGCAATAGCATTTTGCATAGTGTCTTTACGAAGGCTTTCGTCAGCGCCTTCAATAAAGGGAATAAACAGCTCTTTGGGTATGGCACGAATATCGCCATCAATAACATCAAGCAATTTGTTCGGGTTTTCTACAACTATTTCATGCGCTTTTTCAGGGCTTATATAGCTAAATTGCGAAAGCATGTCTTCGGTTGTTCTATAATAAAGCGGTGCCTGGTTATCGGCATCGC
This sequence comes from uncultured Bacteroides sp., assembly GCA_964369565.1. Taxonomy (GTDB): domain Bacteria; phylum Bacillota; class Clostridia; order Oscillospirales; family Ruminococcaceae; genus Ruthenibacterium. The sequence continues at coordinate 26,710 of CAYJEU010000016.1, read as the reverse complement.
TAAAGCCGTTGCCGGCTTGTAAAACAGCCCTGAAAATGTTCTCGTATGGCTCTGTATAGTGAACATCGCCTGTTGCAATAACGGGTATATTCAGCTCTTCGCCCAAGCTTATAATTTTTTTGTTGAAGTTTTCGATGCTCTTCATACTGTCTACAACATTAGTGCGGTATAAGTATTCGTTATTAGCAATTGGTTGCACTTCTAAGAAATCGTAATAAGAGGCTATGTTCTTTAAATCTGCATCGTTTCTACCCTCGACTACTGCCTTATAAAGCTCACCGGCCTCGCATGCAGAGCCTAAAATTAAGCCGTCTCTATGTTTTTGCAGAACGCTGCGAGGCACGCGGGGAACTTTGTAAAAATAATCCAGATGCGATTTAGAAATTATGCGGTACAAATTTTTTAAGCCTTGCGCATCTTTTGCTAAAATAATTATGTGGAAATTTCTTTTAGCCAGCTCTCTCGAAGAGCCAAGCCCTGTGTTAATTTCTTGAATATTATTTATATTATGTTGTTTTAAATCATCAATAAAATTAATATAAACACGTGCAAGCGCAAGTGCATCGTCGCTTGCACGATGATGGCGGAAATTGGGTATACCAAGGTATTTTCCTATGGTGTTTAGCTTGTAATTTCTAAGCCCACGGCACAGCGCTTGCGCTAAGGGCAATGTATCTATATATGTGAAATTACAAGGTATACCACAGCGTTTTGCACTTTCAATTATAAAGCGCATGTCAAAACCATGTGCATTATGCGCAATTAAAACTTTACCGTTTACAAATGCAAAAAAGCTCTCAAGTGCCTCTTTTTCTAATGGGGCGTCTTTCAGCATGCTGTCTGTTATGCCTGTAAGTTCAATAATTTTTGGCGTTAGCCTTTGCTCGGGGTTAACAAATGTGTTGAAAACCTCTTTTGTTTCGCCGTTATCAATAACAACAGCGCCAATTTCAGTAATTCTGTCGGCAGTGGGGGAAAGGCCTGTAGTTTCAAGGTCGAATGCTACTATGGGCGCATTTATATCGCATATATCATTGCCATAAACAATGGGTATCATATCGTCTACAAAATAAGCTTCACAGCCGTAAACCAGCTTAAAATCGCTGCCTTTTCTGCGAATAGCATCAACGGCAAGCATGGCCTCAGGAAACGCTTGTACAACGCCATGATCTGTAATGGCAATACCTCTGTGACCCATTTTATGCGCTAAATTTACAACACTTTTAACATCGCAAAATGCATCCATATTGCTTTGTTTAGTATGTAAATGCAGCTCAACTCGCTTTTGCTCTGCATTATCTGTGCGAGTTTTGCGCTCAATTTGTATAACGTCGTTTGGGAAAACAACATAGTCACTTTCGTACTTATCGTATAAGCATTCACCACGAACAATTATGGTGTCGTTTTTGCTTAAATTTTCCCATTTTGCACAGCTAACATTATTATCTTGGAATATTTTCAAATTTATAGAGCCTGTGTAATCTGTTATAGAAACAGTGATTATCGTTTTGCGCCTTTTCATAATAGAAATGTAGAAAATATCGCCCCAAATTGTTGTTTTGCCACCTAAATTTGAAACGTTAAGCAAATCGGTAAAATCGCTTGGCTTCGGTTTAAAATTTTGCCCGTAAATAAGTTTAGAGGGTTTTTCTTCAACGTCAATTCCGTTTATTTTTACAGGAGCACTCTGCTTTTGAACTTTAGCAGTAGCCGGCATTTTTTTCATTATTTTCTTTTCAACTTCAGCAATTGTAATTTCGTTGTTGCAAACTAATTTAACGCAAATTTCTACGCCTGTGCGCAGAAAAACTTCGTGTTGCAGTTTTTTGTCAAACTCAATTTCACTTAAAAGCGCTATGCCGTTTTTTAAATTAAATATTATTGTTGTAATATTATTTTCGCTAAGGAATTCTACTTCACAATTGCGAAAAAAACCGTTTATAGGCACACCTTTGTTTTTCATTTCTTCAATAATATTAAAAACAGCTTGCTCGTTTAGCATATTAAAAGGCATTTGCCCTAAAAATTCTATTTTGTGAGAGGGGAATTTAGGCATTAGCAATTGCCTTAATTGCTCGGCTCTTTCAAAATGTAAAGAATTATCACTTGTATAAACTATAAGCACAGTTGCTGTTTTTCTGTTTAGTTCAACTCTATCTATATAAATATTATTTAAATGCTGCGAAAGATTATCATCTTCCTTTAAAAATGGCCACAGGTTTAATATGTTTTTTTCTTCGTTTTTTTCAATTTGCATAATTGTAACCATTCCTTTCATTTTTTCGCTATAAAATGAAAATATTTAATTCAGCGTTATAAATTAACAAAAACCCAGTGTGCTTTTTAAAAAGGCACACCGGCTTTAATGTAAATAAACAGCTTTATATTAAAGCTAAAAAATATTGCAAAAATACTGTTTGTTAAAGTATATTTTCAATTTCTTCGCACAACTGCCCTACAATATCGCCGCGCAGTATGCGCTTTTGCTCGCCTTTAACAAATAGCATTGCACAATCTTTACCGCCGGCTATGCCTATATCGGCGCCCTTAGCTTCGCCGGGCCCGTTAACAACACAGCCCATAACAGCTACTTTTATTGGCTTTTTAATATGCTTTAATCGCTCTTCAACTTCGTTTGCTATTTTTGCTACATCAATTATAGTTCTGCCGCAAGTAGGGCAACTTATAATTTCCGGCCCTTGCACATTATGCCCGGCAGCCCTTAAAATATCAAAACCGGCTTTTATCTCTTTGATAGGCTCGTCTGTTAATGAAACGCGTAAAGTATCGCCTATTCCTTGCATTAATAGCGAGCCTATACCCATAGCAGATTTTATAAGCCCCATGCGATAGGTGCCTGCTTCCGTAACGCCAATATGAAGTGGATACTCGCAAATACTGCTAAGCTTTTCATAAGCAGCTATTACATTAGAAACATTTGAAGATTTTATAGAAACCACTATATTGGTAAAATCAAACTTTTCTAAAAGATTTATATGATATAATGCACTTTCAACCAGTGCATCAGGATTTGCGCTTTTATGCTTTGCCAGTATATGCTTTTCAAGGCTACCCGCATTAACGCCTATTCTTATAGGTATATTGTTTAAAGAACATGCATTAACAACTTGCTTAATTTTCTCGTCACTGCCAATGTTACCGGGGTTTATGCGAATTTTGTCAATGCCGTTTGAAACGCAAGCTAAAGCGGCTTTATAGTCGAAGTGGATATCTGCTACTAGCGGTATATGCAAGTGTTTTTTCAATTCGCTAACTAAAACTGCGTCGTTTTGTGTGGGAACAGTAACGCGAAGAATTTGGCAGCCTTCTTCTTGTAGGGCCACTGCTTGTTTTATATTGGCATGAATATCATGCACAGGCGCATTTAACATGCTTTGAACTGCTATGGCGTTATGTGCACCTATTTTAACATTGCCAATTTTAACTTCTTTTGTTATTTTACGTGCTATAGGCATATTTTACCTCAACTAATTAAGCGTGTAATATCGTTAAATGTGGTGAACAGCATAAGGCCTATTAAAAGTATAAAGCCTATTGCATTAACAGCAATTTCATATTTTTGCGGTATTGGTTTTCTTCTTATAGCTTCTAGTATTAAAAACATTAGGCGCCCGCCATCTAAAGCCGGCACAGGCAATAAATTGAAAACACCGAGGTTGATTGATATTAAAGCCGTTAGTAACAGTAAGTTTTCTAGCCCCATACCTGAAGCTTCGCCAATAGCAGTAACAATTCCAACAGGCCCTGAAAGAGAGTTGACAGCTATTCTGCCCGTTATTAAATCTGTTAAGCTAACAAAAACCATTCTAACCAGAGATAAACCCCAGTTAAAAGCAGCCTCTATAACATTAAGCACAGTTTTAGGCTCACCCACAACTTTAAAATCCAGCACTAATTGCTTGGTGCCGTTATCATCAATATAAGTTTCAAAAACTACATCGTCAAGCTCTACTGTTTCGCCGTTTCTAAGAACGGTTAAATCTGCTGTGCCTTCTTGTGTTCTTGCAAATTCATATATTAAATCGTTTGCGGTGAAACAGCGTCTTCCGTTTACAGAGAGAATTGTGTCGTTAACTTGCAAACCGGAAGCCTGTGTGCTAGCATTTTCGTCAAACTCTGCTATAGTTCTTGTAATAACTACAGAGCTCATGTTAACTACAATAATAAGAACTAAAAAGCCTAAAATTAAGTTCATAACTGCGCCTGCAATAATTACAATAATTCTATTTAAAATAGGTGCCTTTGTGAAAGAGCCCTCAATTTCGCTTTCTTCGTCCTCACCCTCCATGCTTACAAAGCCGCCAATAGGGAATAGGCGCAATGCATAAACAGTTGAATTCTTTTCATATTTTAAAATGGTAGGGCCCATGCCCAAAGCGAACTCGTGCACAGTTATGCCGCTTTTTTTTGCAGCTAAAAAATGGCCGAGCTCGTGGATAAATATAACACTGCCAAACACTAAAACAGAGGCAATTGTTGTGGTTATGAAAGGCAAAATTGAATTTATAAAATCTTGCATTGAATACTCCTTTTTGAGGGGATTTTAATAACATTGCATAGCCAAATACAATTTATATTGTACTGCATAGTAATAGTATATGATAAATTTATTAAAAAAATATGTTTATATATAAATAAAATACTATTATGTGTTTTCACTAACAAATTTTCTTGCTTTTAAATCACATTCATATACATCCGCAAGGGAATATGAACCTGAAAAATTATCGCTTTCAAGCGTTTTTTCTACTAATTCTCCAATTTTCAAAAATGGTATTTTATCTTGTAAGAACAATGCAACAGCTTGCTCATTTGCACCATTTACCGCGCAAGGGGCAAGCCCGCCTATATCCATTGCTTTTTTACAAGCGGGTAAACAGCGAAATACATTTTCATCCGGTATGTCAAATGTAATGCTTTTTAATGTGGTAAAATCAAGTTTCGGGGCATTTCCTTTTACGCGCAAAGGCCAAGTTAGTGCATATTGAATTGGTATGCGCATATCTGGCACGCCTAATTGCGCTATAATTGAGTTATCGGTGAACTGCACCATAGAATGGATAATGCTTTGGCGCTGAACGATGATATCTATTTTATCTCCTGGTAAATTGAAAAGCCAAGCTGCTTCAATAAATTCAAGGCCTTTGTTCATTAAAGTAGAAGAATCGATAGTTATTTTAGCGCCCATTGCCCAGTTTGGGTGGTTAAGGGCATCTTTAGCTTTTATATTTTTAAGTTCGTCTTTTGTTTTGCCGTAAAATGGGCCGCCCGAAGCTGTTAATAGAATTTTATCAATAGCTTTAGCGGAATTTTCGTCTTGTATACACTGAAAAATAGCAGAGTGCTCACTGTCTACAGGTAAAAGTTTTACATCTGCATTTTTGGCGGCGTTTATTACTAAGCTGCCTCCCGCAACAAGGCTTTCTTTGTTGGCAAGTGCAACATTTTTCTTGCATTCAAGCGCAGCTAAAGTTGCATTTAAACCTGCTATTCCAACAACAGAGTTTAAAACAATATCACTTTGTTCCAGCTTTGCAAGTTCTACAAGGCCTTCTTTGCCTTTGTATACTTTTGGTGCATTTAAAGTGCCGCTTAGCCTATCGCTCAATAGTTGAGCGGCGTTTTCATCTACAACGGCAACGGCAAGCGGCTTAAATTCATCAATTTGTTTTTGCAATAAATCAATATTACTATATGCGGCAAGCGCAACTATATTGTAGTTTTGAAAGCGTGCTACATCTAAACTTTGTGTTCCTATAGAGCCGGTGCACCCTAAAACGCTAATGTTTTTTTGCATGTGTACTCCTAAAAAATATAAGATAAAAATACTATGGCTGAAATGCTAATAAAAGGCATTGTGAAAGTTACACTGTCAAATCTATCCATAATTCCGCCATGCCCAGGGAAAATAGAGCCGTAATCTTTAACATTACATATGCGCTTTATGCTAGATGCAAATAAATCACCAATAATGCCAAAAACAGCGCCCAAAGCACAAATAATAATAATGAATATATAAAAAGTTATGCTTAATTCACTTAAAGGAGTGCCAAGCAAACCACCGGCAATAAAAGCATAAATAAATGTTACAATTTGCCCAATAATTATGCTGCCAAAAATGCCGCCTATAGCGCCCTCAACAGTTTTGTTAGGGCTGATAGTTGGAGCTAATTTTCTTTTTCCTAAAAATCTACCTGCGAAATAAGCAAAAGAATCTGCGCCCCAAGCACAATTAAGCGCTAGTAAAATAAAATAAAGCGAATTAGCGCCAAAATTATTGTTTATAGCATAATATTTAATATACAAAACTGAATAAAAACAAGCAACAACTATAAATTTCAAAGCAAATATAAGCAGAATTTTACTTAGCTGCTCATTGCTAATGTTTTTCATTATATAAATAACTAAAAATACTGCAAATAGGTAACATATACTAATTAGCAAAGAAGTGCTTAAAAAATTGACTGTGAAAAGAGCTGTGATAGAAAAAAGCGCAAAACCTATAAACACATATAAAGACTTAGTTAGTTTTGCTGCGCTGAATATTTCCCAAAGCGCCCAAATACAAAAAATAGCTACAATTATATCAAAAACAAATGTTGTTAAGGTGATTAGTGCCAGTGCTAACACGCAAAGCAATACAAGCGCGGTTATAATTCTTATTTTCATTAGTGTTCCTCCAAAATTTTATAAGCCGCCAAACCGCCTCGAGCGTGTGTTATATATTTCAATTGCCTCGTCTAAATGCGCTTTAGTAAAATCAGGCCACAGCACTTGCATATCTACAAATTCCGAGTAAGAAGCCTGCCAAAGTAAAAAGTTAGATAATCGTTTTTCGCCGCTTGGGCGCAAAATAAAATCAGGGTCTTTTTGGCCTTTGGTATATAAATTATCGCTTATCATTTGCATTGTAATATCGCTTGGCTTTAGTGTGTTTTGCTCAACTTGCGCTGCTAATAATTGCACAGCCCGCAATATTTCTTGCCTTGCGCCGTAATTAATAGCTATGTTTAATATAGTACCGGTATTTTTAGCGGTTTTGGTTTCGATATCGTTCATCATTTCTTTATGCTTATCGCTTAAAGGAGTTCTGTCGCCTAAAAATACAACCCTATTATTTTCTTTTTCATAGTCATATGCCATTATAAGGTATTCACCAAATAAGCGCATAATGCTGCTAATTTCATCTTTTGGCCTAGCCCAATTTTCAGTTGAAAAAGCATAGAAGGTAACGCTTGCTATTTTAAGTTCATTGCAATATCGTATAATTTCTTTAAATACTTCAGCACCTTTTGTGTGCCCGGCACTTCTTGGCAAATTTCTCTTTTTTGCCCATCTGCCGTTTCCGTCCATTATAATGCCTATGCTTAAACCTTGAGCATTTATGTTATCTGCCATAAAAATAATTATCCTTTCAATTAAAAACCGCGCACATTTAAGGAAGCGTTCAAAACAAAAATAACGTAAAAATTAATGCTAAGTATGCAATAATGTTTATTATTAAATTTGAAAGCAGCTCCTTTATGTTTGCGGCATAATTGTATTTTAAAGCAATTAAATTTCCATTACTTCTTTTTTCTTAGATTCGCACACTGCATCAATTTCTTTAACAAATTTATCTGTTAGCTTTTGCATTTCTGTTTCAAGCTCTTTTAAATCATCCTCTGTTATCTCAGAAGCTTTTTTCATCCCTTTGAATTTTTCAATAGCATCTCTTCGGATATTCCTTAATGAAACTTTGCTTTCTTCACCGTGTTTTAAAACTTCTTTCACAATTTGCTTGCGGCGGTCTTCTGTGGGAGAGGGGAAAACAAGGCGCATAATTCTACCGTCGTTTGTGGGGGTTATACCTATATCTGAAGAATAAATTGCTTTTTCAATTGCGCCCATAAGTGAAGCGTCCCAAGGGCTTATAGTTAAAACTCTGGCTTCGGCAACACTAATAGCTGCAACTTGTTGAATTGGTGTTTCAACGCCGTAATAATCTACAAATACCTTATCTAAAACTGCGGGGTTTGCCCTTCCTGCTCTAATAGAAGCAAGTTCTTTACTTAAGTGATTAATAACACCACTCATTTTGTCTTCATATTTTTTTGTTTCTGTACTCATAAATTTATCCTCCTCTTTATACTATTCGCAAACAAGTGTACCAATGGTTTCACCGTTTATAGCTTTTGAAATATTATCGGGGTTTTGCAAGCTAAACACAAGAATGGGCAAATTATTATCTCTGCACATTGTTGCAGCGGTGCTGTCCATAACTTCTAAGTTATCCACAATCATTTTGCTAAAGCTCAATGTATCATATTTTATTGCATCTTCGTGCTTTTTAGGGTCTTTATCATAAACGCCGTCAACTAAAGTAGCTTTTAGTATAATATCTGCGTTAATTTCTGCAGCTCGAAGTGCCGCAGCAGTATCTGTTGAAAAATATGGGTTGCCGGTTCCACAGGCAAAAATAACAACTCTGCCTTTTTCTAAATGACGAACAGCTCGGTTGCGAATATAAGGCTCAGCTATTTGCTGCATAGATAGCGCTGTTTGAACTCTAACATCAACGCCCATATTTTCAAGAGCATCGGCAACTGCAAGAGAGTTCATAACCGTTGCAAGCATGCCCATTTGATCGGCCCGAATTCGTTCCATATTTCCGCTGGAGCGCCCGCGCCAAAAGTTGCCGCCACCAACAACAATGGCAATTTGAGCGCCTAAAGTCGTTGCGTTTTTAATTCCTTCACATATATTACTAACCGCGTTTTCACAAAGGCCAAAGCCTTTATCTCCACTTAGCGCTTCACCGCTTAATTTAAGCAAAAGCCGCTGATACTTTACAGCCATAATTTACACCTTTCATTAAGTAAAATACTTCTTTAATATATTACTATATTTTTAGTGTAAAGTAAAGCCAAAAAGTTCAGCGGCTAATAAAAATTTACAATTATTCTAAAGTGGAAAGTTCATGTTGTGTTAAATTATCAAATTTTTCATCAAAAGATACCTCGATTTCACTGTTTAACGTTACAACGTGTACTTCATTTAACTCAAGTGGTAATGTGATGGTAAAGGTGGTTTCCTCAAATGGTATGCTATGCGCACTTAAGCTACCATTATGTAAGTTAATAAGAGATTTTGCAATAAAAAGCCCAAGGCCTGCACCGTTTACAGTGCCATTAGCTTTTTTATAAAATTCATCAAAAATATATGGCATAGTTTGTTCATCGATACCAGAGCCATTATCTATAACTTTTATGCTAAAAGTATCGCTTTCAGCTTTTAAAAACAGCGTAATTTTACCTCCCTTTATCGGTAGGTGGTTTATTGAATTTGTAAGTAAATTCAATAAAACCCTTTCAAGGGCAAATTCATCTACACATGCATAAAAAGGCTCGCTTACATTTGTAATAAATGCGGCACTTGCATTTTTTAAGCGCAAAACTTCCTTAATTATAAGCAAATTGTTTTGTAATAACTCGGTTATATTACAAGGCTTAATGAAAATTTTACTATCATTTCTGGTAAATGCTTGTGTATCTAAAATATTGTTCGATATTCTAATAGCTTTATAAATATTGTTTTTTACAATGGATAAAACGGCGTCAAAGTTATTTTTGCTTTCTTGAGTTTCAAAGTTTAACTCCTCTGCCAAAACCATAAGTGAGTTTAAACTAACGATTGCGTAAGATAAAGGGTCTTTTAGATTATGTGCAAAAATTGACAGTTCGCTTAAATTTTCAGATAACGGGGTTGAGTTATTATGTAATGGCATAAATCGATCCTTATAAGTAATTCAATTTTGATAATTTTGATAAAAGTATGCGCTATCGAGCGAAAGACAATAAATTTTGTTCAATATCAAAGAGTAATAAAGAAAAAAACTTGTTGTTAGAAAAATTATTTGCGTTATACAAATTAGCTATTTCAAGAACACTGCTTAAAGTAGGGCTATTGTTTTTTAAAGCTACTTTCATAGACATATTTATGGCGTTTTCAATGCATTTGGTATTTGTGTTATACTCTTTTGCAATAATTTCATAAATTTGCAATAATGTTGGATTTGAATGCTTTAAAACAATAAGGTGATATAATAAACTAACCGAATAATTATAGCCTATTAAATATGTAGGTATGCCGTACTCAAGAACTTTTTTTGCAATAATTTTCTTTAGCGTTAGCATTGCAAAAGTTTCATCATCATTTTCGTTGCCAAGGGCATGCATAGTTGCGAAATCTTTTGGTTTTCTATTAAATAGTGGGCTTAAAATTATGTATTGAAGCCTATCAGCAAGCTCGTTTATACTTTGCGGCTTCGGCATAAAATAATCAGCTCCGTTATCGAGCATAACTTTTGAAATATAATTAATGTCGCTTGAAGTTATTGCAAGAATTTTTGGCTTGAACATTAACTTTAATTTTGAAAGCTCGGTTAAAACACCTAAACCATCCATAACAGGCATTATGGCATCTAAAATAAGTAAATCATATTGTTTAGATTTAATTAGGTTTAAAGCTTGCATGCCGTCTGTGGCAATTTCACAATTGTAAATATCGTGTATCTTGGGCAAATTCTGTGCACAAAGAAAACAAAACTCGATATCATCATCTATTATAAGAATATTAATTTTTTTTGAATTCAAAGCAAACCTCCTTACATAAATGAAATTAATTTATAGCATTAATATTTATATATCAATTTATATTGTACTTTTTATATTGTACTTTGTAAAATGTAAAAAAGCAAATCAATTGCTATAAACCTAAATCTTCTAAAATATCATTTAAATGAATTGGCGCCACACAATTATTATATAATAATTGTATCACAAAATTAGCAGTTTCGCTATTACAAGTAATAATTTTGTTAAATTCTACAACAACTTTACCCTCTTTTTCCTCAGATATACATAACTTATATTCGTTTTTATCTACTGTGTACTTATTTAATGTATAAATATATTTTGATTGAATTGCCGATAAAGAATAGCTTGTTGCTGTTCGTTCAATAATTTGTTCAACATTAACCATAACGATACTCCTTTCATTTGTGTTTTGTTTATATTAATAGTTTAGTTGAATAAAAATAAAATCTCAACTAAAGAAAAGTAAGCAAAACCCAGAATTTCCCCATATCACATAATATATGGAAATTTATATGTTTATTATGTTAAAAATTATATACAAAATTGTACTAATTGTATAAAAAATTTATTTTTTCGGTTAATGTGCATAAAAAAAGTTTGAAAAATTGTCAAATATGACAAAGCACATGATATAAAATATCATGCGCTTAAATAAAAATATTATTGCAACTAAAAAAATATTAATAGTTGTTGGTATTTGCAAAAACAGACGGTGCAGATTTATATAGTAAAAGTGCCGCAATAGTTGTTAATATCATTTCAGGCAGCATATATGCACCATTGTATAAAAAGCTTCCTAATGCCGCATTTGATAACTCTACTGCATTTGAAAAACTTGCCCATATAATAGTACCGCTTAAAAAGCTGCATACAAAACGTAAAAAACAAACTGTTGCTGTGCCGAAAGCAATAGCAATCATTTTGTTTTTAACCGGCTTTGCAAAAAAGCATGCAAGGCCTAAAACGCTGAAAGCAAGAATGTAATCTAATAAAATCATGCCTGCAAATGCAATTAAGGTTCCTGAGGGCGGCGGATATAAGCCACCTATCAGCATTTGTAAAAGGCTATTTGCAAGGCCGCAAAGAAGGCCCCATTTTACACCGTGCCTAAAAGATACTAGCACAAAAGGTAGCATTGAAAACAAAGTTAAACTGCCGCCATAAGGCATATCTAAAATTTTAATTTGTGCTAAAACCGTACCCACGGCCACCATTAGTGCACATTCAATTAGTGTTCTTGTTCTGGAAATAGTTGTTGACATAAAAATCCTCCAAAATATTTTTTTGCAAAAAAAGTGCCTACATAAATGTAGGCACTAATACACAAAAATAAAATAATTGTATAAAACTTCCTACGCCGGCATTATCCGGATCAGGTAAAAGGGATAATAAACATTAAGTTTATATCTCAGCCTTACAGCACCCCTGTTTTATTATTAATTGTAATTATAACATAGAACTGAAAAATGTCAAATTTTTTTAAATAAACATTAATAAACTAATGCTCATTACAGCCATACCGGCAATTAAACCGTAAATGGATAGATGAGCCTCGCCATATTCTCTTGCAGAAGGTAAAAGCTCGTCTAAAGACACAAACACCATTATTCCGGCAACGCAAGCGAATAAAAGGCCGAATGTTAAGTCTGACATAAAGGGCATAAGAATTAAATATCCAACTAAAGCGCCTACCGGCTCGGATAAACCAGACAATGCAGAGTAGAAAAACGCCTTTTTTCTTGAGCCTGTTGCCTGGTAAATAGGTACTGAAACAGCTATGCCCTCGGGTATATTGTGAATAGCAATAGCAACTACAATAGGTATTGCCAGCGTGGGCTCTGTAAGCGCAGTAACAAAAGTTGCAAGCCCTTCAGGGAAATTGTGAATAGCAATGGCGAGCGCTGTGAAAATTCCCATGCGTTTTAACTTTACTTTGTTTGCGTCTTCTTTATTTTGGATAGCAGCTTTTTGCGCAATTTCGTGGTCTTCATAATTCATAGTTTTTATCTCATGAGGGTTATCGTGCGACGGTATTAATTTATCAATTATAGCTATGATAAGAATACCTGAAAAAAAAGCTACAGCGGTAAGAATGCTACCTGTTTTTACATCCGTGTAAGATATTAAAGATTCTTGCGCTTTATTATAAATTTCAACAAAAGAAACAAAAATCATAACGCCTGCCGAAAAACCAAGAGAAACCGATAAGAACTTTTTATTTGTGCTTTTAGTGAAAAGAGCTAAAGAGCTTCCGATAACTGTACTTAAACCTGCAATTAGCGTTAACATAAATGCTGTTATTATATTTTCCATTAATTATACCCCTGAAACTAAATTTATTTTTTCAAATTATCTTTTATAAGCGCACTTAATGTTTCCGGCAATTGTTTTACTTCATCTTTTGTTAAGTTTTCTGTATTTAAGCTGGGTAAAATTTTAACATGAATAACACCTGGTGTCATTATATTATGGTTGCTTTCCATAATAGCCCTACTATTGCTTATTGCAATTGGAACAATAGGTGCTTTTGTTTTAGCTGCAATTCTAAATGCGCCCGCTTTAAATTCCCCAACGTCGCCCTCTTTTCCTTTATAGCGTGTGCCTTCGGGGAATATAGCCATTGAATAGCCGCTGTTTACAACTTGTATGGCCTCATTTAAAGCTGCCATGCTTTTCCTTGCGTCTTTTCTGTCAACAAAAACGCAGTGAAGCATACGCATCCATTTGCGAACGAAAGGCAATTTATCAACTTCAATTTTGCTTAAAAGTGCTATGGGCTCTTGTGTGATTTTAGTTAACATAATTGGAATATCATATTGGCTGCGGTGGTTAGCAACAAAAACACAAGCTTTGTCTTTTGGAATATTTTCTTTACCGGTTACAATAACTTTTGCGCCGGCAATTTTTAGCAACGTGTTTATCCAAATTTTAACATGCTTGCTAGCTAGCGCATCAGACGTTTTATAATCTTTGCGCCTTAAAGCTCTCATTCCAATAATTTGTATAGGAATAATTAAAATTAAATAACCTATAAAAAATGTAAACCATATAATGGTGCGCAAAAAATTAATTATCATAAAAACCTCGTTATTGATAAAATATATTTGACAAAAAAACTGCGCAAAATTGCACATATCATTTATATTGTAATTTATTTGACAACATCTTGCAATATATCATATCAAAATAATTCACTTTTTTTAATGTTTTTCTTTTTTCTAATATATATTTAGTAAATTTGTTTAGTTTTATTTATCGTTTTTTTAAAATTAATTACAAAATGTCGAAAATTAAATTATTCATTATTATTATATTAATTTTTTATGTTTTTGTGATACAATATTATAGTAATATAAATGGGCAATTAAAAAGCGGAAATGGAGAACAATATGCAAAAAAAGGCAAGAACCCCTCAAGGAATATTACAGTTAGGTGAATCTGTAGCACCTATAGGTCTTGTAGCGGTGCCAGGGGCAGAGGACCTTAACGAAAAAATTAATAAGCACTTAAAAAAATGGAAACACAATAACAAATTAGAAAAAGATAATTATATTGTAGAATCAGAATGTCCACGTTTTTCTTCGGGAGATGCTAAAGGTATAATTAAATCTACAGTGCGCGGTAATGATTTGTATTTTATAGTAGATGTTGGCAACTACAGTGAAACATATAATATATTCAATAGCGTGAATTGCTTATCGCCGGATGACCACTTTCAAAACTTAAAAAGGTTAATACAAGCGGCAAGTGGTAAAGCGCACAGAATAAATGTTATAATGCCGCTTTTATATGGTAGCCGCCAGCACAGGCGCAGTTATAGAGAAAGCCTTGATTGTGCTGTTGCACTGCAAGAATTGCAAGCTATGGGCGTTGATAATATTGTAACATTTGATGCGCACGATCCACGCATGCAAAGCGCAATACCGCTTATGGGCTTTGACAATATAATGCCAACATATCAAGTTATGAAAACAATGTTGAAATCATTCAAAAATATTGACATGTCTTCTGATAAATTTATGATAATCAGCCCTGATGAGGGCGCAATGAATAGAAATATGTATTATGCTTCTGTTCTTGGCGTTAACCTTGGAATGTTTTACAAGCGCAGAGATTATTCGCGCATTGTTAACGGTAGAAACCCAATTGTAGCACATGAATATTTAGGCGAAAGCGTTGAAGGTAAAGATATTTTTATTGCTGATGATATAATATCTTCGGGTGACAGTATGCTTGATATTGCATATGCGCTTAAAAAACAAAACGCGGGCAGAATATTTATAAATGCAACATATGCAATATTTACTAACGGCCTTGATACTTTTGATGAAGCTTATAAAAACGGAATGTTTACGGGGGTTTTCGGCACTAATTTAACATACAGAACGCCGGAGCTTTTAGAGCGAGAATGGTTTTATGAAGTAGATGTTTCAAAATATATAGCTTATTTTATCTATGCGTTGAACCATGATATGTCTATAGGGAATATAATAGATCCTCATATGAAAATTAAAAGTTTGCTTAAAAAGTACAACAATAAATAAGTGTAAAAAAACTGCCGCATTAATTAATGCGGCAGTTTTCTGCTTTAAGAATATTGCTGTTCTTCTTCACCCTCAAGAGGTTGCCAAAGCTCATTGTCATCAGTTTCTTGCTCAGGTTGACTGTTTTGATTATCATTGTATTGATTTTCGCTATATTTGTTATAAGTGCTCTCGTCATATTCGTACATATTAATGCACCTCCTTTTGGATATTTTTCTCAAATAAATTAAAATTATTCATAATAAAACAAGTTTTTTATTGACAAAAATTAAGCTAAATTGTATAATAACAATGTTGTGAAAATTTATTCGCACAATGTCCGGGTGTAGCGCAGTTTGGTAGCGCGCTTGAATGGGGTTCAAGAGGCCGTGAGTTCGACTCTCGCCACTCGGACCAGCGTGACGCTGGATCCAATATTTTGGGTTCAGTGTCATTTTTTTGTATAATAGTTGCTAATATTATAACCAAAACTTTTACAAAGGAAAATGTTGCTTTTTGTTGTAAATTGTATAAGCTGAAAGTGATAATATCAGTACTATATAAAATATTGTTGGTTGAATGTTGTTAAAAGCATTGATTTATTCAGTAATTTAATTTAATATAATACAGTAAGCACAAGTTAAATGTTTTTAATAAATACGTTTTTATTCTTATAATGAATTTGAAAAAATAATTTTCGGAGGAAAATATGATGAGAAAAAGTTTAAGTGTTATTTTAGTGTTAATTATATGTTTGGCCACGTTTTTAACAGCTTGTTCAGAGGCTGAGAGTAGCCAGCCGGCAAGCACAACAACTGAGGGTGAAACTGTAAAAACAGTAGATACAGATTTTGCAAATATGACATGGGACGAAGTGCTAGCAGAGGCAAACGGCCAAACAGTTAATTGGTATTTATGGGGTGGTAGCACACAAACAAACGATTTTATAGATAATGTTGTTGCTAAAGAAGCTGAAAAATACGGCGTAACAATTAACCGTGTTGGCGTAAATAATATAACAGAAGCTGTGAACATAACAATCGGTGAAAAGCAAGCGGGTAAAGACGAAAATGGCACAATAGACCTTTTTTGGATAAACGGCTCAAACTTTATGATGATGCAACAAGCCGGCGTTACATTTGAAAATTGGGCGCAAACATTACCTAATTCTCAATATGTTGATTGGACAGACCCAAGCATTGCAAACGATATGGGCTTGCCTGTAAATGGTCAAGAATCTCCTTGGATGAGTGCACAGCTTCAATTATTGTATGATTCCCAGCGTATAAGTGAAGAAGATTTGCCGAAAAATTATGCAGAGCTTTTAGAATGGGCAAAAGAAAACCCGGGGCGTTTCACTTATCTTGCACCTCCGGATTTTTTTGGAACACGTTTTATTAAAGGCGCTTTGTATGAAATGACAGGTGGCTATGAACAATATAATGTAGAGGGCATAACCCAAGAAGAATTAGCTGTTAGCCTTGAACCTGTTTTCGAATACTTAAAAGAGCTTGAACCTTATTTATGGCGCGAGGGCTCAACATACCCACAAGCTGCAAGCGATGTTGAAACAATGTTTAACAATAATGAAGTTGATTTTTCTTTTTCTATGAATGGCATGGGCGTGCAAGGAGCAATTGATACAGGCTCTATACCGCCAACAACACAAGTTTATTGCTTAGATACAGCTATCGCAGACACTAGCTATGTTGCAACTAGCTTTAACTCTGCAAACAAGGCAGGCGCTATGGTTGTTGCAAATATTTTGTTAGACCCTGCAATTCAAGCGCAAAATATTGCAGACACAGGTGGTGCACCTGTTTTAGATTTCACAACGTTAAGTGAAGAACAAATAGCTTTATTTGATGAAGCAACTGCATCTTTAGGTGAGGGAACTTATGTTTCAAGTGAAGAAAAGGCACGCACACGTGCGCCTGAAGTTAGCTCTTATTTAAACCCATTTATTGAAGCATTGTGGCAACAAGAAATTGCCCAAGGATAATTATAATAATTTCATATAATAAACGGGAGGGTGCTTTAAAACAGCCTCCCGTTTATATAAATAGGAATTAGTTGTATCTAATACTATAAAAATATATGTTCGCTTTGCGGAGGAATAGTATGGCTGGCAATAGAAAAATATGGCTTATGTTAGCACCTGCATTATTCATTATTGTGGGCTTATTTGGTGGCGGTTTTTTTCTTGGCATCATTCAAAGCTTTAACTATATGCCGCTAATAGGGCAATATGATTTTAATTTCGATGCTTATATATTACTTCTTTCAGATAAAACGTTCATAGTTTCATTAGCATACACTTTTTATATAGCTATAGGTTCTACCTTACTAGCGGTAGTTATGGCAATAATTTTGTCTATGGGTATAAGAAAAGCTTTTAAAGGTAAAAAACTTGTTTTGTTTTCATATCAATTCCCGCTGCCTATTCCGCATTTGGTAAGTGGTATTGCAATGATGCTAATGTTTACGCAAAGTGGCTTTGTTTCCAGGCTGTTAAATTCAATTGGGCTTGTTACACAGCCGGCAGATTTTCCGGAAATAATTTATGGTAGAAGTGCGCTTGGAATAATAATTGCACTTGCGTGGAAATTTACACCTTTTGTAGGTGTTGCAATTTTGGCAACGCTGCAAACATCGGGAATACAATATGAAGATGCAGCTATAATGCTTGGGGCAAGTGCGTTCAAACGCTTTTGGTATGTTTTATTTCCTGTGATGATACCTTCAATTTCAACATCGTCTATATTATGCTTTGCATATGCGTTTTCAAGTTATGAAATACCGTTTTTGCTCGGTTCGGTTTACCCAAAAACACTCGCAATAATAGCTTATGAAAAATTTTCAGATATTAATATTGCAGTGCGTCCACAAGCTATGGCTATGGCGGTAATAATAACAATTATTGTGTTAATAATGGTTGTTTTATATCGCAAATTGCTTGCAATATTTCGCTATTAAGAGGTGATTTGAATGATGAAAAAAATCAGAAAAATGTCCTTAACACGAAAATTGACAGTTTTGGCAATTGTTCTTGGCGTTTTTGTTCCTTTTTTACCTATAGTGATATGGTCGTTTTCTTTTCGTTGGGCTTACCCTAGTTTAATACCTGAATTTGGCTTAAGGGCATGGGAATATATTTTTACTCAGAGTGAAATAATAGAATCGCTTTTTTTAAGTATTTTACTATCAAGTGTTGTAACTATAGTTTCACTAATTATTGGGTTTCCGGCGTCTAGGGCTTTAGGGCTTTATAAATTTAAAGGTAAGCGTCTTTGCGAAACAGTTTTAACCCTACCCGCCATTGTGCCGGGCCTTGCGGTTTTAATGGGCTTACAAGTGATTTACATTAAAATTGGTTTAATTAACACATTTTGGGGCGTTGTTATTGCACATTTAATTCCCACTATGCCATATATGATTATGTACTTAACAAGCACATTTGAAGATTATCAAATTGCTTTTGAATATCAAGCAAGAACACTTGGGTGTTCTAGGTTTAAATGCATTTTTTTAATTACAATTCCTATAATTTGGCCGGGAATTGTAGTTGCTGCGCTATACTCTTTCCTTGTTTCATGGACACAATATCTATTAACAATTATGATTGGTGGCCCTGCAATAAGAACATTGCCAACGCTACTTTTTTCATTTTTATCAAGCGGGGATTATCCTGTTTCATCAGCTGTTGCGCTTATATTTATTTTACCGGCGCTTTTAATGCTAGTGTTTTCTTCAAAGTACCTATCGGGTGATACATCTGCGCATAAAAAAGGAGCTTGGAAATGACCTCTATAGATTTAGTGAGTTTAGAAAAAAAATATTTTGGTAGTGAATATGCAAGTGTTGAAAATTTTAACCTGCACGTTAACTCCGGTGAAATGGTTGCGCTTTTAGGGCCTTCGGGTTGCGGAAAAACAACTATTTTAAAAATGATAGCAGGGCTTGAAGAGCCGACACAAGGCGATGTTTTATTTGATGGCGAAAGTATTATTGACACTTTGCCGGAAAAAAGAGAAATATCAATGGTGTTTCAAAAGCCGTTATTGTTTCCTCACTTATCGGTGTATGATAATATTGCGTTTGGGCTTAAAATGCGAAAAACAGCAAAAGATGAAATAAAAAAACGTGTAACTCAAATGCTTGATTTAGTTCATTTAAGCGGATATGAAAAACGAAGGGTAACACAAATTTCAGGCGGGCAAGAACAGCGCATAGCACTGGCAAGAGGCCTTGTAATATCACCGCGGGTATTGCTGTTAGATGAGCCGCTCTCCGCCCTTGACGCCGCGCTTCGCATAGAAATGCGCGAGCTTATTTTATCTATTCAAAGAAGCATGGGTGTTACAAGCATATTTGTTACACACGACCAAGAAGAAGCTGTTATGTTAGCAGATAAAATAGCCTTGATGTTTGATGGTAAATTACAGCAATATGATGTTCCACAGAAATTTTACAGCTGCCCAAACACTAAGCGCGTAGCAGTGTTTTTTGGCTGCAATAATTTTATAAAAGCCAAGCAAAAAGGGAAAACTGTAGAAAGTAAATTTGGAAAGTTAACTTTAGAGCATCTTCAAGAGAGAAACGAAGATGTTTATATAGTTGTGCGCAATGAGGGCTTTATAGTAAGCGATGGCGAAAACAGCATGAAAGGCATAATAAAATCCAGAATATTTATGGGAACAAGTGTGCGTTTTATTGTTGAAATGATAGAAGAAAAAAGCGAACTTCACGTTTCATTAGAGCCTGCCTCGCCATATAAAGTAGGGGATGAAATAAGCCTTGCTTTAATAAAAGAAAGTTTATGGACAGTGCCCCAAAATGATGATCTATAAATAAAATTAGTGTTAAACAAATGAACATATGCATTGCATTATGCAGTTGTATTTAAACAGAAATAAAACATAAAATAAAGCAAGGTGATTTTGCGCTTGGGGCTAATATAACCCAAATTGCAAAAACCTTGCTTTTTTATATTTTCGATGTAAAAAATGCTGTCTAATTAAGCTGGAAATTAAAAAATTTTTAAAACAAAAAAGGCATAAAAGATTGTATCTTTAATGCCTTTAATATATTAGTAAGAGCTAATATCTGCATTAACACCTATGTCATTTACCCAGAAGTCGTAATATGTGTGTACTTCTACTGTACCTGTTGAAGTGTTAACTCTAAACAATAAATCATCGCTTTGTGCTAAAGCAGATTCACCATCGCCAATTATACCGTTTGCATCTGCGCCCATTATTGCTAATAATTGTTCTTTCATTACCGCTAACTCAGCAGTAGATAAGCCCGGAACTGAACTTGTGCCGCTTCTAATTTCTACAGTTATGCCGCCTTCTCCATTACTTGGGTCTGGCCCTGTTGTGCTAGTAGATGTATCCCATCTTACTACAAAGTATGAACCGGCAGGGATATTATTTATAGGGTCAGATGCAACTACTGTGGATGCTCTAATTAAATTAGTTGCAATTTGAAGGTCGTTCGATTCGCGAGCCCTTTCCACATATCTTATATATTGTGGGGCTAAGACCGTTGCAAGAATTGCTATTACAGCAACAACTATTATAAGCTCTACCAATGTAAAACCTTTATTGTTTTTCAATTTTTTCATACGTACAAAACCTTTCGTATAATTATATTATGCTTATTTAATAATATTATAACATTAATATAACAAATTTCAACTTTGTTTTTATAATTTTCAGCTTTTTGTTACATTTTTTATGGCTTGAAATTAAAAAATTATTACTATTTTATATAATAAATTAAAATGTATTATGTTTTCTTATAAAACTAAACCTTTTTTTTGAAAATGAACTTTTTTAAAAATACACAATAAATAGTGGGTTTAAAAGAAAGCCTACTGTGTTAATTGAAAAATTAGTGTATATATTATTTATATTAGAAGGGTTCACACTATTTAAGAGCATTTAACTATATAAAATATGTGGCTGCTGTTTAATGTGGTTGGGGCATAAAAAAACAGCCATAAAAGGCTATGCCCCTTATGGCTATTCGTTATGGGACAAATAACCATAAGGGGCATGAAAAAATGCTGATATTATGCGGTTTTACAGCCATTAAGCAATGTTGAAAATGAGAAAAACAGAAAAAACCGATAAACTTTCAGCAAATAGATGAAAAATGAGATTAAACGCTTGTCAATTTGGTAGGCGTTTTTCTTATGCCCAAAATTTTGAAAGAAATGATTTAATTGCAGATTATTAATATTAGTCTTCAAATATATATGACATTTGTTGTTTTAATTCTGTCAGCAATTCAACGAGCGGTTTAATATGCTTTTCATTGCAAGACACTATGCTATCAAGTGTTTCTAAATTATCGGATACAGATTTATCTGTATTATCTAAAGGCAAATCTGTATATTTTTTTGAGAAATAATATCGGGTTAATTGATCGTCAAACTGTAGCATTTGATGCTTGTAAGACTCGTCGGTTAAAGATTGTATAAATTGGCATTGCAAATTAATTTTATTTATAAGCTCAATTTCACTTTCCTCAAAAGTATCGGTGTGATTTTCAATGAAATATTCTCCGTACTCTTTAAGTTGTGCTAATCGCTTGGATATTAAAAATTCCAAATGATGATAATTATGAATTACAGATGTTATATCTCTATCCGTGCCACTGGTTAGTTCCCATAATGTTTTTGTGGCTAAAAAAGAAAAATTTCGCATTATCGCTTTTTTAATTCCGATATTTCTTTCAATAACAGTGCACCTGTTACTCCATTCAATAAAAAGTGTGAGGATAGCCGAAGCAATTATTCCCATACAAATATTAAATGCAATTTCTTTTAAAGCAATAACATCTATTTGAAAGTTACCTCTTACCAAATCATTTAATGAAATAGAAGATTTTAGTATGAATGATATTATTAAAAAAATTTCAATTAACGCAATACAAACTTTATTGACTAGTGATGTTTTGCTTGTTTTCATTACTTCCTCCGAACCTTTTGTCTGAGATGTTTTTCTGATGAATTATGATGCTTTTTGAGTTTGACTAAAACAATAAGTGATCATATTGAAATTTCTGTTTTGCTATTATTTTTGCATTTTTATCAGAAAATTTTGCACGAATCAAAATGCAATAATATAAAGTTCTTAATAATCTTATATATGTAATACGATTATCACCCCACTCTATTTTACCAGTATGCGTTATTCGATTTCGCATTTTCACAAATTTTTCAATGTCACTTTTAATATTTGCTTTTTCATCATCATTAAAATCATCACTTAAACTTTTTTCCCATAGATAGATGATGCGTTCTTTAAGCGGAAGTTTTATGTGCTCGATTGAGCCCAGTGCGGAATTATATAGATCTGTATCTGGTTTGTTTTCTGACTCTTGGTACTCTTTAACTGCTGCCTGTAGCCTTTCTACTAAGCTGTTACGAAAATCATCTGTTGGAGCTTTATATTTCTTTATTTCATATTCTATTTCAAGTGATGTACAAATATCGCCAACATCAGTATAACTAATAAACTTAGCCCTATCATTTGAAACTGGTAACATTGGCAGATATGGTTGTTTCCTTTTCACAGAAAACAAGTTGAAGAGCTTTGGCAGGTCATCATTAAGATGCTTGAATTGGATGGTATGATCATATCGTGCATCGCAATAGTCTTCGTAACCATCGCTTATATAAACCTCAGCTACATTGCTAAACAGTTTTAAATTCTGCTCACCACTTTGTTTCTGTAAAATCTCTGACATGTTTTTAATTCGTTGTTGCAATTGAACATTAAACCCCACATTTTGACGCCCTAACAAAAACTGCAAAAAATTCCGTAATTGAAGATAACATTTACTTATCATTTCAAGAGGTTGTTTATCCTTGAAATATATTCTCACATTAGAATTAAGGACTCCAAGATTATTCGTATCCAATTTCCATTGTTCATTATTTGCTGTAATAGAGTATTTTAGTTTAGCTTTAACGCCAGCTACAATGACATCAAAATCTCTTGTGTATGCTTCAAAAGGTTTAATTTTAATGTCAATTTTCCCTGGGGCTTTTACATGTTCATGTAAATCGTTTTCATTAAGTGGCTTAACTGCAAATTTAGGGTTATATGCAAGATTTATGCTTTCTCCGCTAAACAAAATTGCATCAAAAAATGAAAGATTGAGCGGATAGTTTGCTTTATCTCTAGGCATGACTATCAAAGAAGAATAAAATTGACAACTTGTTGCATCCGGTGAAAGCAAATATCGTGGTTTAGGCATTTGTGAAATTAAGAGTTTCGCAGAGATGCCACTATCTGTATAAAAATCTGAAAATCGAGAAGTAAAGTTTTCAGGTTCAAGGCCGTAGACACCCTTAAGCGAGCTAAGTCCTGCCAATTCGTTTACTTTATCTGGGAGTGGATTTCTGTATCCATTCTCATTGAAAGGATATTGTGGAAAAATTAAACAATTGTGTTTATCAATAGTAGAATTAAAGAACATATCACTTATTTTTATATATCCATTAAATATATTATTATTTTTCATAAATGGCTGTTACTCCTTAATGTTTATTGTGATTATTTTAAAAAACCTCAAGGTGGTAAACGATATGCTATAAGTAAGATATTAACGGGTTAAATAAAAAATTAAAACACCTATCGAATGACAGGTGTTCAATACAAATATTACCCGCCAAAATACACAACGGTACTTTAGCATCGTTGTATATAATTATATAGCAAAAAATTAATATTGGCAAGAAATTTCTTATGAACGTATTTTTTAGGATGCAAATACTTTTGCTACTATAAAAATATACACAAATTCAAACCACATAAAGGAGGTGATACTTTTGCATTTAGAACAATAAAAACATAACAACAACTCAAAGAAATTTCAATAAGAAACGCTTACCAACTCGGTAGGCGTTTTTCTTATACCCAAATTTATGAAAGGAATTATTAAAATGAAGCAAATTAACGACCTTAAAGCATTTGAAACATTGATGGAGTCACCATCTCAATCTAAACATTTCGACAGCGGCTCGGACGGGATATTGCCGGAGTGTAGAAGTTGTAAATTCCACCGTCCGTTTCAGAGCGACAAAACTTGTGTATACGATTTTTGCCCATACACAAAAACACCTCTCTCAACTTTGGCACATTCTAAGGCGAGGGAGAATGGCAGATGAACAAAAATATCGTTATTGCCGTAGCAAATCAAAAAGGCGGTGTCGGCAAATCTACAACAGCCTTTAATCTCGGCGCAGGGCTTGTGCGTAGTGGTAAAAAAGTCCTGCTTATAGACGCAGATCCACAAGCCAGTTTGTCGCTGTCTTTTGGCATTAAAAAGCCGGATGAGCAAACCTACACCATAGCGAATGTCATGCACAATATTATAAATGACAAACCGTTTGATGTTAAGGACGGCATTCTTGCTCACCCGGAGGGTATGCGACTTTTACCCTCTAATATCGAACTTGCAGGTATGGAGGTGTCACTTGTCAACACCATGTGCCGTGAGACCGTGTTGCGGCAGTACATAAATAAGGTGAAAACGTCCTATGACTATGTGCTTGTTGACACGGCACCGTCGCTCGGTATGCTCACCGTCAATGCACTTGCTGCCGCAGACAGCGTAATAATTCCGGCACAGCCGCATTTCCTCTCCGCCAAAGGGCTTGAACTTCTTTTGCGCTCTATTAATAAGGTAAGAGGACAGATTAACCCCACGCTAAAAATTGACGGCATTTTAATGACAATGGTAAACGCCCGTGCGAATTTCCCAAAAGAATTAATAGCCAAGATGCGCAGTACATACAGTGGGCAAATTCGTGTGTTTAATTCCGAAATACCGCTGTCAATTAAGGCGGTGGAAGCGAGCGTTTCATGTGAGAGTATTTATGCCTTTGATAAAAACGGCAAGGTCGCAAAAGCGTATGAAGATTTTACAAAGGAGGTGGTTATCCTTGAAAAACAGCGAGGGCATAAGCGAGATAATGCAGAACGATAGATTGGAGGTGCAAATTTGAAAAGCAAAGCGAAAGATGTGGAATTGCAGTCATATAATGATATTTTTCTTACTGATGACAGCAGAGCGGAGCAGTTGTTGCCAAAAATAAGAGATGTTCCCATATCCGAAATAGACGATTTCCCCGACCACCCATTCCATGTGCGTGAAAATGACGATGACATGGTACAGCTTATAGAAAGCATAAAAATAAGGGGCGTTATAACCCCTGCCACATTGCGGCAAAAAGAGGACGGGCGGTATGAGCTGATAAGCGGACACCGCAGAAAGCGAGCCTGTGAACTTGCAGGCATGGAAACACTGAAAGCCGAGGTTAAGAATTTAACCCGTGATGAAGCTATTATTTTAATGGTGGACAGTAATTTACAGCGTTCTGTTATATTGCCGAGCGAGCGGGCGTTTTCATATAAAATGAGATTGGAAGCTATGAACAGGCAGGGGCAACGTAATGATTTAACTTTTGTCCCAGTGGGACAAAAGTTGGAAAGTCAAAAATCAAGAGAAGAATTAGCAAAGCACTCGCCAGACAGTAACACTCAAATTTTCCGCTACATCCGCCTAACTCACCTTATCCCCGACATTCTGCAAATGGTTGATGACAGACGGATAGCCTTTCGTCCTGCCGTGGAGATTTCCTTTATACCGCCCGAACAGCAAAGCGAACTTTACGACATCATGGACTATAACGATGCGACACCCTCACTTGCTCAGGCTATCAAAATGCGAGAATTTTTAAACAAGGGTGAGCTATCCACAGCCGTGATGGAAAGTATAATCAGCGAACAAAAGCCAAATCAGCGCCCTAAATCTCGGTTTGATGAGAGGATAACCCGCTTAATTCCCGATACCGTACAAAAGGACAAAGCCGAGGACTATGTTGTCAAGGCACTTGAATTTTATAACCGCCACCGTGAGCGGCAAAAGAGCAATCGTGACGAGCGATAAAATCCCCCTTACAAACCCCCTATATATTTACTGGCACTGTAAAACTACCCGAAAAAGATAATTTACACCTTTGTTTATTTCCCTCAGTGTTGCTAAAATTAAGGCAACAAATATCGGAGGTTAGACAAATGAAAAAAATTATAGCAACAGCGCTTATTTTAGCAACCCTCACAGGGTGTAACGAGCAAATAACAACACAGGCAGATGTGGCAAACAGCGATGCAGTATCAAGCAGTAGCGAAACAGCCATCTCTTTTTCGGTAAATGATGACGATGCGGACAGCAGTGAGCAGACAGCCGCTGATGAGAGCGACACTGCGGACGAGAACTATATTTCCACCGGCAGTTCACAATCACAGCAAAATTTGAGAAGCACAGGAAATGCAGAGAGTTCCTCCGCAGTAGTGCCACAAGCAGAGCAGACAGCCGAAAATACGGTGGAATACGTGGCTAATGAGTACACGGTGACGGTAACACCGCCACAGGAAACTCAGCCCACACCACAGCCACAAGCAGAGCCCACACCGCCACCTGCACAGGTGCCGCAAACAACACCTG
>CAYJEU010000015.1:0-35441 GCA_964369565.1 uncultured Bacteroides sp. | reverse complement strand
ATCGAAAGGCCCCAACGCTTTTGTTACTTTTCACGCTGAAAAGTAAAACGCCTTACTAAACATAGCCATTAAAACAAGCAAAAAACCAAGGCATAAGCTTTGCGAAAAGAAAAAACACAAAAGCAAGCTTAAATATTAAAAACAAACTTCCACATTTGCTGCTTTTCACGCTGAAAAGTAAAACGCCCTATAAAGCTTAGCCATTAAAACAAGCAAAAAACCAAGGCATAAGCTTTGCGAAAAGAAAAAATATAAAAGCAAGCTTAAATATTAAAAACAAACTTCCACATTTGCTGCTTTTCACGCTGAAAAGTAAAACGCCCTATAAAGCTTAGCCATTAAAACAAGCAAAAAACCAAGGCAAACGCCTTGCGAAAAGAAAAAACAAAAAAAGCAAGCTTAAATATTAAAAACAAACTTTCGCTTTTGCTTATTTTCAGCATGAAAATAAGCAGCCGCTAATAAAAACAAATTAATCAACTAATTTCAGCGGTGCGTAATTTGCCATGGTTTTTTTTACGCCTACGCCTTCAAATTTTATTTCAACAATAAAATCACCTGCAACGGGCGTAACTTTTTGCACAATGCCTTTGCCAAAAACTTTGTGCTCTACTTTATCGCCTGTTTTAAAGCTCGCTGCATTGCCCTCGGTTTTCGCAGCGCTTTGCACCGAAGTAGCACTTGCGCCAAAGCCGCCCATAGAGGCTGAACGTGCTGTTTTGTTCTGGGTACCTATAGTGCCGCCGCCAAATCCACCGTTGAAACCGCCGCCGCCAAAAGAGCTTTTTCCAAAGCCGCTACTTGC
Organism: uncultured Bacteroides sp.; assembly: GCA_964369565.1. Taxonomy (GTDB): domain Bacteria; phylum Bacillota; class Clostridia; order Oscillospirales; family Ruminococcaceae; genus Ruthenibacterium. Next base: position 34,636 of record CAYJEU010000015.1, on the reverse strand, counting down.
GCCGCCCAAAGAGCCTGAATTGCGCTCGCTGTTAAAACTTGCACGCTCTGCGCCAAAGCCTGTGCGCCTTTCGCCAAATTGCCTGCTTTCGGCGGCATAGGCATTGTGTTTTGCAATTGCATCACTTTGTGTATTGTCCAAAAGGCTCTCGTCTATTTCGCTTAAAAAGCGCGACAAACGGTTGCGCTGTGTTTGCCCAAAAACAACTCTTGTGCTTGCACTTGAAAGGTGAAGCGCTTTTTTTGCGCGCGTTAAGCCCACATAGCAAAGGCGCCTTTCCTCTTCAAGCTCTTTTTCATCAAAGCGGCATTGCTCGCTGGGGAAAATGCTCTCTTCCATGCCTACAATAAACACATAAGGGAATTCAAGCCCTTTTGCCGTGTGCATTGTCATAAGTGAAACGAAATCTGCATTTTCGTCAAATGAGTCCAATTCGGAAATAAGGGCAACCTCTTCTATATATTCTTCAAGGTTTGCGCCGCTGGCTCGCTCGTCGCAATAAACTTTAATAGACGATATTAACTGCCCTATGTTTTCAAGGCGTGTTTTACCCTCTTCGCCCTCTTTTTCAAGCATTTGCTTGTAGCCTGTTAGCTCGAAAACTTTAGTGGCAAATAAATCCAGCGGTAAACTGTTTGCCGCCTCGCAAAGGCTATCGTATATTTTATAAAAACTCTCTATATGTGCAGCGGCTCTGCTCATGCTAGGGTAGTTTCTTATGTTTTCGCAAATATCAAGCATGCTTTTGCCCTCAAGGCTTGCAAGCTCGTTAATCGCCTCTACGCTTGTTGTTCCAATTTTACGCGCAGGCTCGTTTATAATGCGCTTTAAATGCCCGTCGTCTTTGCGGTTTAATACAATTTGCATATAAGCGTGAATATCTTTTATTTCCTTGCGGTTATAAAAGCGCTGGCCGCTAAAAACTTTGTGCGGTATGCCCGAGCGTGCAAAATAAGTTTCCACAGGCTGAGATTGAGCGTTCATTCTATACAAAACCGCATGGTGCGAAAGCTTTGCGCCCTGTTTAATATTTTGCCCTATAATTTCAGCTATATGTGCCGCTTCGTCGCGCTCGTCAAGCGCATAAAAGTGGTTAATTTTCTCGCCCTCACCTTTGCTTGTCCAAAGGGTTTTGCCTTTGCGTGTTATATTATTTTTTATTACAGAGTTTGCCGCATTTAATATGTTTAAGCTCGAGCGGTAATTCTCTTCAAGGCGAATTGCTTTAGCTTTGGGGAAATGCTGTTCAAATTGCAAAATATTCTCTATTGTTGCGCCCCTGAATTTATATATGCTTTGGTCGTCATCGCCCACAACACAAATATTATGGTGTGCTTTTGCAAGCAAATCCACAAGCATAAATTGTGCAATGCTTGTATCTTGATATTCATCTACCAAAATATATTTATATAAATTTTGGTAGTAGCTTAAAATATCATCGTTTTCACTTAAAAGCTTAACGGTGTTGAAAATTAAATCGTCAAAATCCATTGCGCCAAGCGCTTTTAAGCTTTTGGCATACTCGCTATAAATTTTAGCAATTAGCGCATGTTTAACATTGTTTTGCGCATTGGTAAGCGCTTGGCTTGGGCCTATCATTTTATCTTTCAAAGAGGATATTGCGCCCATTGCGCTTTTTATAGGCAAAAACTTATCGTCTATTTGCAGCTTTTTATAAATTTCTTTTAGTGTTCGTTTGGCATCGTCTGTGTCGTAGATGGTAAAAGCTTTAGGAAAGCCTAAAACTTCTGCATGGCGCTTTAAAATGCGAACGCAAGCCGAGTGAAATGTTGAAGCATTTATATCGTTTGCATCAACTTCGTCAACGTCGCTAAGCATTTTGAAAAGGCGCTCTTTTAGCTCTTTTGCCGCTTTGTTTGTAAAAGTTATAGCCAAAATATTATAAGGGCGAACAGCGTTGTGCTTTAGCTTAACGGCTAAATCTATGTGGGGCTTGCCGCCGTTTTGAATTAAATCTTCAAGTTCCTTACAATCGGCTTCGCTAACGCTAAAGTTAACGTTTTGTGCTTTGGCGGCATTGCCAAAACGCACCATATTGGCCACACGGTTAACAAGCACGGTTGTTTTGCCACTGCCGGCACCCGCTAAAATTAAAAGAGGCCCCTCAATATTGTAAACGGCTTCTTTTTGCATTTCGTTAAGCCGTGCATATTGGTTTTCTATGTATTTTTTTCTAAGCGCCAAAAAGCGCTGGGTTGTTTTATCGTTCATTGTGCTTCCTTTTAGGTTTAGATATTTAGTAAACTGCCATTATTTTTGTGCATCAATATGCGCTTTTTCAACAGCCTGTGCAACGGCATTTGCAACGTTTTCGTCAAAGGCGTCGGGCACAATATACTCTTCTTTTAAAAGCTCTGCTTTAACACAATTTGCAATTGCAAAAGCCGCCGCAAGTCGCATTTCTTTTGTTATGCGGTTTGCTCTCGCTTTTAATGCGCCTTTGAATATACCGGGGAACGCAAGCACATTGTTAATTTGGTTGTTAAAATCGCTTCTGCCTGTGCCAACAATTCTTGCGCCGCCTAAAAGTGCCTCGTTTGGCATAATTTCAGGCTCGGGGTTTGCCATTGCAAGAACAATAGCATCCCTCGCCATGGTGCTAACCATTTCTTTTGTTATAACGCGCGGCGCAGAAACGCCAATAACCACATCGGCGCCTTTCATGGCAACGCTCAAATCACCTTGTAAATCGTTGTGATTAGTGCTGTTTGCAAGGCCTTGCATCGCGCTGTTTAAGCCGCTTAAATTTTTCTTGCAAAGTATGCCGTCTTTATCGCAAACAATAATGTCGCTTACGCCTAAAACTTTAAGCATTTGCACAATAGCGCTGCCTGCACTGCCTGCGCCGTTTACAACAGCTTTTAATGTGTTTAGCGGCTTATTAACTATTTTTGCCGCATTAATTAAAGCGGCGCTAACAACAATTGCCGTTCCGTGTTGGTCGTCGTGGAAAACAGGTATATCCAGCGCGTTTTGCACACGCTCTTCTATTTCAAAACATCTCGGTGCGCTTATATCTTCCAAATTAATGCCGCCGAAAGATGGCGCAAGCGCAATTATTGTTTTAACAAGCTCATCTGTGTCTTGTGTGTTAAGGCAAATTGGCACAGCGTCTACGCCTGCAAATTCCTTAAACAGAACAGCTTTGCCCTCCATTACAGGAAGCGCTGCAAGTGGGCCTATATTGCCAAGGCCTAACACAGCACTGCCGTCGGTTACAACGGCAACGGTGTTGCATTTACTTGTATATTTATAGGCAAGCTCTTTATCTTTTGCTATCTCTTTGCAAGGTGCGGCAACGCCGGGCGTGTAAGCTGTGCTTAAATCTGCCTTTGTTTTAACGCTAACCTTGCTTTTTATCTCAAGTTTGCCTTTGTTTTTTTCGTGAAGTTCAAGCGATAGTTTATAATAATCCATCTTTCTCTCCGTTATAATTATAGTTTTTTAAATGTAAAAACACATGCGCTATATTTGCATTAATCCTTGTGAAAAACAAGCAATAACACGCTCTTTGGCTATTTTTACATTATTAGTTGAATTATACCATAATTCTCGCAATTTTAAAAGTTGTTTTAAAAAAAGCTTTAAATTATTTTGTGGGCATGTTATTATAATGAAAAAAGGAAGGAATTATGGATAAAAGCAAATTTGATTTACTAAGTTTTGGCGAGGTTATGAATATAATAAAAGACCATTCGCAAGAAGGCGAAAAAAGCGAAATGAGCAGATAGAAATTAAAGCCGATTAATGGATAACGGGTTTTGTGAAAACGCTTTTTGAAAAATTTATGCAAAAATAGCTATAGGAGAAATGAATGAAATTATATGCTTTTAATGCGATGATATCGCGCATGAAATATATAACCCGCTGGGGTTTAATGAGAACATCACGCTGTGAAACGCTTAGTGAGCACACAGCAGAAGTTAGCGTTATAGCGCACACTTTATGCCTTATAGCTAATAAAATTAACGGCGAGGGTATTGATGCGCAAAAAGTTGCGGTTACTGCTTTATACCACGACGCCAGCGAAATTATAACAGGCGATATGCCAACGCCCGTTAAGTATAAGCGCGAAAAGTTGCGCAAAGAGTATAAAATGTTAGAGCGAGATGCCGCCGCAGATTTATGCAATTTACTGCCGGAGGAATTGAAAGAAGAACTGAGCGGCTATATGCATGGCGACATACTAACGCAAAAGGAAAAGCAAATTTTGAAAGCCGCCGATAGGCTTAGCGCGCTTATAAAATGCATAGAGGAACAGCAAGCGGGCAACGCGGAATTTGCAGGCGCTAAAAAAGCGCAATTAGCGGCACTAAAAGAAATGAAATGCCCTGAAGCAGATTATTTTTTAAAACATATGCTGCCTTGTTATGAAATGACTTTAGACGAGCTTACAAAATAAAAAGCGGCTGCAGCGATATGAAAATGTCATGGTGGGTTTTATAAATAACTATAATAAAAAATGAAAAATCACTTAAAACAAAGCTTTAATAGCTTGTTTTAAGTGATTTTTTATGTAATGTTTTCCTTTAAAGTTATTGTGCCACAGCCCTTTTTAAATTTGGAGGGTAAAGCTTTTTATTTTGACTGCATAGCATAGTAAAACATAAATTGCTGGTAAATTCCGGCGTTGCTTTCATACTTTTCAAATATATTCTCGCCTTTAAAATCTTTTTCAATAATGCGTGCAATCCAAACGTCAATAGGCGCACAATTAACGCGGTTATAAGCAAAAAGGCTTATGCAATTTGCAACTTTAGCGCCCACACCCTTAAACGCCATTAAGCTTTCTAAAAGCTGTGCATCGGGCAAATTATAAAGCTGTTTTAAAATGTTCTCGTTTTCGCTAACAACTCTTGCGGCATTTGCGATATAAGGAACCCTGTAACCAAGGCCGCAAAGGGCAAGCTCTTCATAGCTAAGCGCCGCAATGCTTTTTGCACTTGGGAACTTATAAATTTCACTTTTGCTTTCATCAATTTGCGCTTTGGTGGCACACTCGCTTGCTTTTTGGCTTTTTATGTAAAGTTCAGTGCTTTGCACCTGTATAATTTCACCGCATAAATGGCAAAGCCGCTCAATGGAAGTTTTTATTGCCGGTATGCTTTTTCGCTGTGAAATAATAAAGGTGATAAGCATTTCAAAAGGCTCTTGGCGAACAATTCTAACGCCTTTGCCAATGCGTGCCATTTGTTTTAGCTTATCGTGCTCGTTTAAAATTTGTTTTGCTATAGCGGCATAATTTCTATCTAAATCGAAATAATTGTGCCAAACGGTTTTCCAAGTTTTTGGGCTGTCAATTTCAAAAACGCCTGGTTCAATGCACTTTATATGTAAAATATTATCTTCTGTTATAAACCTGTAAATGCCGTTTTCAAACTTTGTAATTCTAAAGCATTGGCCGCTACTATAAATTTTTTCTAAATCGAAATCGTCGCGTATTTCAACTATCATTTTATATTTGTTATTTCCTCTCTTATCAGTTAGAGCATAGTGGATGACGCTTCGCAGAGCTGAGTGCCACCAAAAGGCAGCACTAGCGAGCGGCAAAATTTGTTTTTGTTTGTAGTACTTAGGGCTGCCTTGCTTTTTTGTTTTAGCAAGGTTTGTGCTTTGTATTTTAATGCCTATAAAAAATTAGATAGCTCCGATTTATATTCGTTTTCAGCTTGCTCTAATTTTTGGGCAAGGGCAATTGCGCCAATATTTGTGTTGCTAGAATTAACATTAGACAGTGCACTTTCCATGTCTTTTGTGCCCATATCGCTACCCTTTATCAGCATTCTTGCCATATTTTCCGGCGATTTATCTGTAATAGTTTTCATTTTAATGCCCATGTCTGCGCTAAACTTTGCCATAGGGCTTTGCTCTTTTGGCAAAGCACCCATGCCGCCAAGCATAGCGTGTGAGCGGTTAGAGATATCCTCGTAAGTTGCGAGCTGCCTTTGTAAATGGCGGCGCATTTCCTCGTCTTTAGTAAGCTGCAAAAGGCGGCGCACGGTGTTTTTTCCCATTTCTGTGTTTTTGCTAACTTCGTTTAAAAGTTCAATTGTATTATCGTGCATAATAATCTCCTTTTAACGCACAAAAGCTGAAAAACGGCAGCTTTGTGCGAAATTTCTATGTTGCTTTTGCTAATATTATGCACTTATTTGTTTTTAATATTCTGTGTGAAGTCAATTTTCCAAAAAATAGTCCTGCGCAGCTGTAAGCATAAACAGCATTGCCTGCATAGGTTCTTCAGCTAACATAATTTGCGCTGAAATATACGGTTTTGCTGAGGCATTTACTAAAATTCTGCGCTTTTCACCGCGCATGCCCCTTAATATATTTCGGGCAATGCTCTCGTTTAAGCTATCTGTGTAAAACAGCAGTAAATCGCCCCGTTGCGTTATTTCATACATGCCCAGTTTTGCGCCTAAAACGCGAGCAAGGCTTATTTCAATTAAGTTTAATGTACTTTTTGGCGGTGAGCCAAAGCGGTCGCGCAGTTCTTTTTGCACTTCGTCGGCATCTTCTTGCGATTGCACAGCCGCTATAAGCTTGTATATTTCAATGCGCGCGTTAGTATCTTCTATGTAATTATCGGGTATAAAGGCGCTAACGCTTATATCTATTAAGCAGTCGCTTTTATCTTTTTTCGGCGCTTCGCCACGCTCTGCGGCAATGGCGCTGTTTAAAAGCTTAACATACATATCGTAACCAACGCTCTCAATATGCCCGTGCTGTTTTTGCCCAAGTAAATTGCCTGCGCCCCTAATTTGCAAATCTCTCATAGCTATTCTGAAACCACTGCCAAAGCTTGTGAATTCCCTAATGGCGCTAAGGCGTTTTGCGGCAACTTCGCTTAAAACTTTATCGCGGCGGAATGTGAAATAAGCATAGGCTTTGCGCCCGCTTCTGCCAACGCGCCCGCGCAGTTGATACAATTGCGCAAGCCCCATTGTATCGGCGTTTTCTATTATAAGGGTGTTGCAGTTTCTAACGTCTACACCTGTTTCTATAAGCGTGGTGCAAACAAGAATATCCACTTCGCCGTTTATAAGGCTTTGCCAAACTTTTGTTAAAGCGCTCTCGTCTATTTTGCCGTGCGCTATGCCTATGCTTGCGCCCGGGGCAAGTGCGCCGACCCTTGCAGCGCAAGCGTCTATTGTTTCAACCCTATTGTGCAAATAGTAAACTTGCCCACCTCTGCCAAGCTCTTTTTTCAAGGCGGAGGCAATAATTAAATCGTCGTATTCCGTAACATAAGTTTCCACAGGTTGCCTCTCAAAAGGCATTTCGTCTATGGTGCTCATATCCCTTAAACCGCTAAGCGCCATATTGAGCGTGCGCGGTATGGGCGTTGCCGATAAAGTTAGCATATCAACGCCCACAAACCATTCTTTAAGCTGCTCTTTATGCTTAACGCCAAAGCGCTGTTCTTCGTCTATTATAACAAGGCCTAAGTCGTTAAATTTAATATCTTTTTGTATTAAGCGATGTGTTCCCACCACTATATCCACGGTGCCGTTAGCAAGGCCTTTTATTGTTTCACGCTGTTTTGCAGCGCTTGCAAAGCGGGAAAGCAGCCCCGCTTTTATGGGGAAACTTTGCATTCTGCTTAAAATGGAATTATAGTGCTGCCACGCTAAAATAGTTGTGGGCACTAAAATGGCGCATTGTTTGCCGCTCATAATGCACTTAAAAGCTGCGCGAAGCGCAACCTCGGTTTTACCAACACCAACGTCGCCGCACAAAAGGCGCTCCATAGGCACTGCCTTTTCCATATCTTTTTTTATTTCGCTTGTGCATGTTAATTGGTCTTGCGTTTCATCATAGGCAAAGCGTGCCTCAAAATCTTTTTGCCACTCGCCGTCTTTTGCAAACGCATAACCGCTTGCTTTTTTGCGCTTAGCGTATAAAATTATAAGCTCTTTCGCCATTTCCTTTGTGGCGGCTTTAACACGGCTTTTAGTTTTTGCCCAAGCGTCGCCGCCAAGTTTGGCAAGCTTTATTTTATCGCTATCGCCGGGTGCTGTGTATTTGCTAACTATATCAAGTTGCGTAACGGGCACATAAAGTGTGTCGCCTTTGTTATAGGTAATTTTCAAATAGTCTTTTTGTGCGCCGTGCACATCCATGCGCTGTATGCCAACATAAAGGCCTATGCCGTGGTTTTGGTGCACAACATAGTCGCCGGGTGATATATCCGCAAGTGAGGAAAGGCCACTGCGCTTTGCTTTTTTAGCTTTTTTGCCCTGTTTTGACGAATGTGCTCGCCCTGTGAAAACAGCGTATTTTGCAAAGGGGTATTGCGCGCCTGCGCTTAAAGAGCCCTCAATAAGCGCAAGGGTGCCGTTTGCAATTAAAAAAGGCTCTTTGCCGCGCTCGTATGCAGTGGCATTTATGCCCTCGTTTTGCAAATCTGTGCAAAGCGCGGCTAGGGCACGCTTTGTGCCCGCAAAAACAGCAACGGCATAATTTTGTGCTATAAGCGGTTTAATTTCATCAAGCATAGATGTTAAATCGCCCGATAAAGCCGGCAAAGCGTGGGAGTTCATATTTATATTGTGCGTGAATTTAATATCGCTTACGGTGCGTGTGAAATTCTCGCACACTATGCCGCCGTATGTTGCCGTTTGTGTGTATAAATAGGGTAAGCGCTCGTAAAAATGCCCAAGAGGCGCACATAAATCGCCGTGCTCGTAATGGCCCTCCATCTCTTGTGAAAAGCGAAATAAAAAAGCATTATATGCATCTTTTACAGCGCTTATTTCGCTTATAAATATAATGGGGTTATTTAAATAATGGGCGATGTTTCCCGCTTTTTTATAGCGGATATGCAAATATTTATCGGTGCAAGAGGGGATGATATCATTTTCAAGCGCTGTCAAATCGCTTTGCATAATTTTTTGCAAAGCACTTTTATCTTTCGAGGTGTTAAGGCTTTGGGTAAGCAATTCGTGTGCACTTTTTGCATCGCCAAAAAGCACTTCCCTTGATGGCGAGAGGTGTATTTTTTTAATTTCGGTATCTCGCCTTTGGCTCATTAAGTCGAAAGTGAACATGCTCTCAATTTCGTCGCCCCAAAAGCTTAAACGGCAAGGTGCGCTCATATCGGGGGCGAAAATGTCTACAATATCGCCGCGCACGCTGAATTGCGCTGTGCCGTCAACTTGTGCACGCTTAAAATAGCCTGCCTGCACAAGGCGGTGTGAAAGATTAGATATAGAAATTTTATTGCCTTTTTTTAGCGTTAATGTGTTGTTGCAAAACTCTTCTTTTGGCAAAGTGCACTGCAAAAAAGCCTCTATGGGCGTGCACACCATATGTGTGCGCCCACCAACAATATTGCCCATTACGCTTAAACGACGCATTTCATATTCGCGGTTTTGCGCCTCGGCACTGCGAAAAAGAAAATCGCGCGCGGGGAAAACCTCGCTTTTTGCACCGAATGCGTTTGCGTTTGCGCTAAAGCGTGTTGCCTCAGCCTCGCCCTCGCATATTATTAGCGCATCTCGTTTTGTGTCGGCGCTAAGGGCGCTTATAATTTGCGCAGTGGCGAGCGGCGGCAAGCCAAAAAGCGCCACCACAGAGCTTTGCGCTTTTGTGGCAGCGAGAAGGTTTTTATATTCTTGTGTTTGCTTTATATTATCTGTTATCATAATGTTTTAAATGTAATTTAGTTGTTTGTTTTATTGGCCGTTAGCGTGCTTTTGTTTTGCGGCATAGGCAAAAATAACACGATAATAAAATTTATATTTGTTTATTGAAAAAACATGTTTTCCTCGTTAATTTGTAGGGAAGGGCTTTTGGCTAAATAAAAAACGAGTTTGTATTATTCCCTAACGGCTAATCGTATCTTGTATGGAAGAATTCCATACCCTCGCGTAAAAACTTCCAAAACTCTAAATTATTTTTTTCGTGCCCTAACAAAAATTAACACGCCGCCGCCAATGCACACAATTGCCAAAGCGGCAATTAACATTATCATCGTAATGCCTGTTTGTTCTTCTTGGCTCTGCACAACATCGGTTGTTTCAGCGCTTGATGGGGCATCTTCCTCGGGCTGTGATGTAATTTGTGCTTCAGAATTTGCCGCTTGCTCATCATCGGTGTTTGCACTGTTTGTTTCTTCGGAATTTGCCGCTTGCTCATCATCGGTGCCTTGTGTTTCTTCTTGTGAAGCGGCCTCGGAATTAGCGCTTGAAGTGCTTACAGTTCCCTGTGTAAGCGCCAAAGCTGCCGCATCTTTAGTGAAATTTACTATGCCAAAGCCGCCGTTAAAAACAAAATGCAGAAGATATTCTTCATTTAAATTTAGCGTTTTTGCATACAAATTTGTAAAGGTTATAGCCACAGTGTCGTTTGTGCTTTGCACCGCTGTATAGTTTGTTGAGGGTATTGCACTGCCGTTTACCCAAACGCCTGTAAAACTGCTATAAGGCCCGCTTGAAGTAAATGTGTAAACCCCATTTGCAGTGCTTGTTCTTTCTGCTGTGTATATAACATCGGCTACCGGTGGGGTTTGCGGTGTGGGTGTTGGTGTGGGTGTTGGTGTGGGTGTTGGTTGCGAAAGGGTGCCTGTGTAAGCTTGCCCATGGCTTTGCCCCCCTGTGCCGCCGGTTATTATTATGTTTGTGCCTGCGCCTATTGTTCCTGTGGGCGTTATTAAGTTTCCTTGTACACCGTGGCCGCCGCTTCCAGTTGGGTTAGGGTCGCTATCTATGCTATCGCCGCCGGTTATGCTTATGGGTGTTGTGGTGGTGGATATTGTAACATTTCCGTTTACACCGTTGCCTCCATCGTGCTGCTGCCCGTTTCCACCTTCTATGGTTACGCTTGTTCCGCCGGATATTGTAACACTGCTAAAATTTACCCCATTGCCGCCATCCGAGCTAACGAAAGAGGTGTTTCCTCCTTTTATATACACATCTCCGCCAATTATGTTAACCGAACCACCCAAAATCCCATTGCCTCCACCTGCGCCTGGGCCGGTTCCGCTACCGCCTAAAATATCTAAATCTCCACCGTTTATGGTGGCAATGCCGGAGCCGGAAAGCCTAAGCCCATCACCGGCACTTCCGGCAGCGATGTTCGTATCTCCGCCGTTTATTTTTACCACCCCGCTGTTTACGGTGATGCCGCCGGCAATAACGCCGCCAGATCCTCCAGGACCGCTGTCGGACATGCGGCTGCCACCGTTTGCGGTTATAGTCGCTTCGTTAAAAAATATTGTCTTTGTGCAATTAATTGCAACTGATGAAGGATCCCAATTGTTGTTGCTATCATAACCATTTACGGTTAAGCTGCCTGTGCTTGTAAATGTAAGAAGGCCCGTTACGTTTAATGCTTGGCCGTCGGGATCATGGTCGGTTACTGTGTTTATTCCGTTAACTTCTATTGTTATATTGCCTGTTATTTCAACTGCGCTTGAAATGGTGGCATCGTTAAGTGTTAGGACAGAGCCGCTTGCATCAAGCGAAACAGAGTTTGGAGAGGTAGGGTCATAAGCCCGCTCTTGTGTGTGCTGTTCTGCACCGGTGTAGTAGGTATATGTTTTGCCTGCGGTAAGCGTTTTGCTGCCTATTTGCACGGCAGCTGCCGCAAAAGAAGGCGACGCAAGGGCCGCCATAATTAGCATTACAGCGCAAAACATAAGCGCAGAAGATATAATTTTTAGGTTAATTGTTTTCATAAACCCCTCCAGGTGGCAATAAAATAATTAGATTACTGTTTTTAATACATACAAATATATAATAACAGAATAAAAAGAGTTTTACAATAGAAAGTTTAGGGCTAACGCATTATGGTTTTGCCGTGCGCCTCGCCCTCGCATATTATAATGGCGTCACGGTTTGTATCGGCGCACAGCGCGCTTACAATTTGCGCTGTGGCAAGTGGTGGTAAGCCAAAAAGCGCCACCACAGAGCTTTGCGCTTTTGTGGCAGCGAGAAATTTTTTATATTCTTGTGTTTGCTTTATATTCACTTGTTTGTATTGCGAGTGAGGATAACACAGCGTGGCGCTTAAATTTGCCGAAATAGGCGTGTTCGTATTATTCCCTAACGGCTAAGTTTAAATTAATTAAACCTCGCCTGTGCATTTTGCAATTCGCCTTTAATTATAAGCTCGCAAGCACTGCAAACATCGTCGTATCTTGCGGTTATGGCAGTTTTTTCTGCCTTTGTAAGCGTGCTTAAAACCCAATCGGATAGCTCATAGTGCTCGTTTGGCTTTTCGCCAACGCCTATTTTAACGCGCGGAAAATCTTGCTTTATATAGCCTATTATGCTTTTGATGCCGTTGTGGCCGCCGGCGCTGCCGTTTGCCCTTATGCGCAATTTGCCAACATCAAGCGCTATATCATCGTAAATAACAATTATATTTTCAGGGCTAACTTTATAGTAAGCGGCGGCGCTTTGAACGCTTTGCCCCGATAAATTCATGAAAGTTTGCGGCTTTAAAAGCAAAACTTTGTTTCCTGCAATATTTGCCTGTGTGCAAAGAGATGAAAATTTGCTTTTGTTTATATTCACATTACAGCGCTTTGCCAGATGTTCAATTGCGCAAAACCCAACATTATGCCGAGTGTTTTCATATTTTTTGCCGGGGTTTCCAAGCCCCACGATAATAAAATTAATATTAGGTTTTTTGAAAAACATATTTTCCTCTTATAAAAATGAAATTTGTATATGCATTAGCCTTAAGCTTAAATAAAAAGCGCACTAACAGGCTTATCTGTGTAAATTCTGGCTATTGCTTCGCTTAAAACAGGCGCTACACTGCGCACTTTAATTTTGTCAATTAGCTTTTCTTTGGGCAGTTCAATTGTATCTAAAAGCACAATTTCCTCAAGGGGGCTGTTTTGCAAACGCTCTATGGCAGGGCCGCTTAAAACACCGTGTGTTGCGCAAGCGCTAACAGATTTCGCGCCTTTTCCAAGCGCGGCTTTTGCCGCATTAACCAGTGTTCCGGCAGTGTCTATAACATCGTCTACAATAACAACATCTTTGCCCTCTATATCGCCGATAATGTTCATAACTTCGCTAACATTTGCTTTAGGGCGGCGCTTGTCTACAATTGCAAGGGGAACATCAAGGCGCTCTGCAAAAATGCGGCTGCGCGCAACGCTGCCTAAATCCGGCGACATAACAAGCAAATTATCTTTATTGTTTGCATATTTTTGCTCTATATATGCGGTGAGTATAGGCGCGCCTTGCATATGGTCGAACGGGATATTAAAAAAGCCTTGAATTTGGGCTGCATGCAAGTCCATCGTTACAATTCTGTCGGCGCCTGCCGCCACAATTAAATCAGACACAACCTTTGCTGTGATAGGGTCGCGCGCTTTTGTTTTTCTATCTTGCCTTGCATAGCCGAAATAAGGCATAACCGCCGTTATTCTGCCGGCGCTCGCACGCCTGAGGGCATCCATCATTATTAAAAGCTCCATTAAATTGTTGTTAACAGGGTAAGAGGTGCTTTGCACAACAAAAACTTCACTGCCACGCACACTTTCGTTTATGCTAATATGTGTTTCTCCGTCGGAAAAACTACCCACATCACAAGCGCCAACATTTATGCCAAGCGCTTCTGCCATACTACTTGCAAGTGCCTTGTTTGAATTGCCTGTGAAAAGCTTGATATCCTTACCATGAAAATTCAAAATAATAACCACCTTTATTTTTATTTTATAAATGTATAAAACGTGCATTTTTTTAGGCTTTATCAGTGCCATTGCTTTAGTGATAGTAAAGTTCATGCAAGTGTCGGCTTAAATAATTTGTGAAAGCTGCTGTAATTTAATCAATCGCCCATTAAAACTTTTTTCTTTTTTTCTTCATATGGTTTAAGCTTTTCTTTAGCCCAGTTCTCTTTGTTAACTTGTGTGCCTCTTTCAATTGCAAGTGCAAAATCGGGAACATTTTTTGTAATGGTACTGCCGGCGGCGGTGTATGCGCCGTTTCCTACCCTAACAGGCGGCACTAAATTTGTGTTGCAGCCAATAAAGGCGTAATCGCCAACTACTGTGCGGTGTTTGTTAACGCCGTCGTAATTTGTAAATACAACGCCGCAACCTAAATTGCAGCCCTTGCCAACATCGGCGTCGCCCACATAAGTTAAATGGCTAACACTGGTGCCTGCGCCTATTGTGCAATTTTTTGTTTCAACAAAGTCGCCGATATGCGCTTTTTCGCCAATTTCACTGCCCGCTCTAAGGTGTGAAAACGGCCCAACAGAAGCATCGTTTTTTATAACGCTATTGTAGCACTGGCTGGCGTTTACAACTGCGTTTTCCATAACAATTGTGTTTTCAAGCAAAGTGTTAGGGCCTATAACACAGCCTTTTTTTATAAAAGTGTTGCCCCTTAAAATTGTGCCGGGCAAAATTGTGGCGCCCGGTTCAATTTGCACTTCGTCGTCAATTAAAATACCGTCAGACGATAAAAACACAACACCGGCCGCCAAATGTTTTTCAAAACACGCGCTAAAAGCAGCAACTCTATTTTTATATTCATTTATATAGTTTTTTTCAAACATTATTAGCCTCCAAGCAATATATATTTTTTTTAACTTATGCTTGCTACAACAGTAATACAAATATACATTAATTGTAAAACGTAAAGCGAATAAATGCAAGCAAAATTTGCTTTTTTATATTAAATTACAAAAAACAAATTAACTTATATACAAAACTTGTTATTAAAATTAAAATACATAAAAGAAAGAATAGTGTAAAATGCTTTGTTTTCTTAAAACAAACAGCCGAAAATTGTTGCATTATGCACCATTATAAGCAGTTTTTTAGCAAATTTTCATATATTTATTAAAATATAGTGAATTTATCAATAAATTTTACATAATACACTGGTAATTATAGCAAAACTTTGATATAATATATAATGGTAATTTTACAAATATGAACAGCCGAGTAAAAGCCATAATTTTGGCTATCGGTGGCTGAAAATATTACAATAATTTTGGAGGTAGAAAATTTTGGCAAACAAATACGTTTATCTTTTTTCCGAGGGCAACGGAACAATGAAAGAACTTTTAGGCGGCAAGGGCGCTAACCTTGCTGAGATGACAAGCCTTGGCTTGCCTGTTCCTCAAGGTTTCACAATTTCAACAGAGGCTTGCACACGTTATTACGACGACGGCAAAAAAATTGCAGATTCTATTCAAGAAGAAATTATGCAAAACATCACAAAAATGGAAGCAGTTGTTGGTAAAAAATTCGGTGACAAAGAAAACCCACTACTAGTTAGTGTTCGCAGCGGCGCACGCGCAAGTATGCCCGGCATGATGGACACAATTTTGAACCTTGGTTTAAACGAAGAAGTTGTTGAAGTTTTAGCTGCAAAAAGCGGCAACCCACGTTGGGCTTACGACTGCTATCGTCGCTTTATTCAAATGTATTCCGACGTTGTTATGGAAGTTGGTAAAAAATACTTTGAAGAGCTAATTGACGAAATGAAAGAAGAAAAAGGCATTACAGAAGATACAGACCTTACAGCTGATGACCTTAAAGCTCTTGCAGTTCAATTTAAAGCTGAATATAAAAACAAAATCGGCAAAGATTTCCCAAGCGACCCTCGCGAGCAACTAATGGGCGCGGTTCAAGCTGTTTTCCGCTCATGGGATAACCCACGCGCTAACTTCTACCGTATGGAAAACGAAATTCCTTACGATTGGGGCACAGCTGTTAACGTTCAAGCAATGGCTTTCGGTAACTTGGGCGATACATCGGGCACAGGCGTTGCCTTCACACGTGACCCAAGCAACGGCAAAAAAGAATTGATGGGCGAATTCTTAATTAATGCACAAGGTGAAGACGTTGTTGCAGGCGTTCGCACACCAAGGCCTATTGCAGAGCTAAAAGAAGTTATGCCTGAAATTTACGAGCAATTTGTTGGCATTTGCGGCATACTTGAAAATCATTATAAAGATATGCAAGACATGGAGTTTACAATTGAAGACAAAAAACTTTACATGCTTCAAACACGTAACGGCAAACGCACAGCTGCTGCCGCTTTAAAAATTGCTTGCGATTTAATTGACGAGGGCATGAAAACAGAAGAAGAAGCTATTTTAATGATAGACCCAAAACAGCTTGACGCTTTACTTCACCCACAATTCGACGCAGCGGCACTTAAAGCTGCTAAAGTTATAGGCAAAGGCCTTGCAGCATCTCCCGGCGCTGCTTGCGGCGCTGCTGTTTTCACAGCTGAAGAAGCTGCAGAATGGGGCAAAGCAGGCAAAGATGTTATTCTTGTTCGCCTTGAAACAAGCCCTGAAGACATTGAGGGTATGCACTATGCACAAGGCATTTTAACTGTTCGCGGCGGTATGACAAGCCATGCAGCTGTTGTTGCACGTGGCATGGGCACTTGCTGTGTATCAGGTTGTGGCGAAATTAAAATGAACGAAGAAGCTAAAACATTCGAGCTAGACGGCAAAACATACAAAGAGGGCGACTTCATTTCTATAGACGGTACAACAGGTAAAATTTACGGCGAAGCTGTTAAAACAGTTCCTGCTTCTATCGGTGGCGACTTCGACCGCATTATGACAATTAGCGATAAATTCCGCACAATGAAAGTTCGCACAAATGCAGACACACCTGCAGATGCAAAACAAGCTGTTAAATTCGGCGCAGAGGGCATTGGCCTTTGCCGCACAGAGCACATGTTCTTCGAGGCAGACCGCATTGCAGCTTTCCGCGAAATGATTTGCGCAGATACAGTAGCTGAAAGAGAAGCAGCTCTTGATAAAATTCTTCCTATTCAACAAAGCGACTTTGAAGGGTTATACGAGGCTCTTGAAGGCAGACGCGTTTGCATCCGCTTCTTAGACCCACCTCTACACGAGTTCTTGCCTACAGATGAAGCAGACATCAAAGCTCTTGCAGATTCACAAGGCAAAACAGTTCAAGATATCAAAGACATCATCACTTCATTGCACGAGTTCAACCCAATGATGGGCCACCGTGGTTGCCGCTTAACAGTAACATACCCTGAAATTGCTAAAATGCAAGCAAGGGCAGTTATTCGTGCAGCTATCAATGTGAAAAAAGCACATCCGGATTGGGAAATGATTCCTGAAATCATGATTCCTCTAATCGGTGATGTTAAAGAGCTTAAATTTGTTAAAAACTTTGTTGTTGAAGTTGCTGAAGAAGAAATTGCAAAAGCAAATTCAGATTTGAAATATGAAGTTGGCACAATGATTGAAATTCCTCGTGCAGCTTTAACTTCTGATGAAATCGGCCTAGAGGCAGACTTCTTCTGCTTTGGCACAAACGATTTAACACAAATGACATTCGGCTTTAGCCGTGACGATGCAGGTAAATTCCTTGATTCATACTATGCAAACAAAATTTACGAGAACGACCCATTTGTGCGCATTGACCAAACAGGCGTTGGCAAATTAATGCAAACAAGCGTTAAACTTGGCAAAGCTTCAAACAGCAACTTGCACATCGGCATTTGCGGCGAGCACGGCGGAGACCCTTCCAGCGTTGAGTTCTGCCACAAACTTGGCCTTGACTATGTAAGCTGCTCACCTTTCCGTGTGCCAATTGCACGCCTTGCAGCAGCACAAGCAGCACTTAAATAATAGCGCTTATATTATAGCAATTAAAGCAGGTGGCAAAAGCCACCTGCTTTAGTTAAAACTTAATATGCATAAAATGTATAAAAACTCATTGACAATGAATAAATATTCGTTTATAATACAATTATCATATAATTGTAGAGTAATATTTGAATTATTATTAATTAAAATATGGCTGTGAAAGGAAATAGTTTATGAATAAAACATATAAAAAAGTAGTTTTGGCATATAGTGGTGGGCTTGATACATCTATTATAATTCCATGGCTAAAAGAAAATTACGATAACTGTGAAGTTATTGCCGCTTGCGCAGACGTTGGGCAAGGCTCGGAGCTTGAGGGCCTTGAAGAAAAAGCGATTAAAACAGGCGCCAGCAAGCTTTATATTATGGATTTGGTTGATGAATTTGTAGATGAATACATCATACCCACAATGCAGGCTAATGCGAAATATGAGAATGTGTATTTGCTTGGAACAAGTTTTGCACGCCCGCCTATGGCAAAAAGGCTTGTGGAAATTGCCCTAAAAGAGGGGGCAGACGCTATTTGCCACGGTTGCACAGGCAAAGGAAACGACCAAGTGCGTTTCGAGCTTTCTGTGAAAGCACTTGCGCCGCAAATTGATATTATTGCACCTTGGCGCATATGGGATATTAAGAGCCGCGAAGAGGAAATTGCTTATGCAGAGGCACGCAATATTCCATTAAAAATAAACCGTGAAACAAATTACTCAAAAGATAAAAACTTGTGGCATTTATCTCACGAGGGGCTGGATTTGGAAGACCCTGCAAGTGAGCCACTTTACAATAAAGAGGGCTTTTTGGAAATGGGTGTTTCACCCGAGCAAGCGCCCGATAAACCCACTTATGTTACAATTAGCTTTGAAAAAGGCGTGCCTGTAAAGCTTAACGGCCAGGCGATGAAATGCGCTAAAATTATAGCAGAGCTAAATGATATTGGCGGCGCAAACGGCGTTGGTATAATAGACATTGTTGAAAATCGCCTTGTGGGCATGAAGTGCCGTGGCGTTTATGAAACACCGGGCGGCAGCATACTTTATTTTGCGCACGCTCAGCTTGAAATGCTGTGCCTTGATAAAGACACAATGCACTATAAGCACGAAATGTCACACCGCTTTGCCGATTTAGTTTACAACGGCCAATGGTACACACCTTTGCGTGAAGCAATGAGCGCTTTTGTTAGCAATACACAGCAAACAGTAACAGGCGAAGTTAAATTAAAGCTGTATAAAGGCAATATTATTCCTGCGGGAACAACATCGCCCTACAGCCTTTACAGCGAAGAAATTGCAACATTTGAAGAAGATGAAATTTACGACCAAAAAGATGCACAAGGCTTTATTAACCTTTACACTTTGCCAAGCGTTATAAGGGCAAAAATGATGCAAGGTGAAAACAAAGATAAATAATGCCGTTTGATGATATGCAGATAATATGCAGCTAACGGTAAACATAAAAACTACCAATATCAATATTGATATTGGTAGTTTTGGTTTGTATAGATTAGGCTCGTTCGGCGAGCCGCCGATGGCACTCCACCTTTGGGTAATTTGTAACAACTTATAGTTTGCGCGACGGTGGGTTGTAGTTCTTGTTATGCTTTTTTATGAAAATAACTATAAATGTAAAAACCGCAAAGCCAACTATTGCCACTGCATAAGATGTTGCAGAGAACAAAATCGCGGGCCAATCGTGGAAAAAAGGCCTGTTTACTTGGTAAAAATAACTTGCGCCTAGTATTGGGTTTACTATTGTTATAATTGCAAAGTATAATGTAAATGCAAAAGCGGCTTTTTTGTAACTGCGCCAGCTTGGTAGCCAGCCCGTGCATATATGCGCATAAATAGGTATAAGTACAGTTATAAGGTGGTTTATCATATAAGACAAACCGCTTATATGCGAAAAATTATAAACTTGCTGTGGGTAGAAAAGTGAAACAAGTGCAAATATGCTAAAATAACATATAACGTCCATATAAGCAATATTTTTGGTGAACAAGTAAATTATTGTTAGCAGCGATGCAACCCTGCAAAGCTGTAACGGCAAGCCCTCTGTTAAGAAGTTTGGCGTGCAAAGCGCATACCAGCCATAAAGCAAGAACACTTGCTGGAAAAGCAAAGCGCATAAAAATACTTTACGCAAAACTTCGCTGTGCTTTTTAATTAAATCGTGCCGAATAATAAAAAATATTACGCAGGCGATGCTAAAGGCTAAATAAGTTAGGTGTAAAGGGCCTAAAATTTCTACAAAAGGCGCGTCGGCAGATAAAAACATGGGTAAATCAGACATAAAATCTCCTTAACATTCATTGAAAATTTTACGCAAGCTTTTAAAGTCAAATGCTTTGCGATGAAAAACGATGGTATAATTTATATAGTAATAAATAAATTTTTTGCTATAATAGTAATTAACCCTTATTATTAAACAAATTACGAATAGTAGGTTAAAAGCTTAAATATTTTTACGTTTATTTTATAATAATAACTTGAAAAAAATTGCGGTATATGGCACAATAGAATAAGAGATATAAATAAAGCAGATATAAGGGTAAAATTGGGTAAATATATAAATGAAAAGTGAACGCTCGCTTTTGCAAATTAAAGCTGAAAAATTAATATATCACTTTACTAAATTATGTTTTACTCGCAAAAAACCTTTGTTTTATTCAAAAACAATAATTAATTAAAAGGAGAATATTATGAAAACATTCATAAATTTACTTGTGGGCCTTGGCGTGTTTTTTGGCGCTGTAATGGCAATTTTATATTTATTTAAAAGTGTAGATAAAAACTGCGGTTATGTTGAAATTTACGGCGACAGCGACGATTATATGTATTAATTTTAAACGCATAAAGCAAAGTTTAAGTTTTATTGTAAACTATATTGTAGTTTGCGCTTATTGCAGGTTATAAATATTGTATAACCTCGTTTAAATTCTTTTCAATTTTATAAGGCAGTGCGCTTATGGTTTCATCAGGCTGGTCTTTATCGGGTACCATTATTACAGTGCACTTTGCCGCATGCCCTGCACGCACACCGTTAAAGCTGTCTTCAAGCACAAGGCAGTTTTGTGCGCTTACCCCAAGCCTTTGTGCGGCAAGTAAAAAAATATCGGGTGCAGGCTTCGAGTTTCTAACTTCGTCGCCACATGCAATTATATCAATAAAATCATATACATTTGCTTTCTTTAAGTTTTTAATAACTTGCTCTTTCTTTGTGCTGCTTGCCACCGCAATTTTGTAGTTTTTCTCTTTTGCGCTATTTAAAAAATTTAAAAGCCCCTCTTTATGCGGAACATGTTCATCTAACATGCCATACCAATATGTGCGCACAAGTGAGTGAATTTTGTCATAAGGGAAGTCTTTGCCCAAGTGCTCAAGCATAATTTCCTTTGATTTTTTAGAGTTAACCCCGCGCGTAAGAGTAAGTATTTCCTCGGTTATACTATACCCTGTTTGCTCACAAGCTTTAGCCCACGCTAAATCATTATATGTTTCTGTGTCAAACATTAGGCCGTCCATATCCAATAAAATTGCTTCAAATTTCATAATAACTCCTTGTTTAAATTGGTGGTATTATACTTTAAGTATAATTATTTCGCGGTTATATTTTATAACTAATACTTTGCAATATGCACAAAAGAGGCTGGTAAATGGCAACATCTGCTGATTATATTGAATTTACACTTGAGCAATTAAAAAGCTTCGGTGCAATTAGAGCTAAAAAAATGTTTGGCGAGTTTATGATATATATTAACGATAAGCCAATATTTTTAGTGTGTGACAATACGGTTTTTTTGAAAGCGCACAGTGAAGTGGAACAAATAATGAAACATGCGCAAACAGCATTTCCTTACAAAGGTGCAACAAAGGAGTACTATATTGTTGATATAGAAGATGCAAAACTTTGTAAAAAGCTTATTGATATTTTAGAGCCAATACTTAAAGTGCCAAAGAAAAAAGTGAAAAAGCAAAAGGATTAAAGTGATTTTTACGAAATATATTATAGCACAAGTATATGCAAAAAATCAATTTATGATTTTATAATATAAAAGCTAATAATATTTATTGTATTTGGGAAAGTATATAAATAGTTTTATAGGTTATAAAGATTATTACATTATTATTTTAGGCGTGTGAAGTGCAAGCGTTAACATGCCAATTTATGAAAATAAAGCAAAAGAGGGGAAAATAATGCTAGATATTAAAATAACAAAAACGCAAAACCCAAAACAAAAGCCAAACGATAGCGAATTGGGTTTTGGGCAAATTTTTACAGACCATATGTTTATTATGAAATATGAAGAGGGGAAAAGCTGGCATGATGCAAGCGTTGAGCCATATAGAAATTTATCGCTAGACCCTGCAAGCGTTGTGTTTCATTATGCGCAAGAGGTGTTTGAGGGCATGAAGGCATACCGCACAAATGACGGTGAAATTTTGCTGTTTAGGCCTGAAAAAAACGCAATGCGCTTTGCAGATAGCTGTGGGCGCATGTGTATACCTACTATTCCTGTTGAAGATTTTTTACAAGCAGTTAAAACAATTGTAAATGTAGATAGAGACTGGGTTCCACATTCACCTGATGCTAGCCTTTATTTGCGCCCGTTTGTTTTTGCAACAGATGTTGGCCTTGGGGTGAAAGCGTCGAGGGCTTATTACTTTATTATAATTTGTTCGCCTTCAGGGGCATATTATAAAGAGGGCATAAAGCCTGTGCGCATTTATGTTGAAGATGAATATATTCGTGCGGCGCCGGGCCTTACAGGCGCATATAAATGCGGCGGCAACTATGCGGCAAGCATAAAAGCCGGTGAAAAAGCAAATGATAACGGCTATGCACAAGCGCTTTGGCTTGATGGTGTTGAAAAAAAATATGTTGAAGAAGTTGGCAGTATGAATATATTCTTCAAAATAAAGGGCAAAATACATACAGCGCCGTGCGCAGGCACAGTTTTGCCGGGCGTTACAAGGGCTTCGTGCATTGAGCTTTGCAAAAAATGGGGCTATGAGGTAGTTGAAAACAGAATAGCTATTGATGATTTAATGAGCGCTGCGCAAAACGGAGATTTAGAGGAAGTGTTTGGAACGGGCACAGCGGCGGTAATATCGCCTGTTAAAGAGCTTTGCTACAAAGGGCAAAGCGCAGTTATAGGCGATGGCAACGCAGGTGAAATTACACAAAGGCTTTATAAAACATTAACCGATATTCAATGGGGCCGCACAAAAGATGAACTTAACTGGACAGTAACTGTAGGCAAATAGGCAGTAACCTCGTTACGCAGTAACCTCGTCACATTGTTTTTTAACTAATTTTATTCAGCTGTGTTTTGCTTTATTGCAATACAAAGAGTATTACCCGCCTAACATACAGGCAGTGTAAATAATAAAATCCCCACGCGGCATTGCCGCATGGGGATAAATTTCATAATAAGTTAAACGTCGCCAAATTTATCAATTCTTGTTTCGCCTGTTTTAATTAAATTAAGCAGGCTGCTGGCGTAAAGAGGGTAATCTTTTTCAAGGCTCTCGGTTGTTAGCCTAAAAGCCTGTTTTGTTTTAAGGGGCTTGCCCATTCCAATATCTTCGCCCGCTAAAATGGCCCTAACATTTGCCTCTGCAATTCGCATAGCGGCGTCGCTATAGCCGGAATATGTGCCCTTTTTCACGCTGAACATGCTGCTTGAGTTTTTCGGCTCTGAATGGTATAATAACCTGAACATTTTGTATATAGCGAGCATCAAATATGCCGATATTTCACTAACAAGCCCTTTGTCGGGGCAGTTGTTAAGCTTATCGTAAATTATATTTAAGCTGTTAGATATTATTTTTTTGTTAAAAGTGGGTAGAACACTGCCGCGGAATATGCCGTCTTTAACTAAATCAGGGCTGGGAATTTCTTCAACAGACATTGTAAGCCCGCTGCGCTCTGCGCTACGCCCTAATAGGTAATCGCAAGACACATTATAGTAATCGGCAACACGCACAACAAAACCAAGGCCGCATTCACGTATGCCCTTCTCGTAGTGAGAAAGAAGCGCTTGCGATACCCCTAAATCTTCTGCCGCTTGTTTTTGAGTTACACCTTTTTCTTTGCGTAGCAATGTAATTATCCGATTAAAATCGCTAATCATGTTTAACCCCTTATATGTGCTTTGAGTTTTTACTTATTGTAAATTATATAACATAAAAAACAATTTGTAAAGCCTAAAATTATTGTTAAAACATATAAAATTACCCCCTTTTCCGCACATTTAGCTATATATACGCAAAGTATTAAAACGCATATCTAAATATGGTATTTTTACCGTAAAAAATTTTTTTATAATATTTTTAAAGGAATTAATATGAAGAATTACAGGCTCTATTTAATACGTCATGGCATAACAAAAGGCAATGAGCAGGGGCTTTACATGGGCGCCGGCACAAATGAAAGCCTTAGCGAAGAGGGAAAAAACAGGCTTTTGCAATTAAAAGAATTATTCACATACCCAAATGTGAATACTGTTTTTTCAAGCCCGATGGCAAGGGCAATAGAAAGCGCGCAAGTTCTTTTTGAAAGCGCGCAGGATAAAATAATAATAGACGATTTACGTGAAAACCATTTTGGAGAATTTGAAGGGCGCAATATTAAAAGCCTTGTGGACGACGAAAACTTCAAAAAATGGATTGACCCTAAAGTTAAATATACGCCGCAAGGCGGCGAGAGCGGGCAGGCGTTTCACGTTAGGTGCAACGATGTTATTATGCGCATGTTTGAACACCTTATGAAAAATAATATTGAGCAAGCCGCTTGTGTTACGCATGGCGGCGTTATAATGAGTATGCTCGCGCAAAGGTCTATGCCGCGCTATTCGCCCGAGCACTTTATGGCAGATAGCGGCTGTGGTTATGTTTTACAGTGCAGTGTTGCGCAGTTTATGCGCGAGGGTGTTGTTGAAGTTAGCGACATTTTGCCATTTGGATATTTAGAAAACGAATAAAACCGAGAAAGGAAATGCTTTATGACATTAGAATTTTTAGGAGCTGCAAGAGAAGTTACAGGCTCGCTTAATTTGCTTAGCGTAGACGGCAAGCATATTGTGATTGATTGCGGTATGGAGCAAGGCATCGACGTTTATGTAAACGAGGAATTACCTATTTCACCCTCAGAGATTGATTTAGTTTTGCTAACCCATGCGCATACAGACCATGCAGGAATGGTGCCGTGGCTTGTTAAGCACGGCTTTAGCGGCGAAATATGGTGCACAGACGCCACCGAGGACTTGTGCTCTATTTTGTTAAAAGACAGTGCACATATTCAAGAGAGTGAAGCAAAATGGCAAAACCGCAAAAACGAGCGCGCAGGTAGGCCGTTAATAGAGCCTGTTTACACAATGAAGGATGCAGAGGCTGCTTTAAAGCTTTTCAAATATGTGCGCTATAACGAAATATTTGAGCCGCTGCCATGCCTTAAAGTGCGTTTTGTTGATGCGGGCCATTTATTGGGCAGTGCAAGCATTGAAGTGTTTGCAAAAGAAAACGCAGTAGAGAAAAAAATAGTGTTCTCGGGCGACATTGGCAATATAGAGCGCCCTATTTTAAAAGACCCTCACTATATTAACAGCGCAGATTATGTTGTTATGGAGAGCACTTACGGCGATAGGAACCACGGCGAAGTGCCCGATTATACAAAAGAGCTTGCTGAAATTATGCAAAGCACATTCGATAGGGGCGGAAATGTGGTAATACCTGCATTTGCCGTTGGAAGAACGCAAGAGTTTTTATATGTTATCCGTGAGATAATTGAGCAAAAACGCATTAAAGGGCACGATAATTTCCCCGTTTATGTCGATAGCCCGCTCGCAAATGAGGCAACGCTTATTTTCAAGGAAAATGTTTGGGACTATTGCGATGAAGAAACTGCCGCAATGCTAAGACGCAATGTAAACCCATTGGATTTCAGCCAGCTAAGGCGCAGTTTAAGCGCAGATGACTCAAAAGCTATTAACTTCGATAAGATGCCTAAAGTTATTATTTCCGCAAGCGGCATGTGCGAAGCGGGAAGAATTCGCCACCACTTAAAACACAATTTATGGCGAGAAGACAGCACAATTGTATTTGTTGGCTACCAAGCGGCAGGAACTATGGGGCGCCGCCTTTTAGAGGGCGCAAAAAGCGTTAAGCTCTTTGGTGAAAACATAGAAGTTAACGCACAAATAACCGCACTAAGGGGCGTTAGCGGCCACGCAGACAGCAACGGCCTTGTGCGCTGGGCGAAAGAATTTGCTCAAAACCCACTTGTGCGCATGTTTATAAACCACGGCGACGAAGATGCCACTGTTGCTATGGAAAAACGCATAAAAGAGGAACTGGGCTTTGAAACATTTGTGCCTTATAATGGCGACGCTTGGGACTTAATAGCTGATAAGCAAGTGGAATATGGCGCGCGTGAGCTGATAAAACGAAACGAGCACTCGCATAAACAACATTCTCAAAGCGCAGGCGGCAAAGCGCAAAGCGCGGCGCACACTAAAGTTTTCGATGCGCTTAGAAGCCTTGAAAACTATGTTAAAAACAGCAAAAACTACTCTAATAAAGAGCTTGAAAAACTTGAAAAAGAAATTTTAAATATTACAAAAAATAGGCAATAGGGAGTAATTCAAACACGCCTATTTTGACAAATTTATGTGCTATGCTGCGTTATCGTCACTCGCAATACAGCAAGTGTTACTTGTTCGTCTGCCTTGCCTGCCACAAAATTTGCACAAAATAGGTTCAAAGAATTTTTTGTACCGCCAAAAGTTCTAAAACAAGAAAGTGCGGTGAAGTAAGGCTTTCGCCTCACGAGGTGCACTGCCGTAGTTTTCGGGCTTTTTGCTAAATAAAAAACGAGTTCGTTTTATTCTCTAATGGCTATGTGATAAGGAAAATATATGCCGCACAGATATTTTGAAACAAATTTAAACGCAAATGATAAAACCGCTGTTTTAAGCGGGCAAAACGCTCATCACTCGGCTAATGTTATGCGCATTAAGCCGGGTGATAGCTTAATTTTGTGCGACGGCAACGGTATGGATTATTTTTGCACTGTAAGCGAAGTTTTAAAAAGCGAAGTGCACGTGGCAATAAATACCTGTGAAAAATCTGTATCAGAGCCAAGCGTTTCGGTTATGCTATATGTAGGCTACCCAAAGCAAGATAAGCTTGAACTTATTATTCAAAAAGCTGTGGAGCTTGGCGCAATTGGCATTAAACCGTTTTTTAGTAAAAACTGCGTTGTTACGCCTAAAAAAGAAGAACAAAAAAATGAGCGCTATAATAAAATAGCGCACGAAGCCGCAAAACAATGCGGCAGGGGAGTTATACCAAAAGTATATTTACCATTAAATTATACAGAAATGATAAAGGAAACAGCTGAATTTGAGCAGGCAATTTTTTGCTATGAGCAAAGCGAGGGCAACCCTATACATAGCCGGATTGATGCAAAAACAAAAAGCGTTGCTATAATTACAGGCAGCGAGGGAGGTTTCACACCGCAGGAAGCGCAAATTGCAAAAAATGCAAATTGTGCAATTGTTGGCCTAGGGCCACGCATATTGCGATGTGAAACAGCGCCACTGGCTGCACTTAGTGCGGTAATGCTATCAACCGGCAATTTACAATAGCAATGCCCTTTGCCAATATAATATTTTGACAATGGGCACGCTAAAAAGGAGTTGTCAAAATGAAAAAAGCAGCAATTATTAAGGTGTTTGTGTGCACATGCGTTTTTTCCTTGCTTTTTACAGCTTGTTTTGGAAATGACGATGCACCGGATAATTCAAAATCTACAAACAATATACCGCAATCACTAAGCGAAAACACCAGCAGTATGATAGACGATAAGCAAAATAGCGACAATGTGGATTCTTATGACATGAGTACAAATGAAAGCGAGAGCGATAGCATGAATAGTTACCCATCTTCTTCAAATAGCACTAATAGTGGCTCGCTTGATAGCAGTGCATCAAAAAGTATGCCGGCATCAACGTATTTCGAAGATTGGAATATGATACTTGTAAACGCGCAAAACCCTCTTAAAGAGGGTTTTGATGCTGAAATGCGCCTGATAGAGGGCTATGACAACAGGCTGTTTGATGAAAGAGCGGCAGATGAGCTTGAAGCTATGTTAAATGCGGCAAAACAGGCGGGTTTAGAGCTGTACTTAGTTTCAGCTTATCGCACACCGGAAAGGCAGGCAACCCTTTATGAAAATAAGGTGCAAAGCTTTATAAAAGAGGGTTTTATGCGCAGTGAGGCTGAAAAACAAGCGGCAATGTGGGTTGCAAGGCCATATACGTCTGAGCATAATTTAGGCCTTGCCGCAGATATAACATCTAAGGAATGGTACAAAGAAAATGATGATTTAACGCAGAAATTTGAGAAAACAGAGCATTTTAATTGGCTTTTAGAAAACTGCGCAGATTACGGCTTTATTTTAAGGTACCAAAGAGGCAAAGAACACATAACCGGCATTGCCTATGAGCCGTGGCACTATAGATATGTTGGCAAAGAAGCCGCAAGCATTATTATGCAAAGTAACTTATGCTTAGAGGAATGGGTAGAGCTTAACGCTTAGCTTTTAGTTACTATATTAAGAGTAGTTAGAGCCGGTATAGAGCTTAGCGTTTAGAGCTTAGATTAGCAGCCCAAAGCATAGCACTTAGCTTGTAGCGTTTGAAACAGGTTAATATGGCTATGTAAAACTTTAAGCTTCCTCTATATTGCGTGAAAAATCGTAGTGATGGCGCACATAGCTATCTTCTTTTACAGCGATATAGTTTATTTCTCTTTCGCTGTCTTCGCAAATATCAAAAATATAATTTGGTGCAAGTTCTGCCATTTTAATCATAATAAAATCCCCTTTATTGTTTTGTGTTTGTGTGTGTAAACTTATATTGTCTACATTTTACAAAAACCACTGTACAATAAAGGGGACTGTTTTTTGTGCTCTTTTATGTGTAATTTAAACGCATTTTAGCAATTTTTAAGCATTTCAATTTGCTCTTTTATGCGCTTTAGGGTTTCTTCTTTTCCAAGCACACTCATAAGCTCGCTTGCGCCACCGGGGGTAACGCTAATGCGGGCAACTGCTATGCGAACGGCAAACATTAACGCCGCAGCCTTAATTTCGCTTTGCTCTGCATAAGCTTTAAGCGCAGCGAAAAGCTCGTCGTTTTGCCAGTTTTGCACGCTTTCCAGAACGCTGTAAGCGCCTTCTAGCATTGAGAGGCAGCCTTGCGGCGTTGTTTTGTTTTTCTTATTTACATAGTCCTCGGCTGTGCAAGGCAATGCTTTTGCTAAAAATTCAAGTTTATTTGGTATTTCGCTAAAAATAGCTGTGCGCGAGCTTAGTAAAGCGGCAACTTTTTCATGTTGCTCGCCTGTGAATGCCGGAAGTGCTTGCTTTAAATAGGGTAGGGCATATTGCAAAAACTGCTCTGCGGTAAGCTTTTTAATATACTCGCCGTTAAACCATAATAGTTTGTCGTAATCAAAAACAGAGGGCGATTTGCTAACGCCGTCAATTGAAAATGCATTTTTAAGCTCGTCTAAATTGAAGAATTCTTCGTTGCTATCTTTCGGGCACCAGCCTAAAAGCGCAATATAGTTTAAAATAGCATTTGGCAAATAGCCTTGCTCTAATAAATCTGCAAAGCTAACCGCGCCGTGGCGCTTTGAAAGCTTGCTAACGCTGCCGTCTTCGCTGCGGCCCATAAGTAGCGGTAAATGTACATATTTTGGGCGCTGCCAATTAAAGGCGTCGTATAAAAGCACATATTTCGGCGTTGACGTTATATATTCGCTACCGCGCACAACATGTGTAATTTGCATTAAGTAATCGTCTACAACATGTGCAAAATTATAGGTGGGCATGCCGTCGGCTTTTAGCAAAACTTGGTCTTGCAGTTCTTTGTTTTCTGTTTTAATTTCGCCGAAAACTTCATCATAATAGCTTGTTGTGCCCTCTAAAGGCATTTTTTGCCTAACTACATAAGAAGTGTTTGCGTTTAGCTTTTCTTGCACTTCTTCGCTGCTTAAATTGCGGCAGTGTCTATCGTAGCCGCCAATTTCGCCATCTTCATGTAGAGCTTCAAGGCGCTCTTTTGTACAAAAACATCTGTATGCATGGCCACTTTCTATAAGCTTATCAATATGCTCGTGGTAAATGCTTGCACGCTCGCTTTGTATATAAGGGCCAAATTCGCCGCCCACATTTGGGCCTTCATCGTAGTTTAGGCCTGTTGTTTCTAATGTGTTTAATATAACATCACTTGCGCCCTCAACTAAGCGCACTTGGTCGGTATCTTCAATGCGTAAAATAAATTTTCCGTTTGTGCTTTTGGCAAGTAAATAAGCATAAAGCGCTGTTCTTAAATTGCCTATGTGCATATATCCTGTAGGGCTGGGCGCAAAGCGTGTTTTAATTTTATTATCCATTATTAGTCTCCGTTATTTTTGTTTTTTGCTTTTCATATATTATATAATTTTTTAAATATTAAATATTTACTAATCAAATAGCTTTAAAAGCTCTTTAACTTCGTTTATATCTGTTGCCCAGCTTGTGGCAATGCGCACTATAACATTTCCGTTTTCAGGCGGCTGCCATATTTGAAGCTCTGCATATTTTGATATATGATTATACTTTGCTTCACTTAAAACAACAAATGTTTGATTTGTGGGGTTATTACAAAACAATTCATAGTTTTTTTGCGCTAATTCGCGCTTTATTATATTAGCACATTCAATGGCATGTGCGCTTATTTTAAAGTATAAATCATCTTTAAAAAGCTCGTCGAATTGCATACCAAGTAAATAGCCTTTTGCCAAAAGTGCACCGCGCCTTTTCATAAGCGTTAAAAAGCCCTTGCTAAAGTTTTTTTCGCTAAACACAAGAGCCTCGCCAAAAAGCGCACCAACTTTTGTGCCGCCAATGTAAAATGCATCGCAAATGCGGCTTAGAAACGGCAAGGTAACATCTGCGCCGTTTGCCATAAGCGCATAGCCCAGCCGAGCGCCGTCTACAAAAAGGCGCAAGTTATAATCGTCGCAAACGCTGCGAAGCGCAAGCAGCTCTTTTTTTGTATAAATAGCGCCGTGCTCGGTGCTTTGCGATATATAAACCACTTCAGGTTGCGCCATATGCGCTGCGGTTTCGTCCTGTGTGAAATTTTGCATATAAGCCCTTACATCTTCTGCTTGTAAGCGGCCGTCGTCTGTTGCGCAAAGCTCAATAACTTTGTGGCCTGTAGCCTCAATGGCGCCTGCCTCGTGCACGGCTATATGGCCGGTTTTAGCCGATATAACTGCGCCGCATTTGCCCAAAAGGGCATCCAAAGCCAGAGCATTGGTTTGTGTGCCGCCCACTAAAAAATGAATTTGCAAATTTTCGTTTTCGCAAGCGGCCTTAATTCTGTTTCTTGCGCTTTCACAAACATCATCCGCGGAGTAACCTGTGTATTTATTCGCCGCCTCATTTGCAATTCGCACTAATATATTTTCATGTGCTGCTTGCAAATAATCGCTTTTAAAATTTAGCATTTTTAGTCCTTTTTATTACAATATATTTTTGGTTTTTAATAGTGAAAAATTAATTTTTTACAAAATGGTTTTTGTGCAAAGTGTTCTTGTAAAAATTAAAACGTGCACATTATAAAAATAAATTTATAATTTCTTCGTCTTCTTTTTCAATTTTTAGCATGGTATTAAGAGTTTTCCCGTCACTTGTATGCACAAGTATTTCAATGGAACTGCCTTGCTTTAAGGCCTGTTTTTGCAATTGCTTTAAAAACAGCATAAAGTCCGGATGGTTTTTTGCGAATGTATCTTTCATTTTAGCGGCTTTTAATAAATTGGTTGGCTTTAACATAATTCACCTCTTTAAAAATATAAGTAATACATGGTGCAAATGTTTGTTTGAAGCACAAATGCTTGCAAATAGTTTTGGCTATGTACATTAATACATTATATTTTTTAGAAATGAAATTGTGTTAGAAATTCTAGGCAGATTCACTAATTTTGCATTTGCTTTAAAGGTAAAATTATGCTTTGCCAAGCGCTAAAACAGCCGCTTTTAAACGTTCTGCCGCAATTTTTGTTTTTTCCATATCGCCGAAAGCTGTTAGCCTGAAATAGCCTTCGCCGCAATCGCCAAAGCCTGCGCCCGGTGTGCCCACAACGCCGGCTGTGCTTAAGAGGTAATCGAAAAAGTCCCAAGAGGGCATGTTGTTAGGGCATTTTAGCCATAAATAAGGGCTGTTTACGCCACCGTAAAATGTGCAGTTGCACTCTTTAAGCGCCTGTGCAATTACTTCGGCATTTATTTTGTAATATTCAATATTTTCTTTAATTGCCGCTTGGCCTTCATCGGTGAAAACTGCCGCCGCCGCTTTTTGAATAATATAAGGAACACCGTTGAATTTTGTTGTTTGGCGCCTTAGCCACATTTTGTTTAATGAAGCAGCGTTTCTGCTAAGCTCTTTAGGCACAATTGTGTAACCGCACCTTGTGCCGGTAAAGCCTGCTGTTTTAGAAAGCGAGCAAAACTCAATTGCGCACATATTAGCGTTGTTAATTTCGTAAATGCTGTGTGGCACATCTTCTGTTATAAATGCCTCGTAAGCGGCGTCAAAAAGAAGAACCGCATTATTCTCAATAGCATAGTTTACCCATAAAGTAAGGCCTGTTTTATCGTAAACCGCACCTGTTGGGTTATTTGGGCTGCACAAATAAATAATATCTGCTTTAACATCTTTATTGGGCATTGGCAAAAAGTTGTTTTCTTCGTTGGCATTAGCGTAAATTATTTTGCGCCCTGCCATTATATTTGTGTCTACATAAACAGGGTAAACTGGGTTTGTAACAAGAACAGTGTTGTCGCTATCGAATAAATCAAGAATATTGGCAACGTCGCTTTTTGCACCGTCGGATACAAAAATTTCATCTGTTTGCAAGCTTACACCGCGCTTTGCATAATAGCCTGCGATAGCTTCTTTCAAGAAAGGGTAGCCCTGCTCGGGGCCATAGCCTTTAAAAGTGCTTTTTTGCGCCATTTCGTCTGCGCCGCTGTGCAAAGCATCAATTACAGGCTTTGCCAAAGGCAAAGTTACATCGCCTATGCCAAGGCGAATAATTTCTTTATCAGGGTTGCTTTGTGTAAACTCAGTTATTTTTTTTGCGATTGTGGAAAACAGATAGCTCTCTTGTAGGTTTGCATAATTTGTGTTAATTTTCATAAGTGTACTCTCCGTTAAAATTAATAATATTGTATAAAAATTTTATAATTGATATTGTGAAGGGAATTAATAGCTTTTTGTTTGAAAAATTGGGTGTTAATAATTAGCTTGTGCTTTATAAAAACAAATTTAAGTGCTCGAAAAAATTAGGGTAAGATTTCTCTACAGCCTGTGCATCGGATATTTCGCTTTCACCGCCGCCTTTTGCCGCTATTTCAGCGCAAGCTACACTCATTGCCATAACAATTCTATGGTCGTTATGCGAGCTTAGCTCATCAGAGCTTTTAAGCGTTTGCCTTGTGCCTTTTATATAAACTTCGTTTTCGCTAGCTCTAATTTCGCCGCCTATTTTATGCACTTCACATTGCATAGCCGCTATGCGGTCGCTTTCTTTATCGCGTAGGCGTGAGGCGTTTTTAAGAACGCTTTCTCCCTCGCAAAAAAGCGCAAGCACCATTAAAATAGGCCCTAAATCGGGGCAGTTTGCAATGTCGGCTTCAAAGGCTTTAAGCGGGCACTCGCCATGGCTTACAGTTATATAATCGCTGTGTTTCTCAATAACAGCGCCGCAATTTTTAAGAATATCGAATATAACAGCGTCGCCTTGTAATGTGTTGTTTTGAATATTTCTTATTGTTATTTTTTTGCCTCCCGTTGCCGCAAGCACCGCAAAAAATGCGGCCTGTGAATAATCACCGAAAACTGTGTAGTTTTGTGCTTTGTAGTTTTGCCCGCCCTTAATTTTAAATGTGTAGGGCTTAACAAAATCTATATTAACGCCAAAACTTTGCATAACTTGCAAGCTCAAGTGCACATAATTTTCGCTTTCAAACGGGGGGGCAACAGTTATGGTGCTATCGTCTTTTAAAAGGCTAAGCGCAAATATAAGGCCGCTTATAAACTGGCTGCTTACATTGCCGTTTACGGTATAATCGCCTGCCAAGAGTGCACCGTCAACTGTTATATTATCGGGCGTTTGGCAAAAACAAAGCCCTTTTTGTGAAAACAAATTTTGGTAAACGCTCTGCGAGCGCTGCATTAATTTTCCGCTACCGCAAAATACATTTTTAGCGTTGTTTAAGCTGAAAATTGGAATTAAAAAGCGCAGTGTGCTTCCGCTTTCGCCACAGTTTATTTTTTTTGTAGGCACTTTAAAACTGCCGCCGTTTGCGAAAACGCCCTCAACTTCAGCTTTATGGCTTTTTTCGTCATAGTGTATTTTTGCGCCAAGCAATGTTAGAGCGCGCATGGTAGCACGCATATCCTCAGAGGGGATAATGCCGTGCAATGTGCTTGTACCGGCTGTTAATGCGCTGCAAATAAGCGCGCGGTGCGCCATACTTTTTCCGGGCGGTGCAATAACTTCGCCGCCGCTTTTTATAGCACTTATTTTAACATTCATATTCGTTTTCCTTAATGTTTTAAAATTACATATGCTTTTTGTTTTTAAGGCTAGCCGTTAGGGAATAATACGAACTCGTTTTTTATTTAGCCAAAAGCCCGAAAACTGCGGCAGTGCACCTCGTAAGGCGAAAGCCTTACTTCACCGCACTTTCTTGTTTTAGAACTTTTGGCGGTATAAAAAATTCTTTGAACCTATTTTGTGCAAATTTTGTGGTAGGCAAGGCAGACGAGCGAGTAATACTATTTGTATTGCGAGTGAGGATAACACAGCATAGCGCATAAATTTGCCAAAATAGGCGTGTTCGGATTACTCCCTAACGGCTAAAATAAAGGGTG
>CAYJEU010000014.1:0-35570 GCA_964369565.1 uncultured Bacteroides sp. | reverse complement strand
TTAAAACTCCGCTTTTCAGCGGAGTTTTAACAATACTAAACCGTAAGCCGGGTTCTGTATTAAACGACGATCTATCTGGGAATTGTGTTGCCACAAAACTCTAGCCGCCTCCAAAAGCGCGCAGGGTACGCATAGCTTTTATATGGGCGTTGCTCCCGGTAGGGTTTACAGAGCCAAATTTGTTACCAAAAATGCTGGTGCGCTCTTACCGCACCTTTCCATCCTTACCACAAAGGAAACCTTTATGGCGGTCTATTTCTGTTGCACTATCCCTAGGGTCACCCCCGGCTGCCGTTAGCAGTTACCGTTCCCTTATGGAGCCCGGACTTTCCTCACGACGCAAAAAGCGCCGCGCCGCCGTATGTTTTAGTATTAACGCTATTATAGCACAATTGCAAGCGTTTAACAAGATTTGAGAACTTTAATAATAAAAAATCTGAGGTGAAAAATTGTTTTTGACATTCGAAGTTAAAGCCGATGAACACAATATGCTTTTAAGGGATTTCTTGCGAAAAAAAGCTGTGAGCTCGTCGCTTTCACGCAGTGTGAAAACCCACGGCGGCTTTTATTTAAATGAAAAAAGCATTAAAACAAACGAGAGAATAAAGGCGGGGAAAAGCGTTTGTTTTAAATTGCCAAGTGATGAGTTAACCCACGTTATAGCGCAAAATTTACCTATTGATATTGTATATGAAGATGAACATGCAATGCTAATAAATAAGCCTGCCGGCCAAACAGTGCACCCAACGCTAAATTATAAAGACGGCACGCTTGCAAATGCGTTTTGCGCATTAATGAAAAAAAGGGGACAAGGCAAAATTTTCAGGCCAATTAACAGGCTTGATAAAAACACATCGGGCCTTGTATTATGCGCGCTTAACGAGTATGCGGCGCCCATACTTGCGGCAAATGTAAGCAAAACGTATATTGCAATTGTTCATGGTAAAACAGCGAAATGCGGTGAAATTTGCCTGCCAATAGCACTCTTAGAAAATTCGTTTATAAAGCGAACAGTAGCATCTAGCGGCAAAAAAAGCATAACGCAATATAAAACTTTGCAGCAAAACGAGCACTATTCACTGCTTGAAATTAAATTAATTACCGGGCGCACACATCAAATTAGGGTGCATTTTAGCAGTATAAACCATCCGCTGGTTGGCGATGATTTATATGGGGGCTCAACTGAGCATGTTAAAAGGCAAATGCTTGCATGTAAGCAGATGAGCTTTATTAATATAGCTGAAACTTACGGCGCAATATTTCGTGATAATATAGGCGGAGAGTATAGAAAAGATATTAATAGTAACAGCGATAATACAATAAATATTAATATATCTTTGCCAAATGATATGCTTGGTTTTATTGATAGCTTTTTATTACAATAGTGAAAAATATTTTGTAATGTACTAATAGTTTGTTTTGCAAAATCCAAAATTCGATTGATAAAAAACAAGATTTGTGGTATAATATAATCAACGTGGGGATGTAAAGGTTTCGACGGGGAGAAGGAAACGAGAGCAGCGGGTAGTGGTGGGGCCACACTTTAATCGCCTCAAAAAAAATAGCTAACAATAATAAATTAGCTGTAGCGGCTTAATTTAGCCGCTCGTCTTGCCTGCGATAGTGCCGCGCAGGGTCAAGGCGTCGATTAGGCACTGAACGTGAGCGGCATCAAGCTTTGTTTGCCGCCATGAACTGATGAAGCTACCAAAGCACCGGCGTGTTTGTTCGCTTAGTGCCAAGGGAATTTTGTAAACAAACTGCACCCGGAGATACTATCGCGGATTTTTTTTCGGACACGGGTTCGATACCCGTCATCTCCACCAAAAAAATATAAACCCTTGTATATCAAGGGTTTATATTTTTTATACACAATTCCTACACGAATTTTGTATGAATAAAATACTATGCGCAAAAAAATACAAGTTTGTAATATTACATGAATGCGAATATTGTTATTGATGATGACATGTTAAAAAGAATGATTGCTTAGACTATCAAAGGAGTGAAAAATGAGCGTTCAAGAAAAAACAAAAGAAGATAAAGGAATTGTTAAAAGGTTTATTAGCTATTATAAACCTCATTTAAGGCTATTTATATGCGATATGGCTTGCTCGCTTGCATCGGCAAGTTTAGGTTTGCTATTTCCGCTTGTTACAAAAAGAATAATGGATGTAACCATACCGCACGGGGATTTAAATGAGTTAATTTTGCTGGCAGCGTTACTAGTTGGCATTTACTTATCAATATCTTTGTTTACATTTTTTATTAATTACTGGGGACATATGGTAGGCGTGAGAATAGAAGCGGATATTAGGGAAGATTTGTTTTCACATTTGCAAAAATTATCTTTCAAATATTATGACAAAAACCGAACAGGGCAAATAATGTCCAAAATTCTAAACGATTTATTCGATATAACAGAGCTTGCACACCATGGCCCGGAAGATGTATTTATTTCTTTGGTTATGTTTTTTGGCTCAGCGGTTATACTATTTAATATAGAATGGCGCTTAACATTGTGCATACTTGTTATGCTTCCTGTAATTGCATGGTTTGCGCTTACAAAGCGTAAAAAAATGAGGAAAGCTTTTTCTGATGTAAGGGTAAAAATAGCGGACGTTAATTCACAGGTGGAAAATAGCATTAGCGGCATTAGGGTTGTGCAGTCTTTCACAAACGAAGCACATGAAATAGAAAAATTCAATGAGGGAAACGGCCTATTTAAAGGCGCAAAAAAAGCTTCATATAATGCTATGGCTGTGTTTGTATCGGGTATGGGTTTTCTAACAAATATAAGCAATGCATTAGTTCTTATAATAGGTGGCATTTGTGTTATTGACGGCAGCATGAATTTATCAGATTTAGTCGTATTTTTATTGTATATCAATATAATTCTACAGCCTATCCAAAGGCTTACGAATTTTACTCAGCAGTTCGAGCAAGGAATGAGCGGCTTTAGGCGCTTTATAGAAATTATGGATACAGACATAGATATAAAAGATAAGCCAAATGCTATAAAGCTGAAAAATGTAAAAGGTGATATAGAATTTCACAATGTTACATTTAAATATACCGAAGATGAAGAAGTGCTAAATAATATTTCATTTAAAATTAACGCAGGCAAAACAATTGCGGTAGTTGGCCCATCAGGCGGCGGAAAAACTACGCTGTGTCAGCTTATCCCGCGCTTTTATGATTGTTTAGAGGGCTTTATAACACTTGACGGCGTTGATATTAGAGATATTAAATTAAATAGTTTGCGAAGTTCTATAGGTATGGTGCAGCAAGATATATTTTTATTTACAGGAACAATAAAAGAAAATATAAAGTATGGTAAAACGAATGCAACAGATGAAGAAATTATAGAAGCTGCAAAAAAAGCGCGAGTGCACGATTTTATTATGAGCTGCCCTGATGGGTATAGCACAAATATCGGTGAAAAAGGTGTGCGCCTTTCTGGTGGGCAAAAGCAGCGCCTAAGTATTGCAAGGGCATTTTTGAAAAACCCACCAATAATGATTTTAGACGAAGCTACATCTGCGCTTGACAATGAAACAGAGCAGCAAGTACAAAGTTCACTTTACGAGTTATCAGAGGGTAGAACAACATTAGTTATTGCACATAGGCTATCTACAATTAAGAATGCAGATGAGATAATTGTTCTTACAGCTGAGGGTATAGCAGAGTATGGCAGCCACGATTTGTTATATGCAAATAATGGTATTTACACAAAATTATACGATGCGCAATTTAAAACAATTGATGGTGAAAGTGAAGTTTTTAATTAGAAATAAGTGCGCATAATATAAGCTTCTGGTTTAAGGGTGAAATGGCCGTAGCACTGAATTGTTACGCTGGTGGCGTAAAGCGAAATTTATTGACAACCATGCGGTTTTATGGTAATATTAATTCATACAAAAGTGGTAATTTTATACAGTTACAATTACTGTGCTTTAGCCATAAAATAGTTGAATTCGCTTAAAATATATGCAATAAGTCAATTGGAACTAATAATATGATGATGCAGTAGTGTATTATAAATAAAAGATCAAATTCAGTATCTATATGTACATTACCAAAGTAACGAATAAAACAGAGCATAAATTTGCGCTCTTAATAATAAATATGAGGGGGTATAATGAAAAATTTTAGAAATTGGTTAAATAATGCAGCTGTGCAAAAAAAATTCATACCTTTACAATTCTTTATTATTATAAGCGTTGTTTGTATTAGTTTGCTTTCTTTTATATCTGTTATTATTGTTAATATTTCTTCTGAGCAAATTATTAATGATAACGTAAGAAATAAAGAAGAGCTAAGTGAAATTATAAGAAAAATGTATGTTTGCCGCGTGTTAGGAAGAGACATATTATTAGCTGAAGATGAAGATGTGAAGAATGCCTATTACGAAACATATATAGAAGCTTTTGATTTGCTAGACTATAAAATGGATGAGTTTGCAAAAAACTTAAGCGGTTCGCAGCTAAATGAGTTTATGCGAATTATTGAAGAAAAGAACGTATATAAAGATAGTATGATACTTTCTGCCGATATTTGGATTGGCGGCGGTGAATATGAGGATGCGTTGTATGCTTTGCAAGTTGTAACGCCTATCGCAAACGATTTTTTTGGCAGTATTGATGAATTCTTATTGCAAGAAGAACAGCTAATGAATGAAGCATTAGAAAAAAATGATAATTTAGTTTTGATGGTGTTAGTATCAGGTGCTGTTTTAAATGTTGTGCTAGTATTATCGGTGCTGTTTTTCATTAGATTCTTCTCGAAAAGCATGAGCTCAAGCCTTATAAAGCTAGAGAAATCATTATCGCATATAGCCCAAACGGGTAATATGAAAATAGAAATACCAAGTGAGCTTTATACAAATGATGAAGTAGGGCGAATTGCTAGTGTTGCAAACAATATGAAAACAATGCTACTTGAATATTCATTTAACGATAATTTAACAAGCGGGCTTAACGCTAAGGCTTATTATGCAGAGCTTAATGATTTATTTGCTGATGATAAACAAACTAAAGAAATTTGGTGCGTTATTTCAGATATGAATAACTTGAAGCTTGTTAATGACGTGTTAGGGCATTTAGAAGGCGATAACGCAATAAGAAATTCTTACCATGCGACAAATGAATTTTTTAAAGAATATGGTAAAACATTCCGCATAGGCGGCGATGAATTTGTATCACTATTAACAGGTTGCGATAAAAAGATTATAGAAGAAAAAACAGAGCAAATTGCAATGCAAATTAGTAGAGCTAATGTAAGCTCTGACCAAAAATATTCGCTGGCTATTGGCTATGATTTGTTTGTTGGGAATACAATAGAAGAATATAATTTATTTTTCAAGAAAGTAGACAAAAAAATGTATGACCATAAAATAGCAAGTAAGCAAGCAAGAATTAATGCAAGAGTTGTAAATGAAATAAAGTGATAAACTATATAAAACAAAGGCGAACAGACATTGTGCTGTTCGCCTTTGTTTTATATATCTTTATATCCATTTAAATGTAAGCTTGCATTTATAGCCGTAAGAACCCTTAGCGCTATAAGAGGCCTAATATTACTAAAAGCTTTAAGAAAAACTAAGAGCGACAAGAATTATAAGCGCACAGAGCGCGCCGGTGGCACCAAGGAAGTAAAGCACCTAGAAACGCAAACTAAGCTATACGCAAATTTGAAGGGCAACTATTTTGCTGCCTTGCATGAGGCACACTAACCTTTGTGCATTTAGGTTTTAAAGCGCTATCAAATTTAGAGATGTTTTTAATAAGTAATATACAAGCACCAACAACTAAAATACCTTGAACAAGCCCACTTGTGCCTTCAATTACTGCTATAAATTGATAAAATGCAAAAATGGCGCTAAATAAAATTAACATTTTCATAATGAACGATAAGATAGTTTTCATGGTTATACCCCTTTTTGTAGTTTATATTTACATATTACAACAACTATTTGTTGTTGTCAATACATTTTAACAACTTTTTTTATATTTTTTTACTTTTTGATGTTTACAAATACACCAATGTGTAGTATAATGTGTTTAAGTTAACTTAAGGAGGCCTGTTATGTTTGAACAAAGGCTAAAAGAATTGCGCAAAATAAATAAAGTTTCACAAGCGAATTTATCGAAAGCGTTAGGTATAAGCCAGCAAGCAGTTGGGAAATGGGAAACCGGCCGCTGCACACCTGCCCCGCAAATGATAGCAACACTTGCTACTTTTTTCAATGTTTCAACAGATTACCTGCTTGGGATCGACGCCCAAAGCACAAGCCAATCTTTTCAAGAAAGTACAAGGCCCAGTAATGAGCATTTAATTCCGATAATAGGCACTGTAAAAGCAGGCTATAATGCACTCGCGTTTG
The DNA here is from genome assembly GCA_964369565.1 of uncultured Bacteroides sp. Classification (GTDB taxonomy): domain Bacteria; phylum Bacillota; class Clostridia; order Oscillospirales; family Ruminococcaceae; genus Ruthenibacterium. The sequence goes on along the minus strand of CAYJEU010000014.1, from coordinate 29,185 downwards.
AGGAAGATTACGGAAGCGAATATGCAAGCGTTAAAAATCCGGAAAATTATTTTTACTTAATTGTAAAAGGCGAAAGCATGATGCCTCGAATTAACGATGGAGATTTAGCGTTAGTTCACAGGCAAAACACCTTGGAAAACGGAGATTTGGGTGTTGTGGTTTACGGTGAGGGAAGCGGAACATTAAAAAAATTTATTAAAAGAGATAATGCAATTATATTGCAGCCGTTTAACCCTTCATACCAAGCACAAATTATTATGGGCGAGGACATAAACAATATTTATATAGCCGGAAAAGTAGTGGAAACAAAAACAAAATGGTAAAGCTGTTTTGCTGTTATATATGAAGTTTAACATGATAACTGTACTATAAATAGGGCAGTGAATGGGGGTGCTTTTATCAACGCCATAGAAAAACTTGAAATTTTGACAGATAGCGCAAAATATGACGTTGCTTGTACCTCAAGCGGCTCTAGCAGGCAAGGCAGTGCAAGTGGAATAGGCAGTGCAGATAAAAGTGGAATATGCCACACATTTTCAGCTGACGGTAGATGTGTAAGCCTTTTAAAAGTTTTATTAAGCAATTACTGTGTTTACGATTGTAAGTACTGTGTTAATCGTATTTCTAATGATGTAAGGAGGGCTCAGTTCACTCCTGAAGAATTAGCGAAATTAACAATAGAGTTTTACAGAAGAAACTATATTGAGGGGCTTTTTATTTCAAGCGCAGTATTTGTTAATGCAGATTATACAATGCAGCAAATGATAAAAACGGTTGAAATATTAAGGAATACATATAACTTTAATGGGTACATTCACGCAAAAGCAATACCGGGCGCTGATGAAGCACTAGTGCATCAAATGGGCCTTTTGGTAGATAGAGTTAGTGTTAATATAGAACTGCCAAGCGAGCAAAGCCTCACATTGCTTGCGCCGCAAAAATCTAAAAAATCTATATTATTGCCAATGGGGCAGATAAAAAATGGCGTTGAGCAAAATAAGATGGAAATTGTAAAATATAAGCACACGCCTAAATTTGCACCTGCTGGGCAAAGTACACAGATGATAATAGGAGCCTCTCCTGAAACAGACTATCAAATTTTAAGATTGACTCAAGGCCTTTATAATAAATATAGCTTGAAAAGAGTGTTTTTTTCAGCATATATACCTGTTGTTAGTAACCCGGCGTTGCCGTCAATTGATACAAAACCACCCCTTTTAAGGGAGCACAGGCTTTATCAAGCAGATTGGCTTTTGCGGTTTTATAATTTTAAAGCTGAGGAAATATTAGACGAAGAAAATCAAAACTTCAACCCGTATTTAGACCCAAAATGCAATTGGGCAATTCACAATATGCATCTTTTTCCTGTGGATATTAACAAATGTAGTTATGATATGCTTTTGCGTGTGCCGGGCATAGGCCCTAAAAGTGCGATGCGAATTAGAATTGCGCGTAAAAATTCAAACCTAGATATGCAAGATTTGAAGCGCATAGGTGTTGTTATTAAGCGTGCACAGTTTTTTATAGTATGCAAAAGTTATAAAAACCCTGCATTTGCAAACAGGCATGCAACAGTAAATGCACTTATAGATCCTAAAGCTTTTTGCATAGGCAACGAGCAATTAAGCTTTTTTAATGCACCGGAAATAGAGTTGCTGCAAGATAAAGGCACAGGCATACAAATCGCAAGCAAAATTGCAGAAAGTGAGGCGATAAATTGCTTAGCGGCGGGAATGTAATTTATGAGTATGACGGTACATTTGAAGGGTTGATGTGCTGTATTTATGAACATTACTATAATAAAACAATTCCTTTTCAAATTGTAAGGCGCGATGAACAAAGTTTATCATTTTACGATATTATATATATTGAAACAAATAGTGCAATTTCTGAAAGAGTATATAATTCAATAAAAACAGAAATTTCATTCGAGGCACAGAATTTAGTAAAAACTGTTTTTTTATCTTGTTTGGAAAACAAAGAAATGGCAATATTGAGCTTTTTGAAATTCGGCTATCAGCATGGCAAAAAAACTATGTATATGATATCTCATCCTGTTGTTTGCAAGCTTTTGGATGCAGAAAAACATCTTTTGAAAGAGGCGCATAATTTTAAAGGTTTTGTTCGATTTAGCGATTTTGATGGCGCTCTTGTTGCGAAAATTGCACCTAAAAATTTTGTTTTGCCGTTTATAAAAAACCATTTTTGTGATAGGTTTCAAAATGAAAACTTCTTGATTTTTGATGAGAGCAATAAGTGTGCGCTAATGTATAAAGATAAAGAGGTTAATATTATTAACCTTGATAATTTGCAGCTTCCGGCAATTAGTGAGCAAGAACAAAACTATAGGCAGCTGTGGCGGTGTTTTTACGACACTATTGCAATTAAAGCACGCAAAAACCCCCGCTGCCAAATGACGCTTATGCCTAAGAGATATTGGGCAAATTTAACAGAGATGCAAAACGTCGATGATTTTAATTTGCAAAAATTAAAGTTGTTAGAAAGTGCAAATAATTAGTGGATTATAGAAAGAGCATAGCGATTGGGCATGTTTAAAGGTTTTTGATAAATTATCATTAAAAAACGCTTAACTGGGTTTATAAAATCCTGTTAAGCGTTTTTATTATATTTTTTTAAGGTGCAATTAGTATCCTTAAATTCTTCAAATCAAAAATTTTTAATTTATCTATTGACATTTAGAGAAAACAAGCTATAATAGATTAAAACAACAATTGTTGATTTGAAAGGTGTTGTATGTTAATGGATGCAAAACAAATTGGAAAAGTGTTCAAAGCTTTATGTGATGAAAACCGCGTTCAAATTGTTCAGTTACTGCAAAGTGGAGAGAAATGTGCGTGCCATATATCTGATGCGCTGGGTATTGCACAATCGAAATTATCATACCATATGAAAATTTTGTGTGAGAGTGGAATAATTGAAAGCTGGTTTGTAGGAAAATGGACACATTATAAAATTAGTGCTTCAGGTAGCGAGGCAGCAATAAAATTACTTTTTGAACTTACAAAAGTAAGCCAGCAAGACAATGGCGAAACATGTGCTTAAAATATAGAGTTTGGGAAATATTAAGGAGAATTTATGAATAGTAAGAAATTACTTAAAATAGTTATACCAATTATAATGTTAGCTGTGATTATAGGATTATACGTTTATCAAAACCAAGGGGTTGAAACAGTAGAAAGTGATTTGCAGTTTCCTCTTCATGTGACAAGTGCAGATTTTGAGGAACTGTCCCAGCATGAGCTGCCTATTATAGTAGATTTTGGTGCAACAGAGTGTGAACCATGTAAAGCGATGGCGCCTGTGCTTGAAAGCGTAAATGAACAAATGCAAGGTAAAGCGATTATTCAATTTGTTGATGTTTGGGAAAACCCCGATGCAGGCACGAAATACCCATTTCAAGTTATACCCTCCCAGTTTTTTATAAATGCTGATGGTACAGCATTTATGCCTAGCGATGAATTAAAAGAAGAAATACAATTTACGCTTTACGGAAATAATGAAACACAAGAGCATATATATACAATGCACAGCGGTGCTTTAACACAAGAGCAAATGCTGGCAATTCTTGAAGAAATGGGAGCAGTTTAATGGATGCAATACTTCAAAGCATATCCAAACTTATTTTAAGCAGCACATGGATAGCTCCTGTTTTAGCTCTAATAGCAGGTGTTTTAACATCCTTTACGCCTTGTGCGCTTTCAAGTGTGCCGCTTGTTGTGGGTTATGTTGGTGGTACAGGCAAGAAAAATACAAAAAAAGCATTTAAGCTTTCTTTAACTTTTGCAGTAGGCTCGGCAATTACATTTACTGCGCTTGGCGTTATAGCAACTATGGCAGGTGGGCTAATTGGAACTTATTCTTCATGGTGGTATTTGATTTTAGGCGTTATCATGATGCTTATGACACTGCAAACGTGGGAAATTTACGAAATAATACCATCGAGCTATTTAATTGCAAAGAATACAAAAAAAGGGTATGTTGGCGCATTAATTGCAGGAGTTTTAGGCGGAATTTTTTCATCACCGTGTTCTACGCCGGTTTTGATAGCACTGCTTGCAGTAGTTGCGGGAAGCGGAAATATTGTTTTTGGTATAACCCTTTTGCTACTATATTCAATAGGGCACGGAATTTTGGCGGTTATTTGCGGAACTTCGATAGGCTTTGTAGAGAAATTGTCGAGGAATGAAAAATATGCAAAGTTAAGTAAAGTTTTAAAAATACTTATGGGAGCTTTTATGGCGTTAATAGGTTTTTACATGTTTTATTTGGCATTTTAATTTGGTGGTTAATTTAAGGAGAATTTCATGGAAAAAGCAAAATCAGCAAATATAGGTTTTTTTGAGCGCTATTTAACTATATATGATAGGCGCTTCAAATTTTTTTGAACTCTCTGTTGCTGTTGCCATATCACTTTTTGGAACACAAAGCCCTGTAGCGCTTGCAACAATAGTGGGTGTGCTTGTTGAAGTACCGGTTATGCTTATGCTTGTTAAATTAGCGAACAAAACAAAGCATTGGTTTAAGCCGAGCTAAGGTGAATTTGAAATTTACATGAAATGAAAAACAGATAAAAAACCTCTTTGCCTTAATATTAAGCAAAGAGGTTTTTAGTATAAATGTATGAATTTTGCATAGTTTAAGCTTGCTTTATAGTTTAAGCAAAAATAATATTTGCTATTTATCAAAATAACTATCATTTTGAAATTGCACATCACCGGTTATTACAAATTCATCGCATTTATCAGAGGGGATTTTGTTTTTTAAAATAAAGTTTTTAAAACCACCGGTAACGGTAAAAAGAACTATAGCCAAAAGAATTAACAGAGAATAATTGCGGATTTTTTGATAGGTGTCGCTAAAATTAACTTCTTGAATTGCTAAATCGGTTACTAATAAAGTTCTGATTTCACTATCCGTTTCAAGCTTTAAAGCAAGTTTGTACCAATCATAATTTACATAATCGTTTGGTACAATTTTTGCTTGCACATTTATACCATCGCTGCTTAAAAAAGCTTCAACATCATTAAGCAGTTCAATACTATCACTGTTTTTTATAAACAGCTGAATGTATTTATTATCTTTTAGCCTGATGGCATAAATTGAATTTTCGCCTGCTATAGATATATTTGCGCCAACATTAGCGCTTGCAGGAACTAAAAGGCTTTGAGCCTCTTTAATTAAATAATCATCAACTGTGCCACTTAAAAACACACCCTCTTCAATTTGCGCGGAGCTTATAGAATTTATATCTAATGCGTTATTAATGCCGCTCTGCTCATTTAAAGCTATAAATAGGTTAACAAAACTAAAAATAAATAGTGCAAATATTAAAAAATAGCATATAGATAAATTTATTGTTCTTTTCAAAACAAACGCCCTTTCAAATGCTGCTAAAAAGTGATTGCTTAAAATTTATTGCGTATATACTCATGCATCACAGCTTTTTTCACTTTCAGCTTTTAGCTCATCAATTTTAGCATTTAGTTTCTCAATTTTTTCACATTGAACATAAAAAGCATATGTTATTATAGAAAAAATAAATGCAATTAAAACTGGTAGCCTATAAAGATGCTGGGTATCTATAAAAAACCATGCAAACAGAAAAGTGAATAATAACATTATAATTATCCAAATGAAAAGTATAATAAAAAAATTTTTCATAGCTATATCCTTAATTGTTTAAGTTAATAAATAATTATTGGAAAACTAAAAAGTGAAAGAGTTGCCTTTTTAATGCTAATAAAAATTTGCTTTATACGAATTTATAATTTATAATATAAATAATAAAAAATAATGATATTGTATTATAAATTATTGATAATTTGAAATGAGGCAAACAAAATGACAAAAAAAGTAAAAATAATATTCAATTCGCCCGTTGTTATAACTTTTACGGCAATTTGTTTTTTAGCAACGCTTTTAGGCGTTATAACAAATGGGTATATAAGCCAACTACTATTTAGCGTTTACAGGGCCCCTTTAAGCGACCCTTTAACTTACGTGCGCTTTATAGGGCATGTGTTTGGCCATGCAGATTTTAACCATTTTATGAGTAATGTTATGTATATACTTTTAATAGGGCCATTGCTTGAAGAAAAATACGGTTCTAAAAATTTTGCCGTTATCATAATAATAACGGCAATTATAACTGGGCTTGTTCAATTTATTTTTGTTCAAAGCGCTCTTTTGGGTGCAAGCGGAGTTGTTTTTGCGCTTATAATATTATCTTCGGTAACAAGTTTTAAAGGTGGTGGAATACCTATCACGTTTATTTTAGTTGCCGTTTTGTACATAGGCCAAGAAATTATTAACGCAATTTTTGTATTTGACAACGTTTCACAAATGACACATATCGTGGGTGGAATTGTGGGCGCGATGATAGGTTTTGCTTTTAGTGCAAAAAAGAGTAAAATATAATTATTTCATATCCTCTTCAGCAATTGTTAGAATATCAGCTACCTCTTCATTTAAAACTTCATCATTCACGTCAGTTGCAATTTCGGTAATAGGCTCAACATAGGTTTTAGGGCTTGAATTGCCCATAAGTTCTTGGGTTTTAGCCTTAACTTTGTCTACAACTAAAGGTGTTTTATCATAAACTTGGCCTGCAATAACCTTGCTAGCGTCTGCAATTGCTTTAGATGCTTCGCAAACTGTGCTTGTAAGCTCTGTAGTGTTAATCCCAAGGTTATCGGCTTTTTGGTACACTACCGATTTGGCATCATCTAAAACATCACTTGCGGCCTTTTTAATATCTTGGGTAATGTTTGCCTTTGTATTTGCTGTTGCAGCATTTTCAACGCTATCTAAATTTATAGCGTTCATCATTTCAGCCTTTTCATTTAATTTATTATCAACATATTTTCTGCCAATTAATACACCTGCGGTTGCAGCACCTGCCAAAAGGCCAAGGCCTGCTAATTTTGAAAAAAATCCCATAATAACCTCCAAACTTAAATTTGTGTTCTTATTTATAGTATAATCAATTTTGCTGATAATGCAATATATTTTTTAAAATTAACAATTATTTAATTTTTAAAGCGCGTCGAAGCCTATATACTATATAATGAAATATACCACCAATTAGCCAAAATTCAATTAAAATATAATTCGGTAAATTTTTAAAACGGAATTTTGGCTTTTGTATTTTGCCAAACATGGAAAATGCCTCTTTTGCGCCTTTTAAAAACATAGCGCCATGCCCTCGTAACGCAAACACAAGAACTTTAAGCAAATAACCCAATAAAAGAGGAATGAAATTGAAAATAAACATTAAAATGGGCATGTTTTTGTAAGGCAATAAAATACTGTTGCGCCCACTTTGTATGCTTTTAAAATCGTTATAGCGCACAGCGCCTGTAGTTGCGCCGCAAATATGGTAGCATTTTGCGCTTGGGCAATACATGTTTTTAAAGCCAAGTGAATTTGCACGCCAGGAAATATCAACATCTTCAAAATAGGCAAAGAACAATTCTTCAAAAAGCCCTATTTCATCTAAAATGCTTTTGCGGTATAAACTTGCTCCGCCGCAAGCAGAAAATATGCGCTTTTGCTTTTGGTACCTGCGCCAATACATTCCGTCGCCGCGCTTACATGCCCAGCCGAAAAGAGTTACATAATCGCCTGCGTCATCACATAAATCTCTGTTGAAATGTTGTATCATCAAGCTTTGCACAGCGAATATTTTTTCATCGCTCTTTGCGCATAAAAGCAATTGCTCAATGAAATTATTTTCAGCGAAAGCGTCGTTATTAAAAAGCAAAACAAATTCGCCTTTTGCTATTTTAATGCCTGCATTAACTGCAGCTGAAAAGCCGGTGTTTTCGCTGTTTTCTATTAAAGTATAATTGCTTTTTTCTTTATAGCTGCGTGCAATTTCCAGGCTTTCATCTTGCGAGCCGTTATCAATGACAATAAGCTCGAAATCTTGCATGTTTTGATTGTATATGCTTTCTATAGAATCTTTAAGCCAATTGGCACCGTTTAAATTCGGTATAACAACAGAAACTTTCAAATTAAACCCTTTCAAAATCACAATTTATATTATAATATTAGTTAAATAAAACGTATAAAAGTACAGGAGGAAAAACATGAGAACATATGAGAATATAACACAATTAATTGGTGACACAAAGCTTTTAACTTTAAATGAAATAAAAAAAGCATATAATTTAAAAGCTAATTTGATTGTAAAACTTGAATATTCAAACCCGGCAGGTAGCGTTAAAGACCGCGTTGCGTGGCAAATGCTGCAAACTGCAAAAGAGCAGGGGATTTTAAAAGAAAACAGCGTTGTAATTGAGCCTACAAGCGGCAACACGGGCATAGGCCTTGCGGCTATGTGTGCGTATTTAAAAATAAAATTAATATTGGTTATGCCCGAAACTATGAGCATTGAGCGCATAAACTTAATGAAAGCTTACGGCGCAACGCTCGTATTAACAAAAGGCGAGCTGGGCATGAATGGTGCAATAAATAAAGCAAAGCAGCTAACAAAAGAAATAGAAAACAGTTTTATGCCTTTGCAATTTGAGAATGAGGCTAACGTAAAAGCGCATTATTTAACAACAGGCCCTGAAATATGGCGAGATACAAACGGACAAATAGACGTTTTTGTTGCAGGTGTGGGAACAGGCGGCACAATAACGGGCACAGCAAATTATTTGAAAGAGCAAAAAAGCGATGTGCATATTGTTGCCGTTGAGCCGAATACCTCTGCAGTTTTAAGCGGTGATAAAGCAGGTGCACATAAAATACAGGGCATTGGCGCCGGGTTTGTCCCGAAAATATTAGACACTCAAGCTTACAATGAAGTAGTGCGTGTTACAAACGAGCAAGCTTATGCAATGTGCAAACAAACCGTAAGTGCAGAGGGCTTGCTTATTGGAATATCCTCAGGGTGTGCGCTTTATGCGGCTGTGCAAATTGCGAAAAGGCAAGAGTTTGAGGGCAAAAACATTGTGGTGCTTTTACCGGATTCAGGCGAGAAATATCTTTCTACAGGTGTTTTTAATGAAGACACAACAGTTTAATCGCCCTGAATTTCTTTTAACCTGCGCATAATCTCATCAATTTCATCTTTAAGAACATTGGGGTAATCTCTTTGGTTAAGCTCTTCACTGGGCGCTTCAACCTTAGTACCGTTTATGCGCACAACTTGTGCCGGAATACCAATAACGGTAGAGTTAGCGGGCACATCAATTAAAACAACGCTGTTTGCGCCAACACGGCTACCCTCGCTTATAGTTATAGGCCCTAAAATTTTACTTCCTGCGCCTAATAAAACGTCATCTCCGATAGTGGGGTGGCGTTTTCCTTCGTGCTTTCCTGTGCCGCCTAAAGTAACCCCATGGTAAATTGTTACGTTATTGCCTATTTCAGAAGTTTCACCTATAACAATGCCCATGCCGTGGTCTAAAAACAAATTTTTTCCTATTTTAGCTTTTGGATGTATTTCAATCCCTGTAAAAAATCTGCTTGATTGACTTATTAAACGCGCTAAAAAATGAAGTTTGCACTTAGTTAGAGCATGTGAAATTCTGTGCCAAAATAAAGCGTGATAACCGGGGTAAAGTAAGATAACTTCAAGCAAGTTTCTTGCTGCCGGGTCTTTTTTTAAAATGTTCTTAGCATCGCTTAATAAACGCATTTCCACCATACCTCAAAATATTAAATTATAATACTATTTTTTCTTTTTATCTTTTTTATCTTTTTCTTTTTTGTCTTTTTTTGAATTTGTATCTGCGCTATCTTTTTTGGCTTTCTTAGAGTCTTTTTGCTTAACATTGCCAATTGCAGACAAATATTTTTTTGCATATTTGCGTAAATTTTCGTTGTAGTTTGCAAAATTGCCACTGTGCATTTTTTTGCGCAAACCGTGCAAATCTGTGTGCTCTACATTTAATGAGGCGCAAATTACCCTTGAAGATATATTAGAGCAATGGTCAGCAATGCGCTCAAGTGTTGTTATCATTTCAAGGAATATTATGCCGCTTTCTATATTGCAAAGCCCTTTTTGTAGGCGTAAAATGTGTTCATTTCTAAGAGTATGGAACATTTTATCAATAGTTTGTTCAAGCGGCTCAACAAGGATAGCACTATCCATATCGCTGTTGCAAAACGCTTTGTTAGACAGTTCAATAATTTCATTAATTGCATCGCCCACTATTTGAAGCTCCTGCGTTGCAGCTTGTGAAAACTTAATCTTTTTATCGGATATTTCAGAGCATCTGTTAATTAAATCCATAGAGTAATCACCGATGCGCTCGAATTCGATAATGTAATTTATATAATCATTAATTTTTTTGCTCTCATCGTCTGTAAGCTCTCTGTCGGTAATTTCAACTAAGTAATTACCTGTTACAACTTCAAGTTTATCAATAACATCTTCACGCTGTGTTGCTAAATTGAATTTTTCAGTGTCATAACGTTCAAGCAAATCAACTGCGGTTTCAAAATTGCTTTTAGAGTATTTAGCCATAGTTTGAATAGCTAAATGCGCCTGTGAAAGGGCAACAGAAGGGGAATGTAGCAAGCGCTTATCTAAAACAGGCATGGAAATTTTATTGTTAACATCGCTTTCGCTTTCGCGAATAGTTAAATAGGCAAGTTTAGATAAAAGCTTTGTGAATGGCAAGAACAATAATGTAACGCCAACATTGAAAATAGTATGGAAGTTTGCAATTTCGCCCATACCAATTGTGTTTAGCCACCAATCAAAATTAAATATAGCTTTAGCGACGTAAATGCCGCCTAAAAATACTAAAGAGCCTATAACATTAAAATATAAATGAACCATAGCACTGCGCTTAGCCGCTTTAGAAGCGCCTATTGAAGCAATTATAGGAGTAGAGCATGTGCCTATGTTTTGCCCTAAAATTATTGGAATAGCACTGCCCCATGTTACTGCACCTGTAACAGAAAGCGCCTGTAGTATACCAACAGAAGCCGAAGAGCTTTGCACAAGCACAGTAACTAATGTACCTGCAAGTAAGCCTAAAATGGGGTTTTGCAGGCTTGTGAATAGTTGCGCAAATAAAGGGGAAGACTCAAGCGATTCAACGCTGCCTGTCATCATGCTCATACCTATAAACAATAAGCCAAAGCCGAGCAATATTTGCCCTATGTTGCGTTTTGCATTGCTTTTAATAAACACAAATAATATCATGCCTATAAATGCTAATATGGGTGCAAATGAAGAAGGCTTTAAAAGTTGCACGAGCGTTCCTGTGCCTGTCATTTCAGACAGGCGCACAATTTGCCCTGTAACGGTTGTGCCTATATTTGCGCCCATAATAATGCCTATGGCCTGTGAAAGTTTCATTATGCCCGAGTTTACAAGCCCTACAACAATAACTGTTGTGCCGGAACTTGACTGGATTAAAGCGGTTATTGCCGCGCCAAGGGCTACGCTTTTCAGCGGCGAGCCGGTTAACTTTTGTAAAATGCTTTCAAGCTTACTGCCGGCTGTTTTTTCAAGGCCGCTGCCCATAATGGTCATACCATATAGGAAAAGTGCAAGCCCACCTATTAAATTGATAATGTCAAAAATTGTCATGGAAAACCTCGTGTTTTTTTGTTTTATACTATTATTTATAATTGCCAATTGCAATTAATTTGAATAAATGCAAGCTATTTCGCTTGCTCTATTGTAAGTGCAACCCCGGCAGGCGCGCAAATTGCCTCATCGAAAGTGTTAGCTTGCCAGCCGTAAGCTTCGCATAAGTGGTCGGGGCAATTGCTGTTTATAAACCGTGCTTTTGTATCTTTTACTTCAATTGTAAAATCAAGAAGCGCGCCTGTTTCAGTGGTGAATGTGTGAATTTTATCCTCACTTAAATCAATGCTTATGCTTTTTGCATTAACAATATTTAAAACAGCAATATTACCGGGCTGCCTGTAATTATATTCATAAAAAAGTAAAGCAGCGCATATTGTGATGAGTACAATTGTGAAAATAATGTTTTTTTTCATTTTTAAAACCTATTATATTGTATATTATAATATATTATATTATAATTATAAAAGAATTAGCATTACAATACAAGTATAAATTTTTAAGGAGATTTGAAATGGCATATATATTCAACGAAAAAAATTTGATTGAAGATATCGATAAATTTATTGAAGGCAATAGAAATTCAGTGGTGAGAGATATAAAAGCGCTTGTTAATATACCTAGCGTAGAGGGCAAAGCATTAGAGAATGCCCCTTTTGGTGAGCATATAAACAGTGCGCTTTTAACGGCACTTGAAATGGCAAGAAGCATGAACTTAGATGCACACAATATGCAGGGTTATTTCGGATATGCCGATTTAAAAGGCAAGAGCGAAAAACAAATTGCAACTATTGCACACTTAGATGTTGTGCCCGCCGGCAACGGCTGGACGAGCGACCCATTTGATTGCATTGAAAAAGAAGGTTATTTAATTGGTAGGGGAGTTTATGATAATAAGGGCCCTGCTGTTTTATGCTTATATGCTGCAAAGTTTTTTGCTGATAGGAACGAGGAATTGCCATATACACTGCGCATAATGCTTGGAACGCATGAGGAAAGCGGCATGGAATGTATAGATTACTATTTAGCAAATGAAAAACCTCCTGAATTTTGTTTCACGCCAGACGCTAATTTTCCGCTTGGGTATGCTGAAAAGGGCATATATAGCGGCGTATTAAAAAGCGGTGAGTTTAAAGGGAATATTCTTGAATTTACAGGTGGTGTTGCTAAAAATGTTGTGCCAGACAGAGCAGTTGCAGTATTGAAAATGCCAAATGAACTGCCCAAAGAAACCGAGAATGTTAAAATAGAGCAATTAGACGATGGCACTTTGAAAATAAAGGCTTATGGTATTGGTGGTCATGCCTCTAAGCCTGAAAATACGGTTAATGCTATTGGCGTTGCAATAAAGTTTATTTTAGATAATAGCCTTGCAAGCAAAAGCGAGAGTGAGTTTTTGCAAATGCTGTATAACATATTAAGCGATACAAGCGGAAAAAATGCAGGAATTGAGGCAAGCGATGATATTTTCACACCGCTAACTTGTATTGGTGGCACAATAGTGCTTAAAGATAATGAAATTACGCAAACATTTAACATACGTTATCCTACATCAATAACAGCAGAGCAAATTAAGAAGAGCTTTAATGAAATTGCAAATAAAGTAGGCGCAAGCTTTATTGAAAAGGCGAATGTTGTGCCATTTGTAACAGATAAGAACAGCGAAGAAGTTATTGCCCTTTGCAAAACATATAATGAAATTAAGGGCAAGAACGAAGAGCCGTTTTCTATGGGTGGTGGCACTTATGCAAGGAATTTTCCAAGAGCGGTTAGCTTTGGCCCAGAGGAAGAGGGCGAAGTTTTCCCCGATTTTGTAGGCCCAATACACGGCGCTAACGAGGGCGCAAGCATAGAGTCTTTGATGAAAGCGTTAAAAATATATATACTTGGAATTGCAAGGCTAATGCAAATTGAGTATTGATTTTTTAAGCATTAGCTATTCAGTTAAGTGAAGATGCATAGTGAATAGTAGTGGTAAAAATTATAATTAAGCCTAACAAATTAAGTTTAGCTGTGTTTTGATATTATTATGTAGCCTTTGTGCATTTTATTAAACATAGAAAATATAAAGCCGGTACTATTATTTTGAAAGTACCGGCTTTAAGTTTTGATTTTAAATTATTTTCACTAACTGTTTATTTGTTTTTTTGCTTTAATGCATAGCTTTATTCAATAAATGCTTTTATAGCTTGCCGCTTTTTACTTCACCGTTAAAAATAACTGCGCGAAGAGATAAATCGGGGTTTAAAACAACTATATTTGCAATTTTACCATCACAAAGGCTACCGTATTTATCGTAAATACCTATAGTTTTTGCCGGGTTTACCGCTGCGGCAGTAACAGCGCTGTGAAGCGGTATACCAAAGCTAACCGCCGTTACAAGGCATTGCATTAAATCTGTGCAAGAGCCTGCAATAGTGCCGTCGCTCAATGTGGCAAGGTTACCTTTAACATCAACTTCTTGGCCGCCTAAATCATATTTGCCGTCTTTTAAGCCGGTGGCACGCATTGAGTCGCTTATAAGTGTAACTTTACTTGCGCCGAAAAGCTTGAATACACTGCGCACCATAGCGGGGTGAATATGTACACCGTCGCTTATTAATTCAACTTGGCATTCACTATCTGCCGCTGCGCCCACAACGCCGGGGTCACGGTGTAAAAAGCTGTTCATTGCATTAAAAAGGTGGGTAACTTGTTTTGCGCCGCTATCTAAAGCATGCAAAGCGGTTTTATAATCGCTTGTTGTATGGCCTATAGCAATAACAACTTCGTCTTTGTATTCTTTAATAAAATCTATAGCGCCTTCAAGCTCGGGAGCAAGGGCAATAATTTTTATTAAACCCTCGGCCTCTTTTTGAAGCGTTCGAAAAAGTTCTTTGTTTGGTTTGAGTAAAAATTTTGCGTTTTGCGCGCCTTTTTTCGCTTCGCAGAAAAATGGACCCTCTAATTGAATACCAACAAGCTGTGCACCTGTTGTTTTAGCTTTTTTATACTCGGCTGCAATACGGCACACTTTTACTATATCGGGAACATCAATTGTTAAGCTTGTAGGGCAATATTGAGTAACACCCCTTGAAAGCTGGTAATCGCACATTTTAGCAAGCCCGTCATAGCTCGCATCAGATAAATCCTCGCCGGCGCAGCCGTGGCTGTGAACATCGGTTAAGCCCGGTATAATATAGCAGCCGTCGAGGAGAATGTCGTTGCCGTTTGCCTCGCTTTTAATATATTTGCCATCTATGCATATATCTTTTTTAATAAAGCCTTTAGAAACATCAAAAACATTTGCGTTTTTTAATCGCATAATTTTTCGCCTGCCTTCACTAATTTGTGCAGCGCTGCTTCATCACCTACTAAAGTAACATCGGGGTGCAGCTGCAAAATAGATGCAGGAAGCTCGGGCATAACGGGGCCTTTGAATGCTTGGTGAATTATATCTGCTTTATCTTCGCCGCTTACGGTAACAAGAATTTTTTTTGCGTGCATTATATTTTTTATGCCCATTGTAATAGCACTTTTAGGTACCTTATTTATATCGTCTTCAAAAAAGCGTGCATTAGCGCTTATTGTGCTTGGAGCAAGCTTAACTTCGTGTGTGCCAAGCTCAAACGCAACACCGGGCTCGTTAAAACCAACATGCCCGTTATGCCCCATGCCAAGAAGCTGCATATCTATGCCGCCGAGTGCTTTAATTGTATCGTTGTATTTTTGGCATTCGGCTTTTAAATCGCCTGCTAGGCCATCGGGTAAATATGTATTTGCGGGTTTGATATTGACATGGTCAAAAAAATTGCTTTGCATAAAATATTTGTAGCTTTGAGGGTGATCACCGCTAATGCCAACATACTCGTCTAAATTTATGCTTCTAACTTGCGAGAACGATAAATCGCCTTTATCATACCATCTAATAAGTTGTTTATAAGCACCTACAGGCGTAGAACCGGTGGCAAGGCCTAAAACACAATCGGGTTTAAAAATAACCTGTGCTGATATTATATTTGCCGCAGTGCGCGACATTCCATAGTAATCTTTACATTGATAAATTCGCATAAGAACTCCTTTGTTTTTATTATTTTATTTTGTAATGCCATTATTATTTTATTTCGGGCAATGATGCCGCTGCGGCGCTTTGGCCTACTCGTCTGAATTTTTCATCCGGCAAAGCGGCTATAAATTGCTTTGAAATTAAAGGGTATTCGTCTTTTAATATATTTGTGCAAGTTGAAAGTATAATATCGCCACCTTTGCCTGACATAACACGCCCAAGCAAAAGAACATGCCTAAAATTATATAAACTGTGGTAATTAACAAGAGTGTGTGCAAGATAAGCGCCAATTGTTTCGTATATTTTAACAGCGCGCTCGTCGCCTTTTTCCATAAGCTCTTGAACTATTTTAAGCTTTTGTGCGGGGTAAAGGTTTTCGTCTAATTCAATATTAGCCGCAGGTGCAAGCTTTATAACTGCATCTTGTGAAAAATATTTACAGCCAACGCCTATATCAAGGCTCCATTCATCTTTCATTGCATTAGGGCTATAATCTACAGGTGCAAAGGCAAGCTCGTTAAGCCAGCCTGTAATGTTGCCGTCTGCGTCCACATAGCCAACAGCCTCGCTTGTGCCCATTGCAATGCCAAGAACATTGTTTTCATCAAGGCTAATTGCACCGGCAAGCGCTGTAACATCGCCATCGTTGCACACTTCAACAGGAACATCGCCTATTTCTTTTGCGGCGCGAGTATAAATATCTTTAACTTTTTCATTAAACAAGTCTTTAGGCACTTTTAAAAATAAAGATGCTGCTTTTGTTTCGTTATCTATAAATATTCCTGCGGAGGAAACGCCAATTGCATCAACTCTCGGTAGATGCTTTGCGGCAGTTTTTAAAGCGCTGACAATTCCCTCAAAATGGTAATCGGGGTTCTCGTTTGTTTTTGGGTGCCAAACAACTTCTTCACTAAAAACGCTTTCGCCATCTATAACAGCAGAAACTTTTCTATCACTACCGCCTGCATCAAAGCCTATGCGGCAACCATCTGTGTGTCTACCAACTGCTTTTGTGTTGCTATTTTCACTTGGGAGCGTTTTTACAGCGGTAACTGTGAAAGGTTTGCCGTAAATATTAGCCATAAAATCGTTATCAAAAGCGTGTTTTCCGTTTGCGCTATACCTGTTTTTGATTTCCTCGCAAACATCATTTTGCCCACAAAGGTAAACGGCAAAGCCGCCTTTCATCCAAAGAAGCATTTTTAAAAGCCTGTCTATATAGTAAACGTCTGCGCTAAACATTGGCTTTGTGCCGTGAATAAAAGTGTTGAAAACGGCAATTTGCCCGTTGCTGCGCTCTAGCGCTATGCCAAAAGTTTGCTTTGCGGTTTTCAAAAAAGCCTCATTAAATTTAAACGCAGGAATAAAATCGCTATCTAAAACAGGTGTGTTTTTTAAATTTATTTCAATATCTAAATAGTTCACAATTATTTTCCTTCTTTTCTACAATATAATTTACAATTTAAGCCCATAAATTTTCAGGGTATTCGCCGTTTTCCACTTTTTGCCTTATAGCATTTACAACAAAAGGCTTATCCTCTTTATAAGTTACGCCATACCATTTATCGGTGCTGTTTAAAACTTTAACATCAGCTTTTCCTTCGTTTAAAAGTGCATCAACAACGCTGGGAATAAAAAACTCGCATTTAAGTGGGTTTTTCTGCAATTCGCTTTGTAAAAATTTTTCAAACCTGCTTTGCGCTTCAACTAAAAATTTATCAGTAAAGCCCCACATATTCATAGATACCATTGAGTTTTCATCTATTTCGTTAAAAGTTTTTCCATCATCTTCAGTAAACACAATTTTATCGCCGTTTTTTTCTATATGCGTGCGCTCAACAATTTGTGTTAAATAACCATCGCTAGTAGTTTGGCAAACCCCGCGCGCAACATGCCCAAACTCTGTAACGGTGTTTTTTAAATTATAGCCAACCATCGCAAAATGATATTTATTGGTATCATTTGTGCTGCTTAAAAAATTGAATATAGTTTTAAATGCGTTTGAGCCATAAAAATCGTCGGCGTTAATGGCAACAAAAGGGCCGTTAACAATGTTCTTTGCGCTTAAAACTGCGTGGGCTGTGCCCCAGGGCTTTTGCCTATCTTCGGGAACACTGAAACCACTCGGTAAATTTGTTAATTCTTGATAGGCATATTCAACATTGATATGCTTAGATATTTTATCTCCTATAGCCTCTTTGAACAGTTGCTCGTTTTCCTTTTTTATAATAAATATAACAGTTTCAAAACCGGCTTTTTTTGCGTCGTAAATAGAATAGTCTATAATAAGTTCTCCGTTTTTGCCAATAGGGTCAATTTGTTTCATTCCACCGTAGCGGCTGCCCATTCCTGCAGCCATAACAATTAATACAGGTTTTTGCATATAAAACTCCTTTAAAAATTTTTTGTTGCAAGTTGTTTTCCTTAAGTTTGAAAAAAGTATCTATGTAGCGGTGCTATTCGAAGCGCAACGTGACAATAAACATACCGCTTCAACATGCTTTGTTCTTGCAAATAAATCCACACATTGCAGCGCTTTAAGCTCATAATCATTTGCGCTTAAATATTTAATATCTCTTGCTGCGCTTGAGGCGTTGCAGCTTACCATAACAATTCGCTTGGGGTTCATTGCCAAAACGCTGGTTAATGTTTTTTCATCGCACCCTTTACGAGGTGGGTCTAATATAACAGCGTCGGGCAAAAAATTGTCCTCTAGTAGCTTTTTAGCGGCAACAGCGGCATCAGCGCAAATAAAAAGCGCATTATCAATATTGTTGTCTGTGGCATTTTGTTTTGCACTTTCAATTGCGGCGCTAACTATTTCAACACCTATAAGTTTTTTACATGGTGTTGCCTTTTGCACAGCAAGCCCTATTGTTCCTGCGCCGCAATATAAATCCAGTAAAACCTCGTTTTTTTGCATTTGTGCAAAATTTATTACAGCCTCGTATAATTTATTTGCACCTTTTGTGTTAACCTGGTAAAACGACAGCGCATTTAATGCAACATTAACACCGCATAGCTCGTCATTTAATATGCCGCTTCCGCATAGCACTTTACACTCTTTGCCCAAAATTACATTTGTCTTCTCTTTATTTATATTTATAACAATGCTTACAATTTGTTTAAATTCGCTTTGTAATTTATCGCAAATTTGCTTTGCGTTTGGTAAAATGTGGCCGTTCAAAACAAAACAAAGTAAAACATCATCTGTTTTTACGCAATGTCTCAAATAAATATGCCTTAAAAGGCCTTTGCCGGTTTGCATATCGTATACACTTAAATTGTAAAAGCTGAAAAGCTCACAAGCAAAATTTGTTATTTTATTTATAATTTCAGGTTGAAGTTTGCAGTCATCGCAAACAACTATTCTATGGCTTCTTGCAGCGTAAAAACCCGCTTTAATTTTGCCTGTTTGTTCGTCTTTAAAAAGGGGATACTGCACTTTGTTGCGATACCTAAAAACATCGCTTTTAATAATGGGCGGCAAAGCTTCAAGCTTAAAGCCGCCAATGCGCTCAAAAGCGTCTTTTACAAAGTTTTGCTTTTCAAAAAGCTCTTGCTCGTATGATAAGTGTGCAAAACTACAGCCGCCACATTTGCCGAAAATATCACAGTGTGGCGCTATTCTATGCGGTGAAGCGTTAATTATACTATCAATTATACCAAAAGCATGTGTTTTTTGCACCTTAACAATTTTAACATTAAGCTCGTCCAGAGGGGCACTGAAAGCAACAAAAACCACCATGCCGTTATATGTGCCAACGCCATTGCCGTCACTTGAAAGAGAGTTGATTTTTAATGGTATGACATCGTTCTTTTTTATTGGCATTTGTTCTCCGTTCTTGTTAATACATATTAGTTTACAAAATGAATTGCAAGCCTTAAACAATTTTGTATAGAAAAATATACAGCTGAAAATTTTTATTCTGTCTGCACTATATTTGCAGAGGTATCATTTAAAGAAACATATTTACTGGGCGGCACGCCTTTTGATTTCTTAAAAACCCTGGAGAAATAGAACTGGTCGAAAAAGCCGACGGAAACCGCAATTTCCGCAATGGAAAGGTTTGAATTTTTTAAAAGGTAGCATGCCTCATTTATTCGATAATTTGTTAAATAATCAATAGGCGATTGCCCTACATTGTGCATAAAAACACGGTATAAATGGCTGCGGCTAACACCAACATTTGAAGCAATGTCATCTATGCCGATATTATTTGAATAGTTGAACTGAATAAATTTTATCGCGTTATCGACATATTGCTTGCCTGTGCTCAATTGCCTTGCCCCAAATTCGCTGGCTTCTTGCATAAGTAAGCCTGTGAAAATATAAAGGTTACCAACCATCAATGCCTCGTTATATGAATTAGAGCCCCTTGAAGCAAATATGTTTTCAAGCGCATTTTTAATTTGTATAGCATTTTTGCAAGTGTGAACAGGGTTTGTTATGCTAAACGGCATTTTCAATACAATTTTATTGGCATAAGGGCCGTTAAAGCCTACCCAATAATATTCCCAAGGCTCGTTGCTGTCTGCTGTGTAGGAAATTAAGTCGCAAGGTTTTGCAAAAAAAACATCATTTGCACTTAAATTATATGTTTGGTTGTTTATTGTATATTGCCCCTTGCCCGATACAATAAAATGCATAAGGTAGTGGTCGCGCACACCGGGGCCCCAAGTGTAACCCGGCTCACACTTTTGCGAGCCGCAGTTGTAAATAGACAGCTCAACCGTGTGGGCGTATTTCTGTTTGAAGGATTTTTTATAAATATGCGACATAAACAAACCTCTATTTTTTTAATTTCTTAACCTAATGCTGATATTGTAACAAAAAAATCAACAAAAGTCCATGTTTTTAGTGTAAAATTTTGATATAATTAAGGAAAGTGAGGTGCATATAATGCAGAGTTTGAAAAAATTAGCACAAAGAATAAAAAACGGGGAGTACGACAAAGTTTTTTTTCAATTATATTCAAGTGATGCGCAAGTGTGTGAAATTCAAAAAGAAAGATATTTAAATGCGATTTCTGAATTTGAAGGCCTATATGGCAGCGATAGGGATATTTGCATTTATTCTGCACCGGGGCGCACAGAAATAGGCGGTAACCACACAGACCATAACAACGGTAAGGTTATGGCGGCGGCAGTAAACCTTGATATTATAGCGGTGGTGTCGCAAAATACTGAAAATGTTATAAGGGTTAAATCTAAAGGCTTTAAAAATACAGATGTTATTGATTTGAGCGATTTGAACGTTAGCAAAAGCGAAATTAATTCTTCCGCATCACTTATAAGGGGAATTTGTGCAAGAGTTAGCGAGCTTGGCGGAAATATTGGCGGTTTTGATGCATATACAACCTCAGATGTTTTGCGAGGCTCGGGCTTATCAAGCTCTGCGGCGTTTGAAGTAATTTTGGGCGCAATTGTTAATGGCGAGTATAATAGCGGTAAGTTCAGCGCCGTTGAAATAGCGCAAATAGGGCAATATGCAGAAAATGTATATTTTGGCAAACCAAGTGGCCTTATGGATCAAAGCGCGTGTAGCATAGGCGGCGCAATAACCATAGATTTTGAAGATAATGATAATCCTGTTGTTGAGAGCTTGAAATTTGATTTAGCGAAGAATAATTTTGCGCTTTGCATAACAGATACAAAAGGCAGCCATGCAAATTTAACCGATGAGTATGCCGCAATTAAAACAGAGATGCAATCGGTTGCGAATGCTTTCGGTAAGCAAGTTTTAAGGCAAATTAATAAAAGCGATGTGCTTGAAAATATGGCTAAATTAAGGCAAACACTTAGTGATAGGGCTGTTTTAAGAGCTTTACACTTTTTTGAAGAAAATGAAAGAGTAATGAAACTTAGCGACAGCGTTAAAAATAATAATTTTGAGCAATTTTTAAAAGTTATTATCTCGGGTGGGCATTCTTCTTTTGAATACAATCAAAATGCGTATAGCGTTAAAAACCCGTCTTCACAAGGCGTGTCTATTGGGCTTGCGGTTTCACAAAACTTGCTTGAAAATAAAGGCGCTTGGCGTTTACAGGGCGGCGGTTTTGCTGGCACAATTCAGGCTTTTGTTCCAAAAGATGAAGTGGAAAATTATAAAAATGCTATGAATAATATATTTGGTGAAAATTCTTGTTACGTTTTAAATGTGAGAAATTTTGGCGCAATTAATATTGAACAAGCGCTTTAAAATGTGAAAAAACATAGCTTGCGGCTGCTGCAAATGGTAAGTGCCATTTACAGCAGCCGCAGTGTTATTTGTTGGCGTATTTAGCGCTTGCTGCGCCGGCGGTGAGCCGAATGCCAATATATAAAAAATTAGTTCTTATTTTCGTCTTTTGGCGCAGACGGCTTCACATTTGAAAACGGTGAAGATTCAGCAGCTTTTTTTAATTCCTTTGCGCCTAAATGTGTATAAATTTCAGTTGTTGAAACGTGTGCATGCCCTAGTATTTCTTTTAAAGCAAGCATATCAACGCCGCCCTCTTGGTACATCATTGTTGCGGCGGTGTGGCGAAGCTTGTGTGGTGAGAAGCCGCGCCCGGAAAGCCCGGCGGCGGCAAGGCAATTGTTTACAATTTGCTGTACGCGCCTAACAGTTAGCCGCTCGCCTGTGCGCTTAGATATAAAAAGCGCTTTTTTGTCTTTAATTTTTTCCAGCTTATCAAGTTCTTCAATCAAAATTAAAATTGCCGCATAGCATGCCTCGCTCAAATAAACAAGGCGCTCTTTGTTACCTTTGCCTATAATTCTAATGGTGCCATCATCAGAATTAATGCTTAGCCTGTTTATGCTAACAAGCTCGCTAACACGCATGCCGCAACTTAAAAATAAAAGCAAAATGCAAAAATCTCTCTCGTAAAAATCTGAATTTACACTTTGAAGCAATTTCATGCTTTCAGATAAATTTAAATATTTAGGCAACGATTTTTTATTTATAGGCGCCTCAATATCGTCTGTGGGGTTTGATTGAATAAGTTTCATTTTATTGCAAATATATTTATAAAAACCTTTTATGCTGGAAAGCTTTCTAGCCCTTGCACTTGGTGAATTGTTGCGCTCGCTTGTAACATAGTATAAAAATTCATATATTTCATTTTTTGATATGCTTTTTATAAAGTCTAAATCAATATCGGTTAAGTTAATATCCACATCGTCTGCATCTTGCGCACAAAGGTGTCTGCTTTTTTTTATATAGCGAAAAAATGTGATAAGGTCAATATAATAAGCGTTTACAGTGCGCACTGAAAGCCCACGGATAACTTCCATGTTCTTTAAATATTCAATTGCAAGCTTCGGGCAGTTTTCATATTCGCCATGCTTTTTAGGGTTTCGCGCATCAATATAAGTGCTCATTTAGTGCTCCGTTCAAAATATTTATAAATAATATTAAATTTATTATATTACTTTAAAATAATTTTGGCAAGAATTGAAAAACTTTTAATCTAAAAATGTAAAGCGCATATTGACGAAAGTGCAAAAATAGTAGATAATAGTAATGTATATATAGGCATTAAATTTATTTTAAGCCACAACGATGAGGGAGAGTGCATTTATGGCGCATTATTATTGCGTTTTATTAGATTTAGATGGAACTATGTTGGATTTTGAAGCGGCAGAAGCTAATGCAATAAAGCATACGTTTGAGAACTTCAATATACCTTGCAATGATGAAAATATTCAAATATATAAAGATATAAATAAAAACCTTTGGGCGAGCTTTGAGCGCGGTGAAATTAAGCAAGAAGCGCTTGTTGTAAAAAGGTTTGAAAAACTGCTCATGCAGCTTAATTTAAAAGGCAATGCCGCTCAAATTAACAATTTTTATTTAACGAGCCTTTCTAATGGGGCAGACCTTTACGACGGCGTTGAAAATACATTAAAAGAGCTTGCAGACGTTGCAACGCTTGCAATAATAACAAATGGCGTAGCAAGGGTGCAAGGCCCAAAGCTTGAAAAAAGCGGTTTAATTAATTTAGTTGATGAAGTTTTTGTTTCTGAAACAGTTGGAGCCTCTAAGCCATCGAGGAAAATATTCGATGCAGCTATAAGAAAACTTGCAATAGAAAACCATAAACGCATACTTGTGGTGGGCGATAGCCTAAAAGCAGATATACAAGGCGCCCACAATGCAAACATTGCCTCGTGTTGGTGCAATTACAATAATGCTGAATTGCCCGAGGATGCACCTAAACCAAAGCACACTATTTACCATTTTGAAGAACTACTTGGCATTGTTATGGAAGAGGAGGAGTTGCAGAATGTTGGGAATAAACAAAAGCGTCATCAAACTGAACTCAACTAACGGTGAAAACAAGCTTGTAGGCTATATTTATAAAAGCGAAAGTGAAGCACCGAAAGCCATATTTATGATATGCCACGGAATGTGCGAGTATATAGAGCGCTATGAAGATTTTGCAAATTTCATGGCACAAAATGGCTTTGTGGTTTGCGGATATGACCATTTAGGCCACGGGCAAACAAGTGATGAAGAAGGCGGCATAGACGGCTATTTTGGCAAAAAAGATGGCATTATTACTACTATAGACGATATGAAGATGTTCTGTGATTATATTAAAGCGCAGTTTGAAAATTTACCGTTAATTTTAATGGGGCACAGCATGGGCAGCTTTTTTTCACGTGTGTTTGCTGTTAAGCACAAAGAGGATATAGATGCATTCATTATAAGCGGCACTGCGGGCCCAAACCCTATTGGCGGGCTTGGAATTATGGCGGCAAAAGCCATTAAAGCGGCGAAAGGTGAATTGCACCGCTCGCAATTTTTGCACGACTTAGCGTTTAAGCCCTATACAAAAAATATTGAGAACCCAAAAACCCAGTACGATTGGCTAACAAGGGATGAGCAAATTGTGCAAAAATATGCAAATGATAAAAAATGCACTTATGTTTTTACAGTGAACGGTTTTTTAACACTGCTTAATATATTGCAAATAGCAAATAGCGGCAATGTGTTAAACGGAGCAAATAAAAACATGCCTGTGCTTATTATGAGCGGTGCGCTTGACGCTGTTGGCAATTACTCTAAAGGCCCACAATATGTTTTTGAGCAAATGAAGAATACGGGCGTAAAAAACATTCAGCTAAAATTATATGAGGGCGCACGCCATGAAATGCTGAATGAAACGAACAAGCAAGATGCTTATAACGATGTTTTAACTTGGTGCAATGCCAATGTGCAAAAGAAAGAGGATAACTGAAACTTATGCTATTAACGGTTGATAAAATATCAAAATCGTTTGGGGCTGACATCATACTTAAAGATGTCAGCTTTGTTGTGAATGCACAAGACAGGGTAGGGGTAATAGGCTATAACGGTGCGGGAAAAACCACGCTTATTAAAATGCTTATTGGCCAATTAAAGCACGATGCGGGCGATATATCTTTTGCAAAAAACACCAATATAGGCTATTTAGAGCAAAACAGTGCATTAAGCGACAGCAATACTGTTTACGAGGAAATGAAAACTGTTTACAAACATGCACTTAAAGCACAAAGCGAAATAAAGGGCATAAATTTGCAACTTGAAAAAACCCCCGATGATGAAAAACTACTTGAAAAATTAGAAGAGTTAAGCGCAATAACAGATGCTGCGGATATTTATTCTATTGACACCAATATAAAAAAAGTTTTAAACGGCATGGCGTTTTCGCAAAGCGAGTATGAAAAAAAGGTAAGCGTTCTTAGCGGCGGCGAGCACACAAGGCTTTGCCTTGCAAAACTATTATTGAAAAAGCCGGATATTTTGTTTTTAGATGAGCCCACAAACCACTTGGATTTTAAAACAATGCAATGGCTTGAAAACTACTTGCAAAACTATGCTGGTGCAGTTTTTGTTATAAGCCACGATAGATTTTTTTTGGATAAAGTTTGCAACAGAATAATTGAAGTTGAGCATACAAATGCTAATAATTACAAAGGCAATTATAGCGCATATATTTTACAAAAAGAGGAAAATGACGCACTACTGCTAAAAAAACACGAAGCAGATGTTCAAAAAGCGGCGAAACTTGAAGATTATATCGCGAAAAATTTAGTGCGCGCAAGCACAACGAAAATGGCGCAAAGCAGGCGAAAACAGCTTGAAAAATTGCAGATAACCGAAAAGCCAAAAGAGCAGGTAAAGCCGTTAAAATTTGAATTTGAGTTTGATGTACTGCCGTACAAAGATGTTTTGAAAGCGAAGAATATTTCAAAAAATTTGGGCGGCAAGCAGTTGATTAGCAATTTTAATTGCGATATATTAAGAAGTGAGCGGTTTGTTATAGCAGGGGAGAACGGAACGGGAAAAAGCACGCTGCTTCGCATATTAACAGGCGCATTAAAGCCGGATACGGGAAGCGTTAAACCGGGCGCAGGCGTTAAAGCGTCGGTGTTTGAGCAGCAGCAATTAATGCGCGGCGGCACAGTTTTAAGCACAATATGGAATAAAAAGCCCTCGTTTGATAACTTCAGCGCGCGCTCTTATCTTGCAAGGTTTAATTTTAAAAGCGAAGAAGTGGATAAGCCATGTAACACACTTAGCGGTGGCGAGCTTGCAAGGCTTAGGCTAGCTGAGATGGTGCTTGAAAGGCCCAATGTTATTTTCATGGACGAGCCTACAAACCACCTTGATATTTACACACGCGAGTTTTTAGGTGAGGCACTTTGCGCCTTCGAGGGCACAATTGTAATAGTAACGCACGATAGATATTTGATGAACCAATTAAATTGCCCAATACTCTATTTAGAGAATGAAGATATAGTTAAGTATGAAGGCTATGATGAGCTTATGAGCGCACAAAATAATGCACAAGCGAGCATTAAAGCCGATGAAACGGTAGCACCTATTAAGCAAAATGCTAAAAAGGAAAACCGCAAAAGAAAAGCACAGCTTAGAGAGCAAATAAGTGTGCTTGAAGAAAAACTTAACGATTTAGAAAATGATATAAAAGAGCTTGAAATACAAATTAACGAGCCTGAAATTTTAAAAGATCATGTAATTTTAAACGAAAAATGCGAACTGTTAGAGAAAAAGCGAAGCGAGCATGAAGAAGTGTTTTTAAATTGGGATATGTTAATAGATGAGCAAAAAGAGTATGCTGATTAAATAAAATGCATTATTTACAGCTTTACTAATTATATTATTAAAAGCCATGTAAGAATTTGAACATATCTTACATGGCTTTTCTATTTTTAAATCACATTGAATATCATAAATTTTTCTTTACCATTATAATTTCCTCGTTTTGGTAATCTATTTCAAAGCCGCTTTTTAAAAATAATTTAATTGAGGGGTTATCAGCTGCTATATTATCGTATAGTGTTTCTATGCCGTTTTCTTTTGCTAAGCAACAAATTAAATCTATTGCCTTTGTGCCAAAGCCTTTATTTCTATACTGCGCTAAAATAATTACACTGCATATATAAATGCTTTTACTATCGTCGAAGTGATAGGCGATTTCGCCAATATAGTTATCATTATTCACGTCTTGTACATACCTGTAAAAATACTTGAGGTTTGAGCTGTTAACCCAAGTTTGATACCATTTATCCCAGTTCTCTTTCGGGAATAAAATTGTGCCACCCCAAGCATTGTTGTACGACATAGTGTCTTTGTCTGCCATCAATTTCTCTCGAAACCATAAATCTTCTAAATTAGGTATATACGCCTTGAGCATAATTTACGCCTCCCATATTATAAAAGAAATACTTTATATGATTATACCATAAAAAGAAAAATTAAGTCTAATTTGGTTGTGTTTTTTGAATAGCAGCCGATAAAACTTATAATACAACACGAGCGGCTAATGCAAGAATGGAAAAAGCCCGAGTGCACAAAATGTGCGCTCGGGGCTTTCGGCTTACTATCTTGTTAAAAATAGCTGTGCCGTAAGTTATACATGTTTTATTCAGGGCTATAATATGTTTCAGACCCATTACTTATAATACTTCTGTTTCTTTTTACTTGAAAGGAAATTAGCATTATACTTAAAAAGTCAACACAAGAGCCGCCTGCGTTAATCAAAAACAGTAAAAACGTATACCCGTTGAGAAGCCCAAACATATGCGCCACCGGTAATGCCGCTAAAGAAAGTATAATAAAAGGCATACAAGATATCAGAATAAACCGCCCTTTTTTTATTGGCTCTTGAGTGTACACAAATCCAAATAAGCCATTAATTCCCCAAAATGTTTTATCTGATGTTAATACATTTGGAATAAATGCTCCGTGAATCAATTCGTGTAAGATTGCATAGACGAAAACACCCACGATAAATGCGACGGTCTTTATATTAAGATTGAGGCGGAAAGAAAATGTATCATCAGTCAACACAGCGAATAGTTTTGGGTCTAAATAATACCCAAGAAAAATAACGACGGCACATAAAATAAGCACGAAAGGATAAGAAAACAAAATTGCAAGAGGTAAATTTTTAGGCTCCTTTATCTTTGTCCATCCCTTATTTTCAAGCTCTTCTTTTAGGTGTAAATCTGTTTGTGGAAGTTTTTTTGTGTATTTCATAGTTGGTTCCTTTTATTATAAAAATAACACCCCTCGTTGAGAGATTATTTAAACTGTTATCTATCACTACTTAATAAAAACTCCTTGAATTATAAATTCAAGGAGTTTTTGGTGCACCGACCGAAACTAAATCCGAACCAACAACATCCTCTAACGATATATGCTTACTGCCGTCCTTATAATTGAATGTCAAAGCGATTTTATCATCGTATACATAAATCGCATTGACGAATGTATCAATTAGCATTTTTCTGTGTGATTGCTGTCTTACGTCAAGCTTTCTGAACTTGTGTAGCCAAAAGGTCACAAACTCTGCTGTGAGTTTAGGTTTTGTTATATTCTCATTCGCTATCTTGATTTCTAAATCCTCTTTAACAGCTTCGAGCTCTTCCAGTCTTGTCTTAGTGGACTTTGTGAGTATGCCTTGCTGTATAGCGTTAAGTAGGTTTTGGATACCGTTGTTCGCTTCTTGTAGCTGTTGTTCAAAAAGTGGTAATGAGGTGTTCTCACGTTCTTGCAAATCCATCACCATTGATACAATAGCTTCAACAGCCTTGTCGTCCATAACCATATCCATAGTGGCGTTGACCACCTTGTCCTCAAGCCACACCTTTTTGACGGGCTTTTTCTTACAGATTTTGCGTTTCTTAGTGTTCACGCATTTGTAGTAATGGTAGACTTGACTTCTGCCTGTGCCACTTTCGCCACACATATATGCACCGCAATGTCCGCAGAATATTTTCGTGGTGAGTAGATAATCGTCCTCTGCCTTGTGACGGGCGGGGGCTTTTTTGTTTTTCTCAATACGTTCTTGCACTGTGTCGAACAGCTCTGTCGGGACAATGGCAGGAATGCCGTCTGGAATAATAACGTCACGATATTTGAACTCGCCTATGTAGCGACGATTTTTCAAAAGCACGTTTATACTGCCGTAGTTAAACGGTCTACCAAGTGTATTTGTAATGCCTTGCCCGTTGAGATAGTCACGCACATCGGTCATTGTCGCACCCTCTGCGTATTGCTTAAA
>CAYJEU010000013.1:0-47366 GCA_964369565.1 uncultured Bacteroides sp. | reverse complement strand
TAATGACAGCTTTTTCGTCTTACACCTGCTAATGGTGCTAGATAGTATTAAATTAAAAGTTACCTTATCCTATATAAGTGTATTAATAAGTTTGCTTTAGTTTTTAACTAAGTGAATTTTATGAAAACTAAGCAAAGTTAAAATAAGGCAAATTTAAACCAAAACGTATAATATAATTTACAACGTTATAAATAAAACTAAGTTAGCCTAAAACATAAATCTCAATTCATGTAGTTTTTAAATAAAGCAAAGCTAAAATAAAAACGTAAAATGCAATTCATAAACTTTTATATAAAGCAAAGTTTAAACTAAAACGTAAAATGCAATTCATAAACTTTTATATAAAGCAAAGTTATAAATAAACCTTACGGGGATAAATAAGCTTAATCGCCCTTGCTCTTTAGCAACAATTAGAACAATGTAATCGTGAGCGTATGTCAATCTTACTGTTAGCGAGCGATTGTGATTGTTCTTTGTTGCGGCTGTTAGGGCACAGCGTTTGGGGTCCGGGGGACTCGCAACCCCCGGCGGTTTTGTTACTTTTCACGCTGAAAAGTAAAAGCCCCTAAGTAAACGAGCTTAAATATTAAAAAGAACAAAAAACAAATTTAGCTCATCTGCGATGCGTCACAAGTCCATAGCCTTTTGCTTCTTTTCACGCTGAAAAGAAGGGCGAACCACTAATCTTATCCCCATAAGCTAACTAAATAACAAGGCACAAACATTGCCAAAAAACAAAAAGCACAAGCCTAGCCAAAAACAACAATATTCATTTGCCAAAAACCTATAAATATTGTACCATAACATGCCCTGTTTTACAATTAATGCAATACATCTTTTTTCTTGTAAACTTGTGCGAAATAGTGTAAAATAGTAACAGCGTTAACAACTAATTCATAAATATATGGTAAAATTAACGCAGTGCGAGTAAAGGGGGGCTTTGAATGCGTAAAATCATTGCACTTTTTGCGTTTGTTTGTGTTATTTTTTTAAGCGCTTGCAATGTGTTCTCCCCTAACCAAAGCATAGAAGAATTGCTTAGGGCGCCCCAGCCCACAAGCAGCTTGCATGAAGTTCAAACTGCATTAAACAATTATGTGCAAAGCGCAATTCAGCTTAAATACCCAAGGGGCGAAAAAGAGCTTTCGCCCATTATTATAAAAGACCTAGATGGCGACGGCCTTAGCGAAGCACTTGCTTTATATACGAAAACAGACGAAAGCCAAAGCGCGTTTTTATGCGTATTGGAAAACACAGGCGAAGAGTGGCGCGTGGTTCAAGAAATAAAAGGCGTTGCCAGCGAAGTTACCGATGTGCAATTTGTTAACTTTTCAAATGATTTACAAATAATTGTGGGCTATGCAAACTCCTCGTTCACAGATGAATATATCAGCGTTTACGAATATAAAGACGAGCATATTAGCCGCCTTTACGAGCAGGCATACTATAATTATTTAGCGCAAGATATAACGGGCGACGGCGTTGCAGATTTCTTGGTGGCTAATAAAAACGAAGAGAGCTCGTTTTTAAACTTAGTATGGTTAACGGCAGGCGAAAACGGTTTCGACACAGTGCAAACTATTGAGCTTGACGATGAATTTGTTAGCTGCACGCAAATAAAGGCGAGCAGCTCGGGCGATAATTTGGGCGTTATAATTGAGGGCACGTTTTCCGACGGCTTTTACTCTAATTTAGTTTTTCGCTTAAACGAGGACGGCCGCCTTGAAAAATGGCCGCAAACAAACACAGACACCGCGCTTTTAAGCTTGCGCTCCCACGAGCAGCTAACCGCCACGAGCTTTGGCGCAAATGACATTTTGCACATTCCCACAAATATAACGCCCATAAGCACCAGCTTTCAAAACAATAGGTTTTATTTCGTTACATGGCGCGATTATTTAGGCGAAACAACAGTTCCCGCATTGAATTTTGAAGAGTTTGATCATGTTCGGCGCCAAGAGGGCCTAAGCGATATGCAAAACGAGAGCCAATTTATACTCGGGCAATCTTACACAGTGGCGCTTCCTGAAGAAATACTTTACGCGCAAAGCGATGGGCAAGATATTATATTGCCGGCAAAACCTATATTCGGCGTATACGATTCCCTATATGGCTATTTTATAGAGTTCCCCGAAGAGTGGATGGGAAGCGTTACTGTAACAGATTCATCTGCGCAAGATGAGTGGCAAGTGCGCGAGCAGGGCACAAATGTGCTTTTAATGGGCATTCGCGTTGCAAAAAGCGGCACCACAGAGGGTAATTACACTTATATGGCAGATATAGGCGAAAATAATTTGTTCTTGTACTTTAGCATGCATTGCAGCGAAGAGCAGCGGCAAATTATTAGAAACGGGCTTTTACTATTATAAAACTCAATGTTTATATAGCTGCAAAAAGCGGCGGAACAGGAGCACTTTATGAGGAAAATACTTGTTGTTGAAGATGAAGAGGCAATACGCGAGATTATAACGCTAAACCTTCGCATGGCGCAATATGAAGTTGTTGAGGCACAAAGCGCAGAAATAGCTTTGCAAATTTTCGACGATAGCTTCGATGCCGCTATTTTAGACATCATGCTGCCGGGCATGAATGGGTTTAGCCTTTGTGAGAACATAAGGCATAAATCTGCAAATGTTGGCATTATTATGCTAAGCGCGAAATCTTTGGAAACAGATAAAATTCGCGCGCTTGCCATTGGCGCAGACGATTATATAACAAAGCCGTTCAGCGTTAGCGAGTTGCTCGCGCGGCTTGAGGCACTTGTGCGCCGAGTGCAAAATGCGCAAAACACCCAAAAAGAAACAGCGCCTCAAGACGAGGGCAGGCTTAGCTCCGGCAACTTTGTGCTAGACCAAAAAAGCCGAATTCTTTATAAAAACGATGTTGAAATAGATTTAACTCAAGTGGAATTTCAGATTATGGAAATATTTTTTGAAAACCCGGGCGTTGCGTTAGTTCGTGAAAAAATACTTGAGGGCGTTTGGGGCACCGGCTACTACGGCGATGTTAAAATTGTAGACGTTAATATTAGGCGCCTGCGCATGAAAATTGAGGACGAGCCCGGCACACCAAAACATATACTAACCGTTTGGGGCTATGGCTATAGGTGGAATACTTAAAAGAGCTGCTTTGCAAAATTTCTCTCATTACAAAGCGGCTGGGCAATTAATTTGTTTGTTTTATAAACGGTTTTGCGCTTTTTAGATTTATATTCTATATTTATAAGCGAAAAAAGCAGGCGGTAAACAGGCAAAAAAACAGGCGGTAAAAAGGGGTTTTAGCTTGAACAGTATTACAAAGCGCTGGGTTCGCGGCAGTTTGTTAATAACAATATTAATGCTTGTTTTAGCCGAGGGTATATTTCTGTGGGCTGTTATAGCAAGCCATTATTCGTCTGTTCAATTTGCGCTTGAAAACAGGGCGCAAAGCGTTTTAACACAGCTGAATTTAAGCGATGCGGATACATCGCAAGGCAAAGCGCTTGTTTTAAGGCGCCTAGTAGAGCAGTTTACCGAGAAAGATAAGTTTGAGCTAATGCTTTTAAACGGCGAGGGCGCTATTGTTTTATCCAGCACGGGCTATGTTTCCTCTTCTTACGGCGTGCCCGAAGATTTTATAAATGCCGCTGAAAACGGCGAAATTGGCGATGCAGTTTACACAACAGAAAACAGCGAAAAAATTATGGCGTTATCGCTTATGTTAAACGATAGCGTTGGAGATTTTAAAGCGCTGCGCATAGCCACTAGCATGAGCCTTGTAGATAACACTATTGTGGTATACGCTTATTTAAGCCTTGTAGTTGTTGGCCTTATTTTGCTTTTTAGTATATGGAGCGGCATGTTCTTTATTCGAAGCATTGTGCACCCAATTCGCGCCATTGAAAAAACGGCAGAGAAAATTGCAAAGGGCAATTTTGATATACGCTTGCAAGAGGAAAAGCGCGAAGATGAAATTGGCAAGCTTGTTAATACAATTAACCACATGGCGGCAGAATTAGAGCAGAGCGAAAAAATGAAAAGCGAGTTTATTTCGGGCGTTTCCCACGAGCTTAGAACGCCGTTAACATCAATTAAAGGCTGGGTTGAAACCCTGCGCGACACTAAAAACCCACCTGAAGATTTATACAGGCGCGGCTTTAGCGTGCTTGGCAGTGAAACCGAGCGCCTTTACAATATGGTGGAGGAGCTTTTAGATTTTTCACGCATGCAACACGGCATTATACCCGATTGCGATTATTTAGATTTAGCCGCAGAAGTTAGCGATTGTGTTCTAACGGTTGAACAGCGTGCACAGCGTGCCGGCGTTAATATTACATTCGACGAGCCGCAGCTTCCCGTTCCCGTTTTTGCAGACCCTGCAAGGCTAAAGCAAGCGTTTATAAATTTGCTGGACAATGCTGTTAAATACTCGGCAGAGGGGCAAAATATAACAGTTAGCATAAATATTAAAAACGATGTAGCGAGCGTTATTATAAAAGACGAGGGCAAGGGCATTGAAAAAGAAGATTTGCCCCATGTTAAAACTCGCTTTTATAAGGGCAAAGGTGCGCTTGGCGGCAGTGGCATAGGCCTTGCGGTTGTAAGCGAAATTGCAGCGGCACACAGCGGCAACTTAAGCCTTGAGAGCACATATAATGTTGGAACTAAAGCTATATTCAGCTTGCCGGTTTCAACACGCCCATAAAAAAGGCGCCTTTAAAGTGTGCCCAAAGCAAAAACTAAAAATTAAAAGTGAAAATTCAATAAGTTGCAAAGCGACTTGTTTAAAAATACAATAACTATTAACTGTTCACTGCAAATGTATTTTGCAAGTGCAGAGCATAAAATATTAAGGAGCAATAATGACACAAAACAACAACTCGTTCAAAACAAGCATAGGCGGCCAGGCGCTTTTAGAGGGGCTTATGATGCGTGGGCCGAAAAAATCGGCAGTGGCAGTTAGAAAGCCAAACAACGAAATATTTGTTGAAGTAAACGACGTTAAAGTGCGCCCGTGGAGCAAATGGCCTTTTGTGCGCGGCGTTTTGAATTTCGCAGATACATTAATTTTAGGCTATAAATACCTAATGCAAAGCGCAGAAATTTCCATGGAGGAAGATGTGCCCGAAAGTAAATTTGATGTGTGGGTAACAGAAAAATTTGGCGAAAAGGCTAATAATTTTTTTATGGCAATAGCCGCAATTTTAGGCGGCAGTTTAGCGCTTGTTTTATTTATGATAATACCAACTTTAATTGTTGGTTTAATAGATAGCTTTGCTGCGCTCGGCTCTTTTAAAACATTGGTAGAGGGCTGTATTAAAATAACAATTTTGGTTTTATATATGTATGGCGTTAGCAAAATACCCGATATAGCGAGGGTTTTTGGCTACCACGGCGCAGAGCATAAAACAATTACATGCTATGAGCACGGCGAGGAGCTAACTGTTGAAAATGTTAAAAAACATTCAAGGCTTCACCCGCGTTGCGGCACAAGCTTTTTGCTTATTGTTATTGTTATAAGCGTGCTTGTGGGCAGCGTTATTTCGTGGGAGAACACATTATTGCGCATTGCGCTTAAAGTTATAACGCTTCCTGTTGTTGTTAGCATAAGCTATGAGATTATAAAGCTTGCCGGCAAATATGATAATATTTTATCCAGAATTATTTCTGCACCGGGGCGCTGGCTGCAAAATATAACAACAAACGAGCCGGACGATGCCATGATTGAAGTAGCCATAGAGGCAATAAAACCTGTTTTACCTGAAAACCAAGCAGAGGGCGCATGGTAGAGATAGCGAAAAATGGCGATACAGCGCAAAAAATTTATATAAACTGCGCTAATTATTTAAAGGCGCACGGCGTTGAAAACCCACAGTACGACGCGGGCGAGCTTTTAAATTTAGCCTTTAATATTGATAGGCGCCTTCATAAAGATTATATCCCAAAGCACAGCCAAATAGAGCAATTAGAGCAATATATAAAAAGGCGTGCAAACAGGGAGCCGCTTCAATATATTTTAAAAACGTGGAGCTTTTACGGCTTTGATTTGCAAGTGGGCAGCGGCGTATTAATACCGCGCCAAGATACAGAGAGCGTTTGCGAAATTGCAATAGAGCTTGCAAAAAAAGAGCAAAAAGGGCAAAAAGAAAAGCGCCCGTTTTATATAGCAGATTTATGCGCAGGCAGCGGCGCAATAAGCATAGCGCTTGCCAATAATATTGAACATGCACATGTTACAGCGCTGGAGCTTTATGAAAACGCTTATGCATACCTTGTAAAAAACACAAAAAAATTAGCGCCAAGCGTAAAAACGGTTAAAGCAGATGTTTTTAACTACCAAAGCGAAATGCTGCAAGGCTATTTCGACATGATTATTTCAAACCCACCTTACATTTCACAAAGTGAAATGCAGCATTTAATGCCGGAGCTTACATTCGAGCCGCAAACGGCGCTTTTAGCAGAGGATAACGGGCTTTTGTTTTATAAGCACATAGCGGCGAAGTATAAAAGCAAATTGAAAAAAGGCGGCATTTTAATTTTTGAAATTGGCAGCGGGCAAGCGGCGGCAGTTAGTGAAATACTAAGCGAAAACGGCTATGAAAATATTAGCGTGAGGCAAGATGCACAGCAAAAAGACAGATGTGTTTACGCAATTGCAAAATAAGCGGTTTTGCGTTATAATGCTTATAGGTTTTGCGCAATTGTTTTTTGTTTTTTTGTTTTTAATAATTAGGCGTGCAATTGTCCTATTAACAGTACAGTGAAAAATATATAATTTATAAGAAGTAAATTTTGTAAATTAAGGAGTTTAAAAATGGCAGATAAGAAAAAAGATATACCGTCCCCAACAAAAAAGAGCGCAGACGGCAAAAAAAGCGCGCTTGAAACAGCGCTTGCCAATATAGAAAAGCAATTTGGCAAGGGCGCAGTTATGAAGCTGGGCCAGCGCAGTGCAATGAATGTGGAAGCTATTCCAACAGGTAGCTTGTCGCTTGATTTAGCGCTGGGAATAGGCGGTTTGCCACGTGGGCGTGTTGTGGAAATATACGGGCCTGAGTCTAGCGGTAAAACAACGCTGGCACTGCACTGTATTGCCGAAGCGCAAAAAGGCGGCGGCGAAGTTGCCTTTGTAGACGTTGAGCACGCGCTGGACCCTGTTTACGCAAAGGCGCTTGGCGTTGATATAGATAGCTTAATTGTTAGCCAGCCCGACACAGGCGAGCAAGCTATGGAAATTTGCGAGGCGCTTGTTAGAAGCGGCGCTTTAGACGCCATTGTTATAGATAGCGTTGCCGCAATGGTGCCGCGCGCTGAAATAGAGGGCGATATGGGCGACTCGCACGTGGGTATGCAAGCGCGATTAATGAGCCAAGCTTTGCGCAAGTTAACAGGCGTTATTGGTAAAACGGGCACAGTGGCAATATTTATAAACCAATTGCGTGAAAAAATTGGCGTTATGTATGGAAACCCCGAAGTTACAACAGGCGGTAGGGCGCTTAAATATTACTCGTCTGTGCGCATAGACGTGCGCAGAATTGAAGGGCTTAAAGATGCGGGCGGCTCTTTTATAGGTAACCGCACAAGGGCGAAAGTTGTTAAAAATAAAGTTGCGCCTCCTTTTAAAGAGGCAGAGTTTGATATAATGTTCGGCGAGGGCATTTCAAAATCGGGCGAGCTTTTAGACCTTGCCGTGAAGCTTGAAATAGTACAAAGAAGCGGCGCGTGGTTCAGCTATGGCGAAACAAGGCTTGGCCAAGGGCGCGATAACTCTAAAATATATTTGCAAGATAACCCTGCGCTTTTTGAGGAAATTGAAAAGCTTGTGCGTGAAAATGCAATTAGCCTTTACGGCTCAAAAAAAAGCGATGCTAAAAAACGCACAGGAGGCCTTGACGATTTAGGCGAGGCTGAAAGCGAAAAACAAGCTGCACCCGAAAGCGCAAAGCCTGCGCCCAGCCGTAAAAAATCTGCCGGCATTGATATAAAAGTTGAAGATTGATAGGGTGTAGTTTTGCTTATAACAAGAATAAAGCCAACAAAAAGAGGGCGCTTTAGCCTTTACACCGAAAGCGGTTTTTTGTGTGCAATAGAAGAGAGCACACTTATTAATTTTCGCTTGAAAGAAAACGCAGAAATTAGCGACGAAGAGCTTATAAGAATAAAGGAAAACAGCACTTTGCAAAAGGCAAAGCAAAAAGCTTATGCTTATTTATCGCTGCGTGCGCACTCTGCTGTTGAGCTGCACAGAAAGCTGACAAACACCTTCGATAGTGATACCGCCGCTTATGCTGTAAACGAAATGCGCGCTTTAGATTTAATAGACGATGAGCAATTTGCGCTTGATTATTGCGCACAGCTTTTGCGAAAAAACAAAAGCCGTGCACAAATAATGGCGCTGCTAGCTTCAAAAGGCGTTGATAAAAAGCTTGCGCAAAGCGCTGTAATGCGCTTAGATAGCGAAGATAATGATGCATGCTTTAATATTATGCAAAAAAAGTACCTGCAAAAGTTAAACGCAGGCCAAAGCGAAAAAGTTATAGCCGCCTTAATGCGCAGGGGCTTTAAATACAGCGAAATAAAAAGTGCATTAAAGCGAATTGAAACACAATTAGAGCAAAACATATCATACGATACATATGATAATTATGACGATTGCTAAAACAGGAGAAATATTTAATGAACATAGCCCTTATATCTTTAGGCTGCCCTAAAAACCAAGTTGATGCCGACGTTATGTGCCACAGCCTAATTAAAGACGGCTTTACCACTACGCCACATTTACACGAGGCAGATATAATAATAATAAACACATGCGGCTTTATAGAGAGCGCAAAGCAAGAAGCCATAGATAATATTTTAAACGCATGCACTTATAAAGAGCAAAACAGCGATTTGAAAGTTGTTGTTACAGGCTGCCTTGCCGAGCGTTACCGCAGTGAAATTATAAAAGAAATACCTGAGGTTGATGCCGTTATAGGCATTGGCTCTAATAAAGATATATGCGATATTTTAAAGGGTCTTACATACAAATCGCCCTATGAAAGCTATGGAAAGAAAACGAATTTTATAGCGGGCGGCAAGCGCATTATTTCAACGCCCTCGCACTATGCTTATTTAAAAATAAGTGAGGGTTGCAGTAATAATTGTCACTTTTGCGCCATACCTCTTATTAGGGGCCCTCTTCGCAGCCGCGCCCTTGAAGATATAGTAGAGGAGGCAAATTTCCTCGCATTACAAGGCGTTAAGGAAATTATACTTGTGGCGCAAGATGTAACAGCTTATGGGGAAGATTTTGGCGGTGCACAAATAGCGCCGCTGCTAAACGAGCTAAATAAAATAGAGGGTATTAGTTGGATTAGGCTTTTATATGCCTACCCCGAGAGAATTACAGATGAATTCATAAAAGCCATGGCGCAAAACGATAAAGTTTTGCACTATTTGGATATACCAATTCAGCATATAAACGACAATGTGCTTAAAACGATGAATAGGAAAAGCACAAGGCAAAGCATATGCGATGCGGTTACAAAACTGCGCAAAGCAATGCCCGATATAACGCTTAGAACAACGCTTATAACAGGCTACCCCACCGAAACCGAGGACGATTTTAACGAGCTATGTAAATTTGTGCGCGAGTATAAATTTGAAAAGCTTGGGTGCTTTGCCTACAGCGAAGAAGAGGGCACTAAAGCGGCAAGTTTTGAGCAATTGCCGCAAGAATTAAGGCAAAAGCGCGCAGATATTATTATGAATATTCAAAGTGATATTTCAGCGCAAAAAACCGAAGAAAAAGTGGGCAAAACCATTGAGGTTTTATGCGATAATTACGACGACGAGAGAGATGTTTATGAATGTCGAGGTTATTTTGATGCGCCTGAAATAGACGGCCTTGTGCTTGTTAAAAGCGAAGAGGGCCTTGCTGTTGGCGATATGCTTGATGTTATTATAACACACAGCGATGTTTACGATTTATATGCAAATAAAGCTTAAAATTAGCCCTGAATTTGCCAAACAGGAAAGCTAAAATAAATTTTTTGCGGCTAAGCGCTTTAATTTTGCGCTTTTAAGAAGTTTAAGTTTAAAATATGTGTTGCAAAATTACATTTAAAGTTGATTAATGAAAACAGCATAAATTATTCACGTATTTTCACCAAAAAATTATTAAAGGATAACAATATGAATTTACCAAACAAACTAACTATTTCAAGAATAATTTTAGTGCCTGTTTTTATGGGTTTTGCAACATTTTCAAATAATGCGCTATGTATGCTTTTAGCATTTATTGTTTTTGTTGCCGCCTGTTTAACCGATTTTTTCGACGGTTTTTTGGCGCGTAAGCATAACCTTGTTACCTCCTTTGGCAAATTTGCCGACCCTTTGGCAGATAAGCTTTTAACAACAACTGCCTTTATTTATATGATGCAGTTAAATGCGTGCGACCCTGTTGTTATTATAGTAATTTTAGCAAGGGAGTTTGCGGTATCGGGCATTCGCATGGTAGTGGCAGGCGCACCGGGCGGTAAAGTTATAGCGGCTAATATTTACGGCAAAATTAAAACAGTGCTGCAAATGGTAACAATTATATTGTTTTATCTTCTTTATTATGTTGAATTGCAATTTTTCCAAAACACAGCAAACAGCGTGTATTTCAGCCAATTTATAGGCTATGTGCTTTGCTGGGTTGTGGCTATTTTCACTGCAATTTCGGGCGTTATTTATATTTGGCAAAGCAAAGAATTTATTAATACCTCGAAATAATGCACTGTAGTATTAAATAAAGCTGAAAGGTGAACGTTTATGCGAAACAGCAAACATATAGTAGATATTCTTTTTGTTGTGAGCCTTTTTGCTTTATACACGGTTTGCATTTTAATAATTAGCATAATAGGTATAAATTTATATATAAACGGCACAGAAATTTCAGAGAAAAACTACACTATAAGAACGTCTGCTTTGTATTTAACTGAAAAAGCGCGGCAAAATAATATTGAGGGCGGTGTTAAAGTAAAGCCGCTTTTCGATGCAAACGCTTTAGTGCTAACACAGGAAATTAACGGGAGAAATTACGAAAACTGGATTTATTTAGAAGAGGGCTATTTAACAGAAGTTCTCATTGTAGAGGGCGCAGAGGTTTTGCCGAGAACAGGGCAAAATATAATGCCACTTGAGAGATTAACGCTAAAAGTAGACGAGCATAATTTGCTTATAATTGAAACGCAAAGTGAAAGCGGCGATATTTATTCTTCTAAAGTTTATTTGCCCGCCTTTGAAAGCGAGGCTGTTTCATGAGAGCTCAAAGTTCACAAAGCCGCCATTTTTTGGTGGAATTAATTATTAACTGCCTTTTTTTCTTTATAATGGCGGCAGTTTGCCTTTCTGTTTTCGCCCGTGGGCATATAATTCAAGAAAGCAGCCACAAGCTTTCCATGGCGGTTTTGCAAGCGCAAAGCACAGCTGAAAGCTTTAAGGCTGCAAAAGGCGATATAGAGCTGTTTGCGAAACTAATAAGCGCGCAAAGCGATGAAAACCTAACAGTTTACTACGATGAAAACTGGGCGCTTACAAGCGAGGATAAAGCGGTTTATTCGCTTTTTGTGCAATATGAAAACAGCGGCAATATGCACAAAGCACAAATAGATATAAAAAACGGCGATGAAAATTTTTACTCACTCAATGTGCTTTGCTATAACGAAAACAGCAAAGGGGGCGCGCAGTGAAAGAGAAAAAACGTAAATCTGTAATAAGCATAGGCATAGTTTCGCTTTTAACAATTTTTGTTATATTGCTTTTAACTTCGTTTTCCCTTTTAATTTTTTCAGGCGCACAAACAGATAGCAAGCTTTCGCTTAGGGCTAAAGAGTCTACGCTTAGCTTTTATGCGGCAGATGCCCTTGCCGAGCAAACTATAATGCAATTGCACGAAATTTATTTAAGCGAGAGCGAGCAAACGCTAAAAAGCGCTTTTGAAAGCGAGGGCTTTACCGTTAGCGGTGCCGATGAAAACGGCGTGAATGTTTATTTCGAGCTGCCTTACGGCGAGGGGAAAGTGTTTATAGCTGAAGTGTTTTTCCCTTTTAACAGCGAAGAGGATATAAAGCGCTTAAAGTGGCAATCTCTGCCTGAGCTTTAAAAAAAGGGGGAATAGCGCCGAGAAATTAGCGAAATACCTTTAGCGCATTTAAAGCGCTATGTTAAAGGCGGCGCATGCTAAAAATTTAGGCAGAACAATAATTTTTAAAACTATTTGTGCTGAGCACAGAATGGAGCTTTTCATGAATTTGAGCGAATTACTTAAAGAGATGGTTTTAAAGGGCGCTATGGATATTTTTATTATAACAGGGCGCCCCATTAGCTGTAAAATTAACCGCAAAATTGAAAATATGACGCAAGAGCGTTTAATTCCGGCAAGCGCGGAAGCCCTTATAAAAGAGATTTACCTAATGGCAAACCGCGACATGGCGCTTTTGCATTCGCGCGGCGACGACGATTTCTCTTTTGCTATAAAAGGCGTTTCACGCTTTAGGATGAACGCATATAAACAGCGTGGCTCGCTTGCGGCGGTAATTCGTGTTGTTCCTTTTAATTTGCCAAGCCCCGAAGAATTTGGCATACCCGATGAAGTTTTAAAGCTTGCAGATAATAACCGTGGCCTTGTGCTTGTTACAGGCCTAGCCGGAAGCGGCAAAACAACAACGCTCGCTTGTATTTTAGATAGAATAAACAAAAATAAAAACACACATATAGTTACCCTTGAAGACCCTATAGAGTATTTACACCCACACGATAAAAGCATAATAAGCCAGCGTGAGATATCGCTGGATACAGAAAACTACCCGGGCGCTTTAAGGGCGGCGCTTCGACAAAGCCCCGACGTTATTTTAATAGGCGAGCTTAGGGATTCCGACACTATTACAACGGCGCTTACAGCGGCTGAAACAGGGCATTATATTTTATCGGCGCTGCAC
This sequence comes from uncultured Bacteroides sp., assembly GCA_964369565.1. Taxonomy (GTDB): domain Bacteria; phylum Bacillota; class Clostridia; order Oscillospirales; family Ruminococcaceae; genus Ruthenibacterium. The sequence goes on along the minus strand of CAYJEU010000013.1, from coordinate 34,423 downwards.
ACTTTAGGCGCTGCAAACTCAATTGATAGGCTTGTAGATACGTTTTCGGCATCGCAGCAAGAGCAAATTAGAATGCAGCTTTCTATGGCATTGCAAACTGTTGTGTGCCAGCAATTGCTGCCGGGCGTTGATGGTAAAATGGTGCCTGCGTTTGAGATAATGCACTGCAACAGCGCTATAAGAACGCTTATTAGGGACGGCAGAACACACCAGATAAACTCTATGATACAAAGCTCGGGCTCGCAAGGCATGCTTAGCATGGATATAAGCATTTTGCGCCTTTTGAAAGCCGGCAAAATTACAGAGCAAACTGCTTATTCATATAGCTTATCGCCTCAGCTTTTGCAAAGGCAAATTGAAAAAGCAACTGAAAATAATTCATAATAATATTACTAAAAACCTTAAGGGGGCACTCACACAGAGTGCCCCCTTAAGGCTATTATGTTCAATTTTGGAAGTATGGCTTTTTAAGTTTTGCCTAGCTATGGCAAACGCCTGCTTTAATCGTCGTCATCATCATCGTCGTCGTCATCGTCATAATCGTAATCGTCATAATCATCGTCGTCGTAATCGTCGTCTACTACAGGAGCAGGTGTAGGAGCAGGCTGGGCTACATAGTCATCGTCGTCGTCGTCATCGTCGTCGTTGTCGTTGTCGTCGTCGTTGTCGTCGTGGTTGTCATCGTCGTTGTCGTCGTCGTTGTCGTCGTCGTTGTCGTCGTCGTTGTCATCGTCGTTGTCGTCGTCGTCGGGGTAGTCTATTTCTGTTGCGATAAAGGCGCCGGTTTGTGCATTAATTAAAGTTTTATATTCAATTCCGTTTGCTTCAAACTCAATTTCATACAGCATTACATTATCTTCATCGTCTAGTTCAATATCTAAATCGAATATTTTACCGTTGCCGCTTAAAGTAGCGCTGTTTCCATTTAAAATAATGCTATCCATAAGTGTTTGTACAGCGGCAGTTAGCTCGGTGCCAACAAGGGTTTCATCTAAAACGGCAATACCGTGCTCGGTTATAATTGCAGTTAATGCGGCTTTTAAGGCTTCTTGCCCACCTATATAATCGCCGTCGCTTGCTGTGCCCTCAAATAAAATATTGTTTAAATTGCTTTGTTTGCTTGCATCTTGGGTTATTAGCGCTATATCGTTGATATTTTCCTGTGCAAGGCTATCAAAAGTGTAGTTTGAGTTTTGCGAAATTTGCCCTATGAATTGCGCTTTGCCCTCTGTTATACCGTTTTTGGCAGCTTGGCTGGTTAACGCTGTGTTTTCCTCTATACTTTGGCTTATAATTAATGGGTCTATGCCGGCTTGCTCTATAGTTGTTTTTGCCTCTTGCGGCAAGCTATTTAAAAGCTCTGCCTCATTTTGGGCGCTTTCGCTTTGCACGCTTATAAGAACGCTGTTCTTATTTTCTGCTATATAACCTTGCGCTATAAGCTCGTTTAAAAGAAGCTCAGAGCCACTTTGTAAATCTAAATTAGTATAATCTGCATTTGAGTTATTAAGGAAAACTTGTGCATCGCTTGTTACAGCGTTTATATCAAGTATTTCGTTTTTGCTGTTAGCTTCAATTTTTATGCCGGGGTTAACGTCTAAATAAACAGTTGTTTGCACTGAATAATTTGCATTGTAAACAGAAAAACCTGTAAAGGCAATTGCTGCAACTGCGGCTGTGCTTGCCAGTGTTGTTATAAGCTTTTTGCTTAATTTGTTAGTTTTGTTCATCATAATAATCACATTACCTCGCTCTATATCGCAATTGGCAAGAATTTTACTTAGAACATTAGGGGTTGCATTGGCAAAAGCTTTTTTTATGCTTTGCTCTAACATTTTATCGTTCATTTAAATTCTCTCCTTTCGCAATAATCTCTCTCAATTTTTTTAAACTTCTATTGTATTTTGAAAGAACAGTTGCAAGGCGCATGTCTAATAGTTCTGCAATTTCACGGTGCTTAAAGCCATTTACAGAGTGCAGTATTAAAATATTGCGCTCTTCGTCTGTTAGGCTTTGCATTAACGATGCTAAAATTAGCCTATCTTCAACTTGCAAAGCGGTGTTCACTTGCAACTCGCTTTGCCAATCTTTAACTTCGTCATCTGCCGTTTTTTTCTTTTTGCGCAATTTGCCAAAGCATAAATTCTTTGCGATGGTTAAAATCCACGCCATAGGCTTTTTATCAGATTTATATAGGTGTGCTGCATTATATACACTAATATAGCACTCTTGCAAAACATCTTCTGCGTCTTGTGTGTTTTTCAAAATAGAAAGGGCAAAAGCATAAACCCCCGAACTTGTAGCGTTGTATAAATTCGCAAGTGCAGTTTTATCGCCTTTTGCCATTAGCGCAAGGCAGTTATCAATAAAAACAGCATCGGGTTTAATTTGTGTGCCATTCTCTGTTGAGCTCAAACAAAGAAAAAGCATATGCTCACCTCTTTCACTATATTAATGCATAGAACAAACATTTTATTGCGTTAATTTAAAAATTTTTTTATTTTTATATAATTTCATATGTATAAAGTTCATATAAAATAAATTTTGGGCGTTTCGAAAAACGCCCAAAACGGAGTATTAGTGCAAAATATTAAAATTCATCTTCGCTTTCAAATTCATCTGGCTCTTTTATCAGCTCGTCCCAAATTCCGTTTACTTCGCTAACACAGTCGAAATAAATATTAGTTATCTCTTCCATTTCAAGGCCTAAATGAGTTGAAATTTCTTCACACTCTACCCAATTTGCGTTCTCGTAATCCAGCACAAAGGAATATAGCTGGCCGGCTTTGCCCTCTTTATTTAATAGCGCAAGCTTTATTTCTTCTACAATAGGTATTTGTGCTAATATTTCTTCGAAAGGTGCGTCTATTAAATAAGGTAAAGTGCTGAACATACCCATAAGGTAGGCGTCTTGCTTTGTTATAGGGCTTCTTTTTAGCATTTCAGATAAGCGGCTGCAAAAACTTGCGCGTAAAAATGATAAGCGCAAAAATTGCTCGGTTGCTTCGCTATCTTCGGCCGAGTCGTTATCTGCTAGGCTAAGCAAATATACCCAGCGCTTCATTTCGGTTAAGCCCATTATTGTAATAGCCTGCTTAATATTCGTTACTTTATAGCGCAGTGCAAAATGAACACTGTTTACAACTTTTAAAATACCGTAAGTAAGCGAAGCATCAACATTTATTATGCCCTCTATCTCATCAATATTGGGGTCGTCTTTTGTAACGGCAACCATTAAGCGGAAGAAGTTGCTTTGTAAATATTCGCCGCTGTGGGCTTTTGTTGATATTTTTTGCCCCACATAGCTACCTTGAAAAGAGTTAAACTCGTGCTTTGCAGCTTTATTGTAAAGCTCTTCGGTTTCAATATTAATAGCTATGCAAGTTATATTTTGGCTGTGGGCGGTTTCAATTATGTTTTTTATATGCGCGTCGCTTGTGCTTGCAACATCAATTTTAATATAATCTATTGTATTTAGCTCTGCCATATATCTTGGCGCAAACCTAAATTCATTCACAGCAATTTTATAGCCGTCTCTGGCATATTTGCGCACCATATGCATAGCTAAGGGGTGAATTAAAACGCTGTCGTCTATTTGAATAACAAGATCTTCCTTACTAAAAAGATTTGGCGTTTTTTTCACAAGCAAAGTAGTTGTAAATGTCATAAAATTAAGCGCACCTTGCAAAACTTTTTCAGTGTTAAGCATTAAATACTTATAAATAGTATCGGCTGCCGCATAATCGCTACTGCCATCGTCTTTGCTAAATGCTGAATTTTCACCATGGTAAAGCAATTCATAACCAATAATAGAATTATGAATATTCTTTATCGGCTGGCGCACAATATATTTTTTGCTCATAATTATACCACCCTTGTTTTAATATTTGCTGTAATTAATGTAGCACAAAGCTATCTACAACTTCAACAAGCCTGCCTATTTCCGGCTTGCTTAGCTGCTCGCTTGCGCCAAGCTCTTTGCCTTTTATTTGCATTTGGTGTGTTATTAGCGAGGAGAATATAACAACCGGCAAATGCGCAAACTGCTCTGTTGATTTTATTAGCTTTGTTAGCCTGTGCCCGTCCATTTGGGGCATTTCAATATCTGTTATAACAAGTTTAACGTCATCTTGCAATGTGCCTTTTTTATCACTTTCCTGTAGCGATTGCCATAGCTCGGCACCGTTTGCATGCATTTTAATATTGTTATAGCCGCTATCATTAAGCGCTTTTTGTATCATTTTAGAAAGCAGTGCGCTATCTTCTGCTACCCATATGGGAACATTGTTGCTTTCGCGCGCTTTAAGCGCTTCTATTTCGCTTAACTGTATGCCTGTTTGCGGTGCAATTTCGGAAACTATTTTCTCAAAATCCAAAACGCTTACAATTCTGCCGTTGCAGTGGGCTATGCCGGTAACAACGCCATCTGAGTTATTAAACAGGGTAGGGTCAGGTTTTTGGATGGATTCCCAAGAAATGCGGTTTATACCCTCTACAGAGTTTACCCTAAACGCAATATCTATTTTATTAAAATGTGTGATAATGAACAAATCTTTTTCGTTGTGTTCAAGCTGTTTTTTTGTTAAATATTTCGGTAAATTAACAACAGTGATAACAATTTCTCTGGGCTTAAAAACGCCCTCTATATCTTCGTGAGAATGTGGCATTTGCTTAACTTCTTGCGCCAGCATAATCTCGCGAACTTTTGCAACGTTTATACCATATAAACCGCCGTCAACAATGAATTCCATTATTTCTATTTCATTTGTGCCGGATTCCAGTAATATTTCATTTTTTTGCATGTCAGACATATAAATTCCCCACTTTCGCCTTATAGTTTTAATTCCGGTTTTCCGAAACTTCTAACAAACACATCGCCGTTTGTAACATTAAGCACCATGGTTCTCGCTATTTCGCCGCCTACATCTTCTTTTAAAAGCATAATTCCCTGGTTTTTTAAGTTTAATTTAACGCTTTGTATATTCCTTTTGCCTATATTACCCATATTTGCGCTAATTGCAAACATTTGTGCGCCGCCGGCTATTTTTGCCTTTATTCTTGCCTTCACCGCGCCGTTTCTCAGCATTTCATCTATAGTTTTTTTAATGCCGCTATCTGCATATTTATATACAGATTTGTTATTACTTTCCATACTAAGGGGTAACATTATATGTAAAAGCGCCCCGCATTTAACCAGTTCGTCATAAAAGGAAATTCCTATGCATGAGCCGAGCGCGTAAGTTATAATTTCGCCTGCCCCTTTGAGCAGTTTCATATCTGCTATTCCTACGGTTAGTTTTTGTTCATTCATTAAGTACTCCTAATTTTTTTAATAAAAAATTGAGAGATGGTAAACTGGGTGAAAATACTATTCTACTTGGAACAACTTCGCCATCGCAAACAAAATCTGCGCCGACCATAAGAACATAATCTGACTGCACGCCGTATTGCACCATAGGCACCGCTAAAATGGCACCTTGCATATCAACTGCAAAAGCGGGTACTGTTTGCTTTATATTCATGTCTACCATTTTACAAATAGCACTTACAAAAGAGCTAACCATAATATTCCCAACTTCAACTAACGCGCTTGATTCAAGCTCGGTTAACTCTTGATAATCTTTTACGTCATATCCCAATATATTTCTTGTTAACATAGATATGAAATCTAATTTTTGCACGCATAAAATTACGCCGCTCATATCTTTACTCATTCCAACCAAAACGCCGGCGGTAATTGCCTCGGGGCCGCCAATCCAATCTATGGCCTCGTTATAGCCCATAATCTTAACGTCAGGCACAGTTATTTTAATTTCTTTGCCTATCATGCCCGAAAGCGCAGTTGCTGCGTTTCCTGTTCCAATACTGCAAATTTCTTTTATAGTGTCAAGTTCCATCATGTCGAATTGATCAAGATGCTTCACGTTACCACCGCCTTTTATCTAATTAAGCCGTTAATTGTCGTTTCTACTTCATCTGCCGTTTTAAACATAGTTAATGCATAACCGTAAGCTCTTTGTGCCTCTATAACCCTTGCCATTTCGTTTGCTAAATCTGTGTTGCTTTCCTCTAAAAAGCCCTGCCTTATTTCGGGCGATTCAACAGCCGTTACCGTGCCGTTTTTTTCGGGCGTTACCGTAAAGCGGCCCGCATCTAAATGCACCATGCCATCTTTATATTGAATTTCAAAAACGCCAACTTCTAAAAGCTCTGTTTCATCGTCCACTATAATTGGCTGGTAATTTTCGTCTAATACTCTGCGGCCATAGCCGTCGGCCAAATAAAACTCGCCGTCCAGCTCTGATTTTGTAAAAGAGCCGTCGCGCGTATAGGAAATAGAGCCGTCGGGCTCCTCTAGTGCAAAAAAGCCCTCGCCGAATATAGCATAATCCAGGCTGCGGCCTGTTTGCAAATAGCTACCTGTAGAGAAGTTTATAGGCGCGCTTGCAATTAATGCGCCTGAGCCCTTTGGCAAGCTTTCACCTTGAACGCCATTGAGAGCGCTGTACATTGAAGCGCTAAACGAAACACCCTCGTTTTTAAAGCCTTGCGTGTTAACGTTTGCTATATTATTACCGTGTATGCCAAGGCGCTCCATTTGTTGCTGTGCGCCAAGTGCGGCGGCATAAAAACCTTGCATCATAATGTTTTCCCCCAATTTGTTTGAGTTTGTAATAATTAGAAATTAAAGCCTAGCCAGCTCGGTTGTGGATTTTGTAAGAAGTTCATCGTATAACTTTAAAATTTGCGCAGAGCTTTGAAGCGAGCGCTGTGCTGTTAGCATTTTTGCCATTTCGCCTGCCATATCTACATTTGCGCCCTCAACGGCTTTCCAGTAAAGCATGGGGTTTTCCACAGCGGCAGTTGTTGCTGCGCCCTGTGCAAAAAGGCCTGAATCTTGCTTATCAAGCAGTGAGACATCGTTAAAGCTAACAAGGCCAATTGTGCCCATTAATGCGCCTGATTCAGCGTTATATATGTTGCCGGCGCTGTCTGCCCTGATGTTATCGGTGGCAAGCTGAATGGGCGCACCGTTTTCGCCAAGAACCCTGCCAAAGCGTGGCAGATATAAATAGCCCTCGTTGTCCAGCGAAAAACTGCCGCCTCTTGTGTATTGAACACCGTCGTCTGTTTGTATTTGGAAAAAGCCGTCGCCTGTAATGGCAAAATCTAAGTTAAGGCCGGTTTCGTCTATGCTGCCTTGAGTATAATCGTAATAAAGCAAATCGGGCACAAGCGCATAGCTTTGCGAGCCAATTTCACTGCCGTCGTTTGGGTATTTATTGCCGGCGCGGTCTATTAAAACTTCCTCGAAAGTTATATCGGTATATAGTTCTGTTTTATAGCCCGCAGTTGTGATATTTGTCATATTATTACCAACCACATCAAGGCGGCGTGTTTGCGATAATATGCCCGAGGTTAAATTGTAAAAACCTTTAGTCATTGCCTTGCTCCTTTCAAAATTGAAAAGCCATTTATTGCGTTTAAAGTGTTACTGTGTATTTTGTAAGCTATAGCGCAAATTTTGTATTGCCCGCGAGTGAATTTGGGAAACGCGTGGGGCACTTATATCCATAACCTGTGCTATTTCTTTCATTGTTAATTCTTTTTCATAGTATAAAGATAAAACGGTTTGCTCGCTTTGCTTTAAGGTTTTAATAGAGCTTTTAAGTGAGTTTAAAAGCTGCTTTTCCTCGAATACAGTATCGGGTAATTGAACGCCCTTATCGCCCGAAGAGAGTATTTTTCCGCTTGCACCGCCGTAAGTATCAATTAGCAATTCAAGTGAGAGCACATGTGTAAGGGCGCTGTCGCTAAGCATTTGGTCATACTCGCTTTTTTCTATGCCCATTTCGCCGGCTATTTCTTCGTTTGTTGGCATTCTGCCCAGCCTAGCAGAGGCACTATCTGTGGCTTTGTTTATCTGCGATGTTTTTTGCCTAATTTTTCTTGGAAGCCAATCTTGCTTTCTTGCTAAATCTATTATCATGCCGCGAAGGCGCTTTGAAATATATGTTTCAAATTTAACTTGCTTATCGGGCTCGAACCTATCTACCGCTTGAAGCAACACTAAAATGCCTTCGTTTACAATGTCGTCCAATTGAGCGAAACTGCTGTAAAGCCCCACTGTTTGAACCGCTATTTTCCGCAAAAAATCTGAATAGCGAAGAACTAGCTCCCATTTAAGCTCTTGCTCATTACTGCTTTTATATAAAAGCAGTAAATCTTCATTGCTAAGGCTTTTAATGTCTTGTGTTATTCTGTTTTCTGTGCAAAGTGCACTCATATAACACCGTCCTTTAGTAAAAACGCATATTAACTTGCCTGTTCACTTTGCATTGTTATATTGCCTATGGCTTGAATTTGAACGCTTGTGGTTATTTCATTAAACGAAAGCACCACAACATCGGGGTAGAACTGGTGTACCATTCGGCTTAAATATATGCGAATAACTTGGCTTGTTAATAAAATAGGCGTTTGCTGTAAATCGTTAAACTTCTTTCTTATATCGCCCAGTTGGCTTACAATTTGTTGCATAATATCGGGGTTTAACGCGAGGAATACACCTTGCTCGTTTTTGCTTAGCGAGCTTAAAACGCTTTTTTCTATATCTGCGTCTAATGTTACAACTCTCAGCTGGCCGTCCTCGCAGAATTTGCGTGTTATTGTGCGGCTTAGTGCGCTTCTAACGTGCTCTGTAATTGTGTCTATATCTCTGGACGTTGTGCTTATATCCACAATTGCCTCTAAAATTGCGCCGAGGTCTTTAATTGGTACGCCCTCTTTAAGTAAATTGCGCAATATTTTTTCAAGGCCTGCGTAAGTTATAATATTGGGTATAGCATCTTCTATTAAATCGGGCATTGTGCTTTTTAAGTTTTCCACAAGCTGTATGGTTTCAGCGCGGTTTAACAGCTCGTGCGCATGAACTTTTATGGTTTCGCTTAAATGCGTTAGCATAACCGTTAAAGGCGTTATAACCGTGTAGCCGTAAATTTCGGCAAGCTCTTTATTTTCGGGTAAAACCCAGCGTGCCGGTATGCCGTAGGCAGGCTCTATTGTTTCAATGCCGTCTATATCGCCGGCGGGCTCTGAGGGCTCAAGCGCTAAGTAGTAATCTACAAGTATTTCGCCCTTTGCAACTTCTTCGCCGCGTATTTTTATAATGTATTGGTTTGTGCCAAGGCTTGCGCCGTCGTGCAGGCGAACAGAGGGGATAACAAGGCCCATTTCCTGTGCATACTGCCTTCTGAAAATTACAATGCGGTTTATTAGCTTGCCGCCGCTGCTCTCGTCAACAAGGGGTATTAAGCTGTAGCCGAATTCCATTTCAATTGGCTCTACATTTAAAAGCGAGTAAACATTGTTTATATCTTTATAATAATCGGCTTCGCTTTGCGCCGGCATTGCTTCTTTTTGGGTTTTTTTCTTCTCTTCAAGTTCAGCTTGCATTTTTTCTGCCTGCAGCTGCCTTGAGGATAAAACGCCTGCGCCGCCAACAATTGTGCCAACAACAAAAAGCGCAAATGTGGGCGTTCCCGGTATAAGCGCAAGTAAAACTAAAATAACACCTGTAGACATAAGCGCCCTGGGCTGTGCTTTAAACTGGCCCAGCACATCTGTATTAAGGCTTCCCTCTGAAACGCTTCTTGTAACAATCATGCCTGTTGCGGTGGATATCATAAGCGAGGGCAATTGCGAAACTAGGCCGTCACCTATGGTTGCGGTAGAGTACACTTGCAGAACGCTGTTTACATCGCCGCCTGCCAAGAGGCCTATAACAAAACCTGCCGCAAAGTTAATTACGGTGATTATAATAGACATTATGGCGTCGCCTTTTACAATTTTTGTGGCACCGTCCATAGCGCCGTAAAAATCGGCCTCTTTTTGTATTTTATGGCGGCGAAGCCTTGCGCCAACTTCATCTATAAGGCCCGAGCTCAAATCGGCATCTATAGCCATTTGTTTGCCCGGCATAGCATCTAGTGTGAACCTTGCGGCAACCTCGGAAACGCGCTCGGCACCTTTGGTGATAACAATAAACTGCACCAAAACTATGATGAGGAATATAATTATACCTAAAACTATATCGCCCTGTGTTATTAAATTACCGAACGCTAAAATAACATTACCGGCATAGCCGCCGTCGCGGAGAATTAGCCTTGTGGAGGATACATTAAGCGCGAGCCTAAAAAGCGTTGTTATTAGTAGTAATGATGGGAAAATTGAAAACTCAAGGCTTTCTTTTATATTCATGGTAATCATCAAAATCATAATAGATAGCGATATATTGATGATTAATAGGATATCGAGCAGTTGCGAAGGTAGCGGCAATATTAAAAATATGACAACCGTTACCACTGCCAGCGATATTGAATTGTCGAGTATTTTTTTCATTTACCGTTTTCCCACTTTCCGAAAAATATAAATGCATAGCGTTTTGCGTTAAAGCGGTTTTAAGCAATTGCGCCTTTTTGTAAACGAAACTCGCCAGCGCCAATTAATTAATTGGCTTTTTACCCCCGCCTTTATTCAAATCGTAAATATATACAAGCACTTCGGCAACCGCGTTATAGAATTCCATCGGTATTTCCCTGTTAAGCTCACACGCTGCATACAGTGCCCTTGCCAGCATTTTGTTTTCAACGGTTTTTATGCTGTGCTCTTCTGCTTCTTTTAAAATGCGCTTTGCCATTTCATCTTGCCCTTTTGCAAGCACTATGGGCGCTGTGTCTTTATCGGGCTTATACCTAAGCGCCACTGCAAAGTGCGTGGGGTTTTTAATAATAACGTCTGCCGCTTTAACTTGCTGCATCATGCGGCTTTGCGCCAATTTGCGCTGCATTTCTTTTATTTTGCCCTTAATTTTAGGGTCGCCCTCCATTTGGCGGTATTCCTCTTTTACCTCTTGCTTTGTCATTTTCATTTTGCGCTCATAGTCCCACCACTGGTAGAAAAAATCTGCGGCGGCAAGCGCTATGTATGCTATGCAAATTTGAATTACCATGCTCCAAACTAAATTGAAAAGCTGGGCTGAGCTAACGCGTAAATCTAAGTAAAAATAACGTGCGAGCGTTTCAATTATGCCCGATATAAAATTATATATAATAAAAAGCAATAAGCCTATTTTTAAAAGCCCTTTAACGGCATCTACTATGCTTCTTATACTGAAAAGCCTTTTAAAACCCTCTAATGGGTTTAGTTTGCTGAATTTCGGTTTAATTGCCTCGGGTGCAAAAAGCAGTTTTGTTTGCAAAAATGTTGCGCCAAGCGCCGCTATTATGCAAGCGGCGAAAAATGGGCCTGCCACATAAGCTAGTGTAATTAGTATTTGAACAATTATTTCGTCTAATATGCCCGTTAAGTGGCCTGTTTGCAAACTGCTTGATAAATTAAAGATATAGTGAAAAAAGTCGTTTATCTTTTCAATTGCAAGGCCGCCTGTAACAAATAAAACGGCAAACCCTGCGAGCAAAACGCTAACCGTTACGGCATCGTTGCTTAAAAATATATTGCCTTTTTTTCGCTCGTCGCGGCGCTTTTTGGCGGTGGCGCGTTCAGTTTTTTCACCTGTTGGCATAGGCACACCCCCGTTTTACCGGCCGCTTAAAATTAAAGCAAGCCCGCTATTTGGCAAATTCTTGTGCGGCGCTGTTTTATGCTAAAGTGCATTATAAATATTACTCGTTAAAAGTTTAAGCGCCTTGTAAAACAAACAGTGATTGCCTTAAACTGTTTAGCATTTGTGTTTCTACCTCTAAAATAAACTCGCCCATGGGAACAAAAAGCAAAAACAAAAGAATAAGGCCTATTAAAACTTTTAAATCTATATTTATAACAAAAGCGTTAATTTGCGGTATTGCTTTCATTAAAATGCCCATGCCCACAAGCCCTATAAGCTCTGCGGCTAAAATTGGCATTGCAAGCTTTACGCCAAGCACCACACATGTGCAAAAAATTTCCACCACATAAGGTGTTATATTATCGCTTATGGTTGCGCTTCCAAAATTTATAATATCGCCGGATGTTAATATTATGCGCATTAAGGTGTAATGCCCGTTTTGCGCAAAGAATATAAGAACAAACAGCACATTTAAGTAAGAGGAGGTAACGCTCATTTGCGTTTGGGTTGTGGGGTCGTACATTTGCGCCATGGTGAGGCCCATTTGCACGTCTATAACTTCGCCGCCAAACTGCACAACCATAAAAAACAATTGCATTATAAAGCCTAAAACAAAGCCTATGAAAAACTCGGGCAAAAGCGCACTTATAAGCTGCATTGTGTTTTGTGGCTCGGCGATGGGCGTATTAACTGTGCCAAGTGTGAATATGCTAAGCACAAGTATAAGCCCTGCTTTAACTAAAGTGTTAATATTGTTGCGGCCGAAAAGCGGGCTGAATAAAATAAAACCCGATACTCTCGCCACTATTAGTTCTAACAAAAAAAGCTGTGTAAAATCCATTTGTTTTAACCTTTACATCTGCGTATAAAGCGTTCGGGTGAAATCTAAAAGGGTTTCCAGCATCCAACCGCCGGCCAAAAGCAAAACCGCTACAATAACAACAAGTTTTAGAATAAACGCCAGCGATTGCTCGTGAATTTGTGTAACTGCTTGAAATATGGCTACCAAAACGCCAACTGCCATGCTTGTTAGCAAAAGGGGAGCGGCAAGCTTAAGTGCAACGCCAACGCCCTCGCGCATAATGTCTACAACTTCCATATAGCGCCCCCTTAATTAAAGCCGGTAACAAGCTGTGAAAATAAAAGCTGCCAACCGTCGAGTGCTATAAATAAAAGAAGTTTAAACGGCATAGAAAGCATAGCGGGCGGAAGCATGATCATGCCCATGCTCATTAAAGTTGATGCCACTATAATATCTATTAAAACAAAAGGAATATAAAGCATAAAACCTATTTCAAAAGCGCGCTTTAGCTCGCTTGTCATGAAAGAGGGCACAACAGTTGTTAGCGGCAGTGCTACTGCCTGTTCATCTGTTGAGGGGATAGGCGTACCCGATAGCTCGCAGAACATTTCAAGGCTGCCGGGCTCTGTTTGCCTAAGCATAAATTCTTTTAAGGGTACTGCGGCAATTTCAATAAATTCTTCTGAATTTATTTGCTCGTTTATGTATGGCTCGTAGGCTGTTTGCTGAACTTCGTCTAAAACGGGCGCCATAGTGAACAGCGTTAAAAACAGCGCCATTCCAACAAGCACCATATTAGGCGGGTTTTGCTGTGTGCCCAGTGCCGAGCGCAAAAACGAAAATGAAATAATATACCTCGTGAAAGAGGTCATCATCACAACAATTGATGGTAAAAGAGTTATAAGTGTTGTTATTAATAAAACTTGCAGCGCCTGTATACTCTCGCCGTTTACATTAATTAATGCATCCACTTTTACTCTTTACCCCCTTTGTTTTTCATATTGTCTATAACTTTTTTAAGCGAGGTTTGAAAATCGCTTGGCATATCGCTTAAAAGCTCGCTGTCTTCAGTGTTCCAGCGCTGTACTTGCTCGGGTGGCACCTCTTTAAGCAGGTTTGCGCCTGTGGGCGTTACTGCTAAAAAGTAAATTTCTTCATCCATTTTAACAAGCAAAAGCCTTTGGTCTTTGCCTATTGCAACTTGCTCTAAAACGCTTATGCGCTTTTTGCGAGGCTTTGCGCCATAAGTGCCGGCAATAAGCCCGCTTTGCCCAAAGCGACCCACCACATGGCGGGTAAATAAGTAAGCCAGTGCCATAACCGCTATTATTATAATTACGGCGCTTAAAAGGCCAAACAAGTCTTCTATCATGCTTTTAAGGTGTGCCTAAAATAGATGTTACTGTTTTCATAAGCCTATCTTCTTTAAAAGGCTTAACAATAAAATCTTTAATGCCAGCTTGAACAGCTTCAACAACCATTGCCTCTTGGCCCATTGCAGAGCACATAACAATATTTGCGTTTGAGTCTTTTCCGCGAATTGTTTTAAGCGCTTCAAGGCCGTCCATATTTGGCATTGTTATATCCATTAAAACTAAATCGGGGTTAATTTCAAAATATTTGTCGCAAGCATCTTGCCCGTCAACAGCTTCGGTAACGTCTGTAAAACCGTTTTTTGCCAGTGTGTCTTTAATAACTTTTCTCATGAAAGCTGCATCGTCTACTACTAATATTTTAGCCATAACATTTCATCCTTTTCGTTATAAAATTTGTTTTTTGTTCTATTTACCTAATTTTAAAGCCCCGTCAACTAAAGACGGTGTTTTTAATACCTCGGTAATTCTTACGCCGAAATTATCGTCTATTACAACAACATCGCCTTTTGCAACGCACATACCGTTGACGAATAAATCTACTTGCTCGCCTGCGAGCTTATCTAATACTATTAAAGAGCCTTTTGAGAATGTTAATATATCCTCAACTCTGCGCTGTGTGCGCCCAATTTCCACTGAAACTTCCAAAGGCACGCCCATAATTAAATCTAAGTTTTGCGATTGGCTTTCATTTAGCTGTGTATCGGGGCTTAGGTGAGAAAGCTCGGGCGCTTGCGCGTTTATAAGTTTCGGGTCGTGGTGAACCATGCCGGGATAAGGCATATAACCGGGGGGATACTGCCCGGGCATATATGGGTAGGGCATTTGCGGCATTTGCGGCATTTGCGCTGCCATTTGCTGCATCGCTTGCATTTGCGCTGCCATTTGCTCGGCGCTTGGCGCTTGTGGCATTGGCGGTGGTGCTTGTGCAGGTGCAGGTGCAGCGGGTGCTGCGCCGCCTTGCATCATGCGCTCTATTTCCTCTTGGCTTAGCGTGCCTGTTGAAGGTGCCGCTGCCGCCGGTGGTGGTGGAGCTGCTGCGCCGCCGGATTGAGCCATCATTTTTTCTATCATGTCTTGGCTTAAAGTGGCTTCTTGCGGTGCAGGGGCCGGCGCTGGTGGGGTTTCGGGCTGTGGCGGCGGGTTTAGTTTTTCTTGCGCCGCTATGCTGTCTTCACCAACGCCAAAGCCTTGAAGCAATTCTTGCGCTAAAGTTATAGGCATGATATTGAAAAATTCGCTTTGCAGTTTGCCCTCTATTGAAAGCTTGAACCTTACAACCACAATTTGGCCTTGGCTATCGCCTAAATATTCCTTTTTAAATGCGGCTAAATCGTCTAACATGAAAGATTTGGGCGTTGATATGTTTACGGTTTTCTCTAAGAAGTCTGAAAGAGCCGTACTTGCCGCGCCCATCATTTGGTTCATAACTTCGCAAACGGCGCTAATGCTTAAATCGTCTAAAACGAATTCGCTATCGGGAATATCGCTGCCCATTAGTATGTTTACAATAACGCGCACATCGTCGCGCTTAAGCATCATAAGGTTACTGCCGTCGATGCCCTCAACATATTTAATTTCAACGCCTATTGCAGGGTCTACTTCGCCAAGCTCAAAATCTTCAACTGCTACAGTGCTTGCCACAGGCGTTGTAATATCTACTCTTTCATCGAGCATATTAGAAACAGCCGTAGCCGACGAGCCAAGGCTTATATTCATTATTTCGCCTATGGCATCCAGTTCCATGGGGCTGAAAACATGTAGTTCCATATTGTTTTACTCGTCCCTTCTTCCATGATTGTGATAGGTATCTTTTATCTTAACCGCAATATTGTTGTTTTGCGCTCCCATTTTTGCGCTAAACCATGGCTTTCCGCCAATACAGAGGAAAATAGGTTTATCTACAGGGTGGCTTAAATCAATAACATCGCCCGGTCTAAGTGAATTAATATCGCTTAATTTAACTTGCGTTCTGGCAAGCTCGGCTGTAAGTTCAAGCTCTGACGTTTTAAGTATGTCCATAATATCATCAGAGTTATCTTCGCCGGTTGTGCGCCCCCATTTATTAAGCGAGGATATTTTGGAAAAAATATTTGTTAAGAGCATGCCGGGCAAACATATATTCATGCGCCCGTTTGCGTTTGGAAAATCTATATTAAGCGATACAATAACAACGGTTTCATCTAAACTTAAAAGTTGCACGAGCGTTGGGTTTATTTCTGTTCGCCGATATTTATAGCTTACATCAACATAACTTTCCCAACTTGTGCCTAAAACGTTAATTAAGTCTTGCACTATACTTTCATATAATTGCAGCTCTAAATCTGTAAAAGTATAAGATGTTAAATATTTTGGTTCTATTTCACCTGTACCGCCCATAAGTCTATCCATCATGCTTAACATTAGTGGGGTTGAGAAGTGGAAAAGCACATTTGATTCTTCGTTTGTGCCATCTTTAAAGTACATATCGGAAAGCGCAATAACTTCACCTTCGGTTAATGCGTTTGAAAATTCATAATAGCGTTGCTCTTCAACGCCTTCAACCGCTATTTCGCATGAAGTGTGCAAAAGCCCGTTAATTCTTGAATTTATAACCCTTGTGTAATTTTCAAAAACACCGTTTATAATTCTAAGCCTGTCTTTTGTAAATTTTCTGGGGCTGTAGAAATCGTATTTTCTGTATTTATCTGCGGTTTCACTTTTTTCCTGCGGTGCGCTATCGCCTGTTTTAGCCGCATTAAGCAAAGCGTCTATTTGATTTTGCGATAATACTTCCGCCATAAAGCCATCCCCCCAAACAATTTAAATTTGCGTTTTACCTAGTTGCTGTGTTTTTCCAATTCAATAATTAGTAAGCTTTGCGTTTAAATAGCGCTTATTCGTCGTTTTGTGCTTCTTCGTCGGTTTGCTGTGTGGTTTCATCAGCTGTGTTATCGGGAATATCGCTCACAGAATCTTCAACCATGTCGTAGTACTCTTGTAAAGAGTCTTCAACAGTGCCGTCGGGGTCAAAGCCGCTAATAACAAGCTCAACACGACGGTTTTCCTGGCGCTCTTCTTCATTTGCGTTTCCTGTTAGCGGGCGCCATTGGCCGTAGCCAACGCTTATAAGCCTTGCAGGGTCCATTATATCTTTTTCTTGTAAGTAAATTGTAATTCTTGTGGCACGGTCTGAGGCGAGGTATCTATCGGCTGTAACTTGGTTTGGTGTGTTTGCAACAGCTTGAGCTGTGTGGCCTAAAACCTCTATAACATCAATAGACGATGTAACTGCACCTATAGACAGCGATATAGCGTCTAAAACTTCTTCGCCTTCATCGCTTAAAATAGAGCTATCGGGTGCAAAGAACACAGCATCTTGGAAAGAAATAAATACATAGCCGTCACCAAGGCTAACGTTAACTTGCCTTTCTATTCCCAAGGCCTGTGTATATTCAACAATTTCTTCGTAAAGCTGTTCTAAATCTGCTGTAACTTCTGCTTCGGTGGGCATTTCTTCTGTGCCCGGTACAACATCGGGGTCATCAGAAGTTTCGCTAAAGCCCTCAATGGTTGCGTCGGGGTTAAAAGATTCTGCAAGCGCTTGGAACTTTTCTTCATTTACAGATGACATTGAGAACATCATAACGAAAAAGCACATGAGCAGCGTAACCATGTCGGCATAGGTATCAATCCAGTTAGCGCCGGCAGCGGAGCTTTTTTTAGCTTTTTTCAATTCACAGCGCCTCCTTTCCTAAAGGGTTTTATGTAAACTTATTTACCTTTTTTGCCTTTTTTACCGCCGCCCTCGCCGCCTTCGCCTTGTTTATCGCGTAGTTTTTGGTTCATAAACACAAGCAAGAACTCGCGCAAGAATTTGGGGTTTTCACCGGCTTGAATTGCCATTATGCCCTCAACAACAATTTGTTTACATAGCATTTCCTCTTCGTCTCTTGCGGTAAGGTTTGTGGCAATTGGTGTAAAAATAACGTGGGCCAAAATAGAGCCGTACATTGTAGTTAAAAGCGCAACCGACATGGACGGGCCAATGCTGTCCATACTGCCGCCGTCTAGGTTGGCAAGCATGTTTATAAGGCCGATAAGTGTACCTATCATACCAAAAGCCGGCGCAGAGCCCGCGGCGCTTGAATACATGGTAATGGTTCTTGAGTGCCGCTCGGCCGCTTGCTCTATATCGTTTTCTAAAACGCCGCGCACCCTTTCAGGGTCGTTAGCGTCTACAATAAGCATAATAGCTTGCTTAAAGAAAGGGTCTGTTTCGGCATTTGCCTTTTCTTCAAGCGCCAAAAGCCCGTTCTTACGGGCGATTTGGGCTATATCTATTAATTTTTCAACATAGGCGTTTGGATCGTAAGCTTTGGCTTTTAAAAGTATGCCAAAGTGCTTTATAGATTTAACGGCAATTTTAGGGTAGGCTGCTATAACAACAGCCATTGTGCCGCCAATAACTATAAGAACACTGGATAAATCGAAAAACCGTTCAAGGTTTCCAAACGCAATAGTAAAGCCTTCTGTCATATCTACTGTAATACCAAACAGTATGAATACAATGGCTATAACTACGCCAATTAAATATAGAATATTCATATTATTTCCCCTTTGCGCCGTGCGCCGAATAATTTAAGATAAAAGGCCCGGGTTTAATCGCTTTTGCCAATTGTTATTTGCCTGTGAATATCTTGAACTTTTGCGTTGTAATCGGCAATTTTTTTAATAATTTCATCGGCTGAATCTCTAACAATATAATAACTGCGGTTCATCATTACCACTTTGCACTCAGGGATGAGCTCGATGCACTCTATTTGGCGATGATTCAACAAAAAAACCTCATTGTTCATTTTACGCAACACTATCATTTTTCTTCTCTCCCATACAAATTTGTAATACCCGCAGGCTTTTACTATTTTAAATGTATATTATATATTATATAATTTTTGCGCCATTTAAGCAAATATTTTTTTGCTTTTTTACTGTTTTTGTAAAAAATTACATCTTTTTTACATTTTAAGCTGTTTTTTAACGTATCATATAGCAAATTTACTATTTATAGACACTGTAAAGCCAAACTTTTTTATAAAGCCGCTTAGTATTTTAGTTTTATTGAGGGCGCAAGGCGCACCCCTGCACCCTCAATTGAGTTTATTAATTAGCGTTTCATATTAATAAGTTCTTCAAGCATTGTATCTGTAACTGTAACAACCCTTGTGTTTGCTTGGTAGCCGCGCTGATATGTAATCATATTAGCGAATTCCGTTGCTAGGTCTGTTCCGCTTTGCTCTAAGAAGTTGGGCATAAGGTTAACTGTTGTTAAGCCTAAAAGTGTATCGGGTGTTGCGCCAACGTCGTTATTTAAGTAGCCGCTTAAAGAGCCGCCCGGCGTTGTTATGCTAATAGGGCCTGTGCTGCCTAAAGCTTGGTAGTAAGGGCCATCTGTGTGGGTTAAACCTGCGGGGTTTGGAACATTGCCAAGGGCTATTGTGCCAACAACAACAGGCTCGCCTGTTTGCTTGTTAATGCCTTTTATAACGCCGCCTTTATCAACGCTTATGCTCTCCATTTCAATGGGGCCTAAATCTTCAACGCCGATAAGCGCGCCATAGGTGTTTTCGCCTGTAACAGGGTCGATACCCGGGTAAAGAGCGTCGCCAACTTCAAGGCCTTCAACGCCAAGTAAATCAAGGCCTAAAAGCACTGAAATAGCAGGGTCTGACGGGTCGATAACATCGCCCACATTATAGCCGGCAAGGGCAGGGTTTAAAGAAGCCGGTGTTGTATTATCTTCTAAAAACTGTGTTGAAGCCACTGTGGAAGATGCTAAGTTTGTATTAACTGTAGCATCGAAAGGCGGGTTGTTAATATCAATTCTATCGCCAATATTTAAGCCGGTAATTGCAGGATCGCCTACATTATCTGCTAAAAACTGTGCTGTTACAGTATAGCGTGTTTCCAAATTTGTGCCGTCTAGTCCTGCATAGGCAGGGTTTGTCATGTCGATAACATCGCCAACGTTAACGCCTGCAAGGGCAGGGTTTAATGTTGCCGGAACTGTGTTTGCATCCATAAAAGCTTGTGTTACCATGCTTTGTGAAATACCGGGGTTTGCATCTATGAAAGCTTGTGTAACTTCAAGCGGAACCCTTATGGGAACAAGCTGTGTGCTTGTTACAAAGCCTTCGCCGCCTGCGTTAACGGCTTTGTCGTCAACTTCGCCGTCGCCGTCTGCGTCTACTGCGTTTGCATTCATGAAGCCGTAAACTATGCCGCCCGAGCCGTCTACAAAATAGCCGTTTGCATCGAAGCGGAAGTTGCCAACGCGAGAGAAATCTAAAGATGCAAGGCTGTCTAGTTCAACGCCTTGTTTATCACCTATTAGGAAGAAGCCGTCGCCTTGAATTGCAACGTCTGTTGCAAAGCCTGTGCTCTCAAGGCTTTGGGTAGCCATGTTTAAATCTACAGTGCCAATGCTAACGCCGTAACCTGTTTGCAAGGGGTTTGTGCCGCCTGTAAGGTTGCCGCCGTCTGAACCGGCTTGTTGTGTTGAGTAAACTGTTTCTTTAAATGTAACGCGGCCTGCTTTAAAACCGTATGTGTTAACATTTGCCACATTATGGCCTGTTACATTAAGCGCGCTCATATGCGCTTTTAGCCCGGAAATACCGGAGCTCATTGCACTTGTTAATGCCATAAGTTATCTCCTAACTTTAACATTGTGCGCCGCGCAAAATTTACCAATCGGGCAAATTTTGTGAGCCTCCTTGTGCTTTTTAGCACTTAGCGGTCCTGCTCATTATAAAATAACTGCGCCGTCAATGTTTGTGAATATATTTTGTTTCATTTCGCTTTGCGTCATAGCAGTTATAACCCTGTTCATTGGAACATTAATTATAAATGCACTTTGCGAGTTCATTGCAAGAATATTTGTTGCACCTTTTTCCTCTGCTTTTACAACACTTTCGCTAAGGCTTGTTAAAAGCCCCTCGTTCACTGTAATTCCACGCTCTTGCACCCTTTGTTGTGCATGCTTTGAAAATTCAATTGTAGAGGTATTATTAGCTTGGTTTAGCTTTTCGCTAAGTAAATCTTTAAAGGCGTTTGGGTTTGCGGTTTCTTGCACTTTGCTATTTATTTGTGTACCTTGCGCGGGAGATGTGGCAGATATAGCTCTGCTCATCATTGCTTGTTTGGTAATATCAATAATAACTGCCGCCTCCTTTTTATTGTTTGATAGCCATGTTTAAGCACACGAAAGTAAATTAAAGTAATAAGTAATAATGAAGAGTGAATTGCTAAGGTGTCGCAAAGCGACGAATTAAATTATTTTTAAAATGCATTTTAAATTGTTTAAAAGCACAATAATTCTTCACTTTTCACTGCAAAAGCACGTGTGCTAGGGCTGTGTTTGCTCGGCATTTTCAGCTCCTTCAACGCCGTCTGTGCTGTCTTCACTGTCTGTGTCTGCATCAGGTGTTTGCGTTAAATCGGGCAAGCGGCCAACAGCTAGAATTTCGTTAAGCGCATACATATCCTCGCCCACAAATAAAACTGCGGTGCCTTGGTATGTGCCTGTTGCTGTAACTGTGCCCACAACTTGGCTGTATGCACCTGTGCTATCTACTTGGCCCACGGTAACCTCTTTGCCAACAAGCGATGCGGCATAAGTTAAGTTTGTGGATTGCGCCATAGCAAGCATGCTATCTTGCAGTGAGCCCATCATTTGCACAGAGGACATTTGCACCAATTGGTTTAGCATTTCGGAAGTATCCATTGTGCTATCGAGCGTTTGGCTTTGTAGCTGTTTTACCATTAAAAGCATAAAATCTTCAAACTCTAGGCTAGATGTTTCACCCGTAGAGTTGAGGTTTATGTTATTTTGTTGTAAATAATCCAGCACTTCGGTATCTAATGCGCTGCCAACTTGCTCGTAAGAATAATTTCCCGATGCATTATAGTTTGCGCCAAGACCATTAATTGTACTGCTCAATTTTTGCCTCCTTTACTATGCACTGCTAACTTGAATTTGCTCTATTCCAAGCCTTAGCCTCTGCATAAAATCTTGTGGGTTTTGCTCGTTTTGCCTTTGGCTTTGTTGCCTGTTTTCGTTGCCTTTGCTTTGCCTGTTCGGGTTGTCTTGCTGTTCATAGCGGCTTTGCTCGCTCTCTTGAACTTGAACAACTTCTACTTTAACTTGCTCGGCATTTGTGTTTAAAAGCATTGCGCCCAGTTTCGAAGAGTGCTCGTTTATAAGCCTTGCGGCGGCTTCGTTTTCTGCTATTAAAATAACATTAAGTGCGCCGTCGGGTGTGCGGCTCATCTCTACTGTAACGTTGCCAAGAGTAGAGGGGGAAAGCTGTAAAACTATTTTTTCTGCGCCTTGTAAATCTGCAGTGCTTATAGCTTTGTGTAAGTTTGCATCAAAGTTTTCAGATGTTGTGTCTAAGTTTTGTGCCTCGCCAACTTTAACGGGCGATGTTTTAACATCTTTAAACAATTGTAAATTGCCAAGGTTTTCATTTTCGCCATCACTTGCGCTATCCTCAGAGCTTGTGTTTTGCGAGCTAAGCTCTACAATATCTGTTTTTGCCGCTTGCTCTTCGCCTTGAGTTTGCACTTGGGCGTTTTGCGTTTTCACATTCTCTTCAAGAGAAACCTCGCCTTTGTTTTGAGGCAATTCACCCTCCGGGTTTTGCAAATTTACAACTTGCATATTTGCGCCTTGCATTATATTTGTATTTGCAGTGTTAACGCTTGCTAAATCTTGCGTTTGAACATTGTGCAATTGCATGTTTTGCGTAAAATAGCCAAAGCTTTGAAGGGAAATAACCTGTTCGTTTTCGCTTGCCTCATCATTAAAATCGGGTTTTTGAGTGCTTTCATTTTGAGTAGTTTCGGGCTTTGGTTGTTTTTCTTTAAGCAAGTCGTCAAATTTTTGCGTTTGGTTTGTGCTATCGCTATTATTTGTTTTGCTTTGCTGTGTGCTGTTTTGAACTATTTGTGTCATACCTTGCATAAACATTTGTGTTGCTACCATCTTTTCACCTCCTTCCAAAATAACAAGCACGTAAATGCTATTTATATGAAAACCCGTTTTGCGTTTTGGTTTTTCGGGTTTTATATATTAAGAATGGTAAGTATGTAAGCTTTTTTGAGGCCTTCGCCCCTATTGCAACCTATAAAGCGCAAGGCTTTATGCATAAATGCTTTGCAAACAATATAATTTGCTGTTTCGTTTTACTGATAATATGTTAATTTGTATTAGTTTTTTCAAAGCGCTTTAAAGAGACAAATTCGTCTATTAAAAGCTCATCTTCCTTTAATTTTTGCTTTCGGTATTCCTGTGCATCTTTTTCTTTTAGCTTTTCAAGCGCCTGAGCATCTGTTTTAGCGCTAAGTACTTGGGTGCGTTTATCCTCTGCTAATTGGCGGCTTATATCAAGGCGCTTTGTTTGCTGCTTTATGTCAAGTTCTAAAACTCTAAGCCCGTTTTCAAATTGCATTGCCTGTGCAATGGTTATGCCCTCTTTTTCCTTTTGCCTAAATTTCATATTGAGCAAAATATGCGAATTGTTTATTTGTTCAAGCTTTAATTCGTTTCTTCTAACTTCCGCTAAAGTAATTGCATACTCGCTTTGCAGGTTTTCAAGCTCTTGGTTTTTAAAGCCTAAAACCGGCTGCAAATTAAAAACAAAATCTTTCATTTACAAATACCCTTCCATAAAAGCATAAGGCAAAAAGCCTTTTGAGCTTTTGTGTGCTTAAATAACAAGTTCAAGCATGTTTTTTGTTTTTTCATAAGAAAAACTTTCGTTTACTTCTTGCTTTAAAAAGTCTTGTATACCGTTTATTTTTTTAAGCGCAACATCAAGTTTCGGGTTAGAGCCCTCTTTGTAAGCGCCTATAGATACTAAATCTTCGCTTTTTTCATATGTGCTAAGGCTGTCCCTTAGCTTTGCGGCACACGCCCTGTGCTCCTCGCTAACAATTTCCACCATAAGCCTTGAAACGCTGTTGCTAACGTCGATGGCAGGGAAGTGGTTTGCAGAGGCAAGCTTCCTTGAGAGAACTATGTGCCCGTCTAATATACCTCTAACCGTATCTGCTATGGGCTCGTTTGTGTCATCGCCCTCAACAAGCACGGTGTAAACGCCTGTTATACTGCCTTTTTCAAAATTACCGCTTCGCTCTAAAAGGCGGGGAAGCTCTGCATATATAGAGGGGGTATAGCCCCTTGCAACCGGCGGCTCGCCCACCGCAAGGCCTATTTCACGCTGTGCCATTGCAAAGCGGGTTAGGCTGTCCATCATAAGTAAAACGTCCATACCTTGGTCTTTGAAGTATTCCGCAATGCCTGTTGCCACAGCCGGGCATTGCTTGCGCAGCATAGCCGGCTGGTCTGACGTTGCAACAACAACAACGCTGCGGCTCATGCCCTCTTCGCCCAAATCGCGCTCGATGAACTCTAAAACCTCACGGCCACGCTCACCCACAAGGGCTATAACATTTATATCTGCTTTAACATTTTTTGCTATCATACCCATAAGCGTGCTTTTGCCAACGCCCGAGCCTGCAAATATGCCTATGCGCTGGCCTTTGCCTATAGTTAAAAGGCCGTCTATAGCTTTAACGCCAAATTCCATGCGCTCTTTTATAGGGGGGCGCGATAGGGGGTTTATGTGCTCTTTATCTTGCACGCAATATTGCACGCCGCCAACAAAATCACCCTTGCCGTCTATTGGGTTTCCAAGTGCATCTATAACCCTGCCTTTTAAAAACGAGCCCATGGTAAGGCTTAAACGCCTGCCTGTATTTCTAACGAAATTGCCGGCAGAAATGCCGCTCATATTGGCATAGGGCATAAGTAAAATTCTGTCTTTTTTAAAGCCCACAACCTCTGCCATAATTTTTGCGCCTGTATCAGAGCTTAATATATTGCATATATCGCCTGCGGCGGCCCTTGTGCCCGAAGCTTCAATAGACATGCCAACTAAATTTTCAATTTTGCCTATATAACTTATGGTTTCGGCATTATTTATCTTTTCTACGGCATTTTTTAGCATATAAACTCCTGCAGTTACATGGTTGGTTTTTTGATAGTAGATATTAGTTAGCTTTTATAATAAGTTTGAAAAAAGCTAAGATATAAATAAATTTAACAATGGATAACCGAACTAAAAAGCTCATTGTAAAACGCCTTACTCTTGTATAATATCCCTTATTGTTTTAAGCTGTGAGGAAACACTGGCGTCTATAATTTCATCGGGCATTTCTATTATGCATGTGCCCGGCTCGTCGTCTTGCATGGGTACAATTTTAACATTGTCTGATAGGCCGGTGAGCGCCGCCCTAAGCTCGGGAGACGCCTGAACAAGCTCGCCTGCATCACTTTCGGCCACATGAATTCTAACCCATTCACGGCGCTTTAATTTTTCAATTGCAACGCTTATCATTCTGGATATAACTTCTTTACTGCTTTTTAAGCTGATTTGCATTATTTTTTCGGCAACAGCTATAGCAATATCTGTAAGCTGGTTTTTTGTGTTATCTATAAGTTCTTCGCGCGCTTTGGTTTCTTTTTGCATAAATTGCTTTATCTGCGCTGAAAGTTGCGCTTGCATTTCAGCTTTTGCTTT
This sequence comes from uncultured Bacteroides sp., assembly GCA_964369565.1. Lineage (GTDB taxonomy): Bacteria > Bacillota > Clostridia > Oscillospirales > Ruminococcaceae > Ruthenibacterium. Next base: position 8,998 of record CAYJEU010000013.1, on the reverse strand, counting down.
CATTTCGCCAAGCTTAAGGCCTGCGTCATAGCCGATTTGGTAGCCCTCTTTTTGTGCTTTTTCCATTTGCTCGTCTATTTGCTTTTGTGCGCTATCAAGTAATTTATCGGAAGCAATTTGCGCGCTTTTTTTAGCATTAGCTATAATTTCGTTAGCTTGCACCGTGGCAAAATTTATTTCTGCGGCGGCGCTTTTTGGAACATTGACCTGTTCTTGGCCGCTTTTGGCAACTTGGTTCACAACAGCTTGCACTTCGCTTCTAAGGCGCGCTGCAGTAACTTCGGGCGTTTCCCGCTGCTTTTGCGCCGGCTTTTGTGGCTGTTGTTTTGTATTTAATTGCTTTTCATTTTCACTAAGCGCTTTTTCATCGGCTTTTTGGCTTTCGCTTTGTTGCGGCGCATTTATTTCATCTATTTCTTCGCTTAATTCTTCTTCATCTTGCATAGATAAAATTATTAAATCGTCATCAACAAGCAAATCTTCCACAACGGGGAAAACAAAAGCGTTTGCCGTGGTTTTTGCGCTGTCTTTCCAAATATTAGGCAATTATATCGTCCTTTCCGCCTTTTGAAATAACAAGCTCTTGTTGCTCTTCAAGCTTGCGTATTATGCCAACAATGCGTTGTTGTGCTTCTTCAGCTTCACGCATACGCACATTTGTGGTAATTTCCAAATCGTCGCTGATGCTTTGCGCCATACGTGAAGACATGTTGGCGAAAACTTTGTTCGCCACTGTGCGGTCGGCACCTTTGAGGGCGAGCACAAGGTCTTTTTGGTCGCAATCGCGAACGAAACGTTGAACAGAGCGGTCGTCCATAGAAATGATATCCTCGAAAGTGAACATGCGTTTTCTGATTTCTTCCGCAAGCTCTGTATTTCTCTCTGTAAGTAAATCGAATATATTTTTCTCGCTTGCCCTGTCGAGGTTGTTCATAATATCTGCAACATAATCTACGCCGCCGATTTCCACATTGTCTGTTTGCATAATGCTTGAAAAACGCTTATCCATTTCAGTTTCTATAATTTTAACGGCTGTGGGCGAGGCGTTTTCCATATTGGCAATGCCCTCAACAACTTTAACTTGCATATCTTTATCAAGCTGCTCTACAACTGCTGCTGCTTTTGAAGTTTCCACATAGGAAAGTATAAGCGCAATTGTTTGCGGGCGCTCGTGTTGAAGTGCGCCAAAAAGGCTTTTTTCGTCTGCTTTGTTTAAAAAATCAAACTCGCGGCTAACAAGTACTTTTGTAACTTTATCAAGCAAGCTTTCAGATGCTTCTTTACCGAAAGCGTTCTCTAAAACAGCCTTCGCATAGTCGAGGCCGCCTTCTGTAACGGCTTTGTTTGTAAGGCACATTTGGTAGAATTCCATCAGAACGCTTTCTGTGGTGGGCGCATCTACAAAGCCAAGTTTTGCTATTTCAACCGTTAGTTTTTCAACGTCGTCTGAATCCATATGCTGGTAAAGGGAGGACGCTTTTTCCATGCCAAGCGACACTATAACGGCCGCCGCTTTTTCGTTTGGGTCTAAATCTTGCAAAACGGGTTCTATTGGAAGTAAAGCCTCAGGCGTACTTTGCTCTACAGCTTGCACTTCAGCTTCTTTGTTTTTGTTCTTTTTCTCTCTGGGCGCCATTATTCACCCTCCTCTCGCAACCAGTTTTTAATCATCTGAGCAGCAATTTCGGGGTTGTTCTCGGTAAACTCGCGCACACTTTGCCTTAACTCCATACCTTTGCTCGAGCCAATTTCAAGCACGTCAACTTCGCCTGTGCTCGCTTGAATAATTTTAAGTGCGTTTTGTTTTTCAGCTTCCATAAGCTCTTCTTCTTTTTTCTTTTTCAAGCGTTTTTTGCGCCTTGCAAGCAGAAGAATGATAATGATTAGCAGCACAATTAAGAACGCTGAAATTGCTATTAGAGGTATTACTAATTCGTTTGGAATTACAAGGCCTTGGTTTGTTTCAATTAAATCATCGTTTGAAACGAAAGGCGCAAATAAAATATCTATTTTATCGCTTTGTATATCTGTTTGTATGCCTGCGGCCATTGCAACGGTGCTTATTAAATCGTTTGCGTTTAAATCGCCCGAGGCATTGGAGTTAACAGTTACAGAAACAGTTAAATCACTGAGTACACCGGCAAGCTTTTCGCTTTGCTGGGTAACAGTGTCTACAAGGTAATCTACTTCACCGTAGTTTGAAACATAATCTTCCGTGCCGTCTATAGGAACATTATCTTCAACATAGGTGTTTACATCTGCGTTGGGCTCAACGCCTGCAACGTCGCCTTCTTCCGGCGTTGGGCGCGTAAGCTCAACATCATATATTTTACTGCCAACTATACCCTCGCCGTTTGTGCTGCCATCTTGGCCCCACTCTTCTGTTGAGTATGCTGTTGAGCTTGTAATGCTATGGTCCATATCCACAACGCTGTTTACGCTAACCCTAATGTTCTCGGCGCCGAAAAGAGGTTCAAGCACATTTATAATATTTGCTTTAACTGTGCTGTTTATATCTCTTTCCAAATCCATTTTTGTGCTGCTTAAACCGTTTTGTGAACTGCTTGAACCCTCGCTCTCGTATGTGTTGCCGGCTGTATCGGTTATGGTTATATTGTCAATTTCAAGCCCTTGCACAGCAGTGCTCACAAGCTGGCGTATGGCGCTAACTTGTGTTTGTGTAAGTTCTCTGCCCGATTGAAGCTCAACTAAAACAGAGGCAGACGCCTGCTGAGAGTTGTTTGAATCGAGAACATAGGAATTATCTTGCCCGGGCACAATTTTAACTTGCGCCTGTGAAACGAAATCGAACTCTTTAATAACAGCTTCCATTTCATTCTCAAGGCTATAAAGTTTTAAAACGTCGCGCTCGCTCTCTGTTGTTAGCGAACTGACATTATCAAAATAAGTTGAATAACTAAAGCCCGAATTCGGGTAGCCCGCAAGCAATAAATCTGCTTTCAGGGACGCTACCAAACTTTCAGGCACAAGCACTGTATCTTGGCCCTCTATGCTATATTGTGTAACGCCGTTTTCAGAAAGATATGTAACAACATTATTCATATCTTCGCTGCTTAAACCGGTGAACAAAATTGCATAGCCATTATTAAGCGAGCCGATAAGGGCAACGCCCAAACCAACTATAACAACTAAAGCCAAAGTGCCGATTATTAACTTTTTAACAAGTGGCGAAAGCGCTTTAAAGCGCGCAACTAAGCCACTCCATATTTTTTTTAAGTTTTCCTGCACTTCACACTACCCCCGACGGTTTTATTATAGGCTTATCCTCATAAGTTCACTGTAAGCATCCAGCGTTCTGTTTCTGAGCTCAACCAATAATTCCACCGAAACGGCAGCTTGAGTTTCTGCTATTGAAAGAAGTGCGGGGTTATCTAATTGCCCTGTTGTAAGCTGATATTGCAAATCATTTTTTTGCGCATCTGTTTGTATAACATTTTCAATGGCTGCATCGAAAATTTGCGCAAACATGCCGCTTTCTTCGCCGCCGGCAATAATGTTTTGCGTGCTTTGCGCGCTTTGCAACGGGCTAATGCTCCCAATAGGTGTAAATTCCATTTTATACTCCGTTCCGCTGTTTTACAGCGTGAAAATTAAAGTAAACACAGTTGTTTAAACGCTTTGGTAAATTTTATTTCCCAATTTGTAAGCCACTTGAAGTAACTTCTTTAAGCACGTTAAATGCTGTAACCGCAGCGTTGAAAGCTTGGCTTGCCGCCATTGCATCTGCAGTTTCTTTAATTAAATCCACATTCGGAAGTTGTACATAACCATCTTCGTCTGCGTCCGGGTGGGTTGGGTCGTAAGTAATTTTGAAATCTGATTCGTCTTCAACAATTTGCGCTACCCTAACGCCGCCGTCCATTTGCCCCTCGTTTCTTCTTTGGTTTGCGCGCTCCATAGCGCTGCCAAAAGAATTCTCTTGCGCCTCAAGCACAACAAGTTTCCTGCGGTAAGTACCGCCGTCATCTTCTGTGCGAGTGGTGTTGATGTTTGTCATATTTTCAGATATAACATCAAGCCGTTGTTGCTGCGCTGTTAGGCCCGAGCCCACAACGCTCATGGAATTTAAAAATGCCATTTACATTCTCCTCCTAACCTTTAATTGCTGTGCGTAAAATATTAAAATCGTTAGAAATTGAATCCATCAAATACTGTAGCTGTAATGCGTTCCTCGCCAGCTCTATGTTTTGCTCTGTTATATTAACGCCGTTGTCGTCAAGCCTTGTTGACACTTCGGCGGTGTGCACCGTTATTTCGGCACTGTTTATGGCGCTTTGCGAGCCCCGAACAACGCCGTTTTCATCGGCCCTTTGCTCTATGGCGCTTCTTAGGCTCTCTTCAAATGTAACATATTGCGGCTTGTAATCCGGCGTTTCTACATTTGCAATATTATTCAAAATAACTTCTTGTTTTGTCCATAAAAAATCAAGAGATTTTTCCATCATCTGCATTGAATTTGTGCTTAATATTTCCATTGCAAAACCTCCGCTCGTTATATATTACTATATAATTAGATTATTAGGTGCAAAAACATTTTGCAAAAAGCCTCGTAATAACGCAAAATAAGGCCTTTTAGCACCTTAGTATGATTAGACTAATTACAATTATACTCCTATTTTTTTAAAATGGCTATAGTTTTTAAGAAAAAATATTGAAAAAAGTTACATTTTAATATCATTGTTCTTTAAAAAATCCTTGCATTAATTCAAAAAAATACAACATTTATGTATAATATACCTAACTTTAGAAAAAATTTCAAGCTGTTTTTAACGTTTTTCATATTCTTTTTGGAAATTATTATTGAATTAGATTAAATTTGACTAATAACAAGCAATTTTTCAATGTAACTTTTGATTTTTTAAACCTTGCTTTTGTGTAACATAGCCAATAAAAGGCATAAATTTGGGCTAAAAACAAAACGTTTTTAGGTTTTTTTGCAAAAAACAGGGTTAAAATTTTACAGGTTGTCCAGCTCGAAAGGAGTGGCTTGGTAAACATAATAATTAAGCCAGTTTATGAATAAAAGCTGTGCATGTGCACGCCAGCAATAGTTTACATCATTATTCGCATCATCGCCATAAAAATAGTTTTTAGGCAATGCGGCGTTTGGGTTTTTTAATATATCTCTTTCATATTCATCGCGCAAAGTGTACTTATCATATTCCATATGCCCGAAAGCGTAAATTTGTCTGCCGTTTTCAGTTGATAGCAAGTGTAGGCCAGCCTCATCGCTTTTAGCTAAAACACGCAGTTCCTCACATTGTAAAACTGCTTGCTCGTCAACAGTTGCGTGGCGGCTGTGCGGCGCAAAAAATACTTCGTCGAAGCCGCGAACAAGGGGGTTTTTAGGGCGAGTTACCCTATGGGCAAACACGCCTGAGCACTTTTGGGGCAAAAGAGTTTTTTGTATGTTATAGTGGTAGTAAAGCGCGGCCTGTGCGCCCCAGCATATATGAAATGTGCTATAAACATTCGTTTTTGAAAACTCCATTATCTCGCTAAGTTCAGCCCAATAGTTCACCTGTTCAAATTGGAAATGCTCTACAGGGGCGCCGGTTATTATCATGCCGTCAAAGCGCTGGTGCTTTATTTCGTTGAATGTTTTATAAAACGCCTGTAAATGTGTGCCGCTAACGTTTTTGCTCTCGTGGCTGCCCATGTGAACAAGGCTTAATTCTACTTGCAACGGGCTGTTTGCCAAAACGCGCGCAAGCTGGGTTTCTGTTTGTATTTTTGTTGGCATTAAATTTACAAGCACTATTTTTAGCGGGCGAATATCTTGTTTTTGCGCGCGTGCAGTGCGCATTACAAAAACATTGTCGCGTTCTAGCTCGCTGTAAGCCGGTAAATTTTGTGCAAGAATTATAGGCATTGGTGCTCTCCTTAAAAAAGCGAGGCGCTGCTAATGTAGCAACTTACCTCGGAAATTTACAACTAGTCTCAATTTAAAATATCCGGTAAGTATTTGCTTGTTCGGCTAATTATCAGCTTACTGCTTTTTTACCGCGTTAGCGCTTTGCTATTTCCGCTTTATGAAGGAATATGCAAAACGCAAGAACATTTTTATCGTTACTGTGTTTATTAGTATTAATATGTCTTTTAAAATTATATGTAGTTATTTAAAGTTATTATAGCATTTTTGTCAAATGCTTGCAATCACATATGTTTATTTTGTATAAAATTACAAAAGTGTTGCTGTAGTAAATGCACAGACAAACAATTTTGTCAATTTATTAACAAATGGCGATAATTAATCTTTAAATATTGTATACATAATATCATATTTGTGTGAGTTTAAAAGAAAAAAGGCGTTGTATCTCAATTTGTTTAGGGCGCCGGAAGCTCAAAAGTATTGACTTTTTTAAAACACGCATTGTATAATTGAGCTAAAGAAAGTTACAGAAGGATTACGCTATTAACACAATTGATACAATTGGTGAAAATTATGAAAAGAGTTAATTTATTATATATTTTTATTATATTTAGCCTGCTACTTCTTGCATCTTGCGCGGCAAACAGTGCTAATGCAGAGCAAGTAGCTTCTTCAAGTGATGTGCTTGTTGAAGATAAGGCTTTAGAAGAGCTTGAAGAGTTGAACGTGGCTGTGTTCTACTATAGTTTTTCCGATGTTTACCTTTCTACTGTGCGCGCCGCCCTTGACGAGGAGCTGAAAAGTGCAGGCGTTGAATTTAAGAATTACGATGCAGAAAGCGAGCAGGAAAACCAAAACGAGCAAATAATTGCCGCTGTAAATGAAGGGGCAAACATTTTAATTTTAAATATTGTAGAGCCATCGCTGTTATCAGCGGCACAAGATGCTGTTGAAATAGCAAAAAACAACGATATACCTATTGTGTTTTTCAACCGTGAAATATATATAGATGTTGTTAATAGCTATGAAAAATGTGCTTATGTGGGAACAGACACAATGGAGGCAGGCTATTTACAGGGTAATTTAATAGGGGACTACTTAATTGAAAACTATGATGCGGTTGATTTAAACGGCGACGGTAAAATTACTTATGTAATGTTTAAAGGGCAAGAGGGCAATGCCGAGGCACAATTCCGCACACAACTTGCTGTTGAAAATGCAAATGCAAAGCTTGCAAGCGCGCAGCTGCGTGAGCTTGTGTTTTTTGAAGAGGACAATGAAAGTTTATACTATGTGGATGAGGGCGGAAACTGGAGCGCAAGTGCCGCACAAGAGTATATGAGCGAGTTTTTAACAACGTATTCACTGCAAAACGGCAATATGATAGAGCTTGTTATTGCAAATAACGACGGCATGGCTATTGGCGCAATAGAAGCTTTAAATGCACAAGGCTATAACACAGGCGAAGAAGGCAGTGTAAGCATTCCTGTTTTTGGGGTAGATGCAACGCAAGAGGCGCAGGAACTAATAGAACAAGGCAAGATGACAGGCACTATTAAGCAAAATGCACAGGGTATGGCAAACGCCATTGCTACTATAGTTAAAAATGTTAAAAACGGTGAAGAATTTAATGCCAATACCGAAGAGCTTAATGTAGATGAAAAAGCGTTTATAATTCGCATTCCTTATGAAGTGTACACTGGTTAATTTAAGCTAAAAAGCGCTAAATTACAAGGAGGTATTTATGCAAAATAAGGCTACAATAACAGTAAACGGCGAAATTCAATTTGATGTTCCCGTTGGAACTTTGCTTTCAAATGCGCTTAAATTCAACGCTTTAGAAAGCGAAGAGAACGCAAAGAAAATGGCAAAATATGCACTGCCTAGAATGAATTGCGGCGGCAAAACCATTTGTAAAAAATGCTTTGTTGAAGTTAGCGGCAATTTATCTGCTATGGTGCCTGCAGAAATTGAAGCTATTGAAAAAAGCGAAAAACAAGGGGATATTCGCCTTGCGTGCTATTGCACAATATTGGGCGATTGCAGCGTTAAGCTAAACGAAAAAACATAGAGCATTTTAACAATAATAAAAGCTAGAATATTAAAGAGCATTACTAATATGCCGTGAAATAACTTTTAAGTTTAATTGCTGAAAGTGCATTTTGCGAGTTGCTTATAAGCATAAAGCGAGAATATGTTATAATAAAATAATTTTATAACAATAAAGACGTGTAAAAGCGAAGTTGCAAAGCGCAAGCCCATAAAAGGCTTTTATTTAGGCTTAGTATTGGCTAAAGCTTGCATAATTTTAAGCTTTACACAAAATAACAGCGTGGCGGAGTTAATATTCCGCCACGCTGTTTTAGGTTATATTTTTGGTTTGTTTTGGTTATGGTTACGACACTGTATATATGCCGCCTGTGCCATTTGTTGCACTTACGTCAGCTTTGCCGCCGTTGCCGCTATCTGTGCCGTTATTGCGTTTTTAAAAAAATTAAAGCTACATTTCACTATTGTGAAATGTAGCTTTTAACTTGTGTCTTAGTTACAATTTGGAAGTCCGAGTGTTTTATCTTTTGCTTTGTAAAAACAAGCCAAAAAAAGGTGATAACCACAGATTTTCACACAAAGGGCGTTTCGTCGTCCGCTTATCTTATACTGTCACTTTGGTGCAAGCAAATTAATTAATATTAGAAAAAAGCCCCGAACACAAAATGCGTGTTGGGGCTTTTGGTTTGCTGTTATGGAGATTAAGATGGTTTCGATGTTCCAAAATGCACGCCAAATCTAGTATTTTGGCCAGCTGGGAGATTGTTTGTGCCCAAATCGGAAGTGGTAGGCGCATCTGGCCAAGTAGTCCCATCAGTCGACGTATAATAATTCATGCCGGGGCCAAAAAAGTAAGATGTCACATCGTTATTTAATGCATAGACTTTATCATACGTGCCGCCTGCGCCGCATATTGCAGTTAAGCTTCCGGTAAACGGGTTATCGGCATTACCTAAAGTAATACCGCGTGTGTATATTCCTTCTCCATTGTACGGTGTATAGGCATCGCCCATGCCTTGGGCAGTTATGGTTGGATTGTCGTAAATGTATAAGTTA
>CAYJEU010000012.1:0-47464 GCA_964369565.1 uncultured Bacteroides sp. | reverse complement strand
CTCTCGGCCTCTGCGTCCCGAACGCAGCGCGCTACCAACTGCGCTATACCCCGATAAATATTAATAAAAAAAGCCAAGCCATAACTGAAAAGCTCGGCAATTATGGTTGCGGAAGAAGGATTTGAACCCTCACGATACGAGTCAGAGTCGCAGGTGCTACCGTTACACAATTCCGCACTAATAAACTGGAAAATAAACATTAGAAAAATACTAATTATTGACGCTTTATAATTATATAAGTTTAATTAAAAGTTGTCAACACTTTTTTCGATTATGTATTGCATTTTTTTTCATTTTAAAGTACAATTATTTAAACACAGAAAGGTGGTATAAAAACATGGCAGAATTTAAGTATGAAATTACAGAGCGAATTGCGGTGCTTTCTCAAAACCCAAATGGTTGGGAACGCCAATTAAATATGGTAAGTTGGAATGAAAGAGAAGCAAAATATGATATTCGCGACTGGTCTCCGGACGGAAATAAAATGGGTAAGGGCATTAGTTTAACTCACGATGAAATTTCTATTTTGAAAGATATATTAAACGATTTGGAACTTTAATATGAACTATAAAGAACAATTTATAAGCGCCTTTAATGAAAATATTGAAAGAAACGGCGCACAAGCGCTTTTAGATTGGATGCAAACAACAGATTTTTTTACAGCTCCTGCTTCAACTAAATTTCATGGCGCTTGCGAAAATGGCCTTGTTATGCACAGCGTGAATGTGTATAATGTTATGATGAATCGCCATTTTGTTGAGGGAGATAACAAAGAAAGCTTTGCAATTTGTGCGCTATTACACGATTTGTGTAAGGCGAATTTTTACAAACAAAGTTTTCGTAATGCTAAAAATGATGCAACCGGCCAGTGGGAAAAAGTACCTTTCTTCCAAGTTGAAGATAGGTTTCCATATGGTCACGGTGAAAAAAGCGTTTATTTAATAGAACGTTTTATGCGTTTAAAACCGGCGGAGGCAATAGCTATTCGCTGGCATATGGGCGGCTTTGACGAAAGCGTTAAAGGCGGCAGTTATTCCATAAGTGCAGCTTATGATGAATACCCCATAGCTGTTAAATTGCATTTATCCGATTTAGAAGCTACTTATTTATTAGAAAAGGGTACAAGTAGTGTAAATAAAAACAAATAGTGCCTTAAAATGGTAATTAAACCTTTTGCATTATCGGCTATTTAAAGTAGTTAGTTTTAAAAGGTGTTTTGTTTTTATCGTATAATAGGTACAAAAAGCTAATTTAACGTAAATTTTTATAACAAAAAGCGATGTGAATTTCACATCGCTTTTTGTTATAAATGCTATTTATATATAGTTTAGTCTGTGTTTTTAATTGTCTTACTTATTATATAAAAATTAATCTTTATCAAACATATCTTTTAAACTTTTGAAAAAACCTTTACGCTGTTCATAATTATCTTCTTTAAGCGAGTCTTCAAATGTTTTTAATGCTTCTCTTTGTGTTTTGTTCAACTTTCTTGGCGTTTCAAGAAATACATTTACATATTGGTCGCCTCTACCTCTGCCATTTACATATTGAATACCTTTACCTCTTAAACGGAAAACAGAACCACTTTGAGTTCCCTCCGGTACTTTATATTCAACTTTACCGTCGATGGTGGGAACAATAACATCTGCACCTAAAACTACCTGACTATATGTCAACGGCATTTTTACATGCACATCATAACCGTCACGCTCGAAAAGCGTATCAGGGCGCACGGTTATAATTACGATTAAATCGCCCGATGGGCCATTGTTTGTGCCGGCGTCACCCATGTTTGATATACGCAAGCTTTGGTCATCATCTATACCGGCAGGAACATTAATTTCAACCGTTTTCTTAGCACTAATTTTACCGCCGCCGTGGCATTTGCTACAAGGTGTTTTAATTATTTTACCTTTGCCCGAGCAACGCTGGCAAGGCTGAGAAGATTGCATAACACCAAACGGTGTTCTTTGCTGAACTGTAACATTACCTGTGCCGTGACAATCTGAACATGTTTCGGGTGTTGTTCCGCTTGCAGCACCTGAACCGGAACAAGAGCTACATGTTTCTTGCTTCGTAACACTTACCGTTTTTTTGCACCCGTGCACAGCTTCCATGAAGCTAAGAACAAGGCTTATACGAACATCTGCGCCTCGTCTAGGTGCATTAGGGTTAGCAGACCTGCGTGAGCCGCCAAAGCCACCAAAGCCGCCGCCGAATAAATCGCCGAATAAATCGCCTAAATCTACGCCGCCAAACCCACCACCGAAACCGCCGCCGGTGCCGTAATTAGGGTCAACGCCTGCGTGCCCGAACTGGTCATACCTCGAGCGTTTTTGGCTATCGCTTAATATTTCATATGCTTCGCTAACTTCTTTAAAGCTCTCTTCAGCTTTTTTATCGCCCGGGTTTAAATCTGGGTGATATTTTTTAGCAAGTTTACGGTACGCTTTTTTTATTTCATCATCGCTCGCAGATTTCGCAATGCCGAGCGCCTCATAATAATCTCTTTTTTCAGCCATATTTATGATTATTCCTTCTAAAGTATATTAAAAGCGCTAACAAACTTCCAAAGCGCTTTTTATATGTAATAATTCGGTTATATTCAGCAAAGCGCCCAGAGCCAAAACAGGCGCCGGGGCTTTGCTTTTTATAATTAAACTTCTTTGAAATCTGCGTCTACAACATTGTCGTCGGCAGGTGGTGTTTGATCTGCGCCATTTTGAGCATCAGCAGCAGATTGCTGATATATTTTTTCGCTAACTGCATAAAACGCTTTTTGTAGGTCTTCTTGTTTTGCTTTAACTGCTTCGTTATCAGTGCCTTTTAGTGCTTCTTTTAAAGCTTCAATTTTTGCATTAACATCTGCTTTTTCATCTTCGCTAACTTTATCGCCTAAATCTGTTAAAGCTTTTTCAGTTTGGAAAATCATTTGGTCTGCACTATTGCGTAAATCAACTTCTTCACGGCGCACTTTATCTTCGTTTGCAAATTGCTCTGCCTCTTTAACTGCTTTTTCAACATCGTCTTTGCTCATATTTGTTGAAGAGGTGATAGTTATAGTTTGCTCTTTGCCTGTGCCTTTGTCTTTTGCGCTAACATTAACAATACCGTTTGCGTCTATATCAAAAGTAACTTCAATTTGAGGTACACCGCGTGGTGCCGGAGCAATGCCGTCTAAGTGGAAAACACCAAGCGATTTGTTATCACGTGCAAATTCACGCTCACCTTGTAATACATTAACTTCAACAGATGGTTGATTATCTGCAGCAGTAGAGAACACTTGGCTTTTCTTTGTTGGGATAGTAGTATTGCGTTCGATAATTTTTGTGCTAACACCGCCCATGGTTTCAATGCCAAGGCTAAGTGGTGTAACGTCAAGAAGTAAAACGCCTTTAACATCGCCGCCTAAAACGCCGCCTTGTATACCTGCGCCAACTGCAACACATTCGTCTGGGTTTATGCCTTTGCTTGGCTCTAATTTCATTAATTCTTTAACTGCGTCTTGAACAGCCGGAATACGGCTTGAACCGCCTACAAGAAGAACTTTATTAAGCTCGCCTTGGCTGAGGCCTGCATCTTTTAATGCTTGGCGTGTAGGCTCCATTGTGCGCTCTACTAAAGTGGCTGTTAGTTCATTAAATTTTGCTCTTGTTAAGTTCATGTCAAGATGTTTAGGGCCGCTAGCATCTGCTGTGATAAACGGTAAGTTTATAGCAGTGCTTGCAACGCCAGAAAGCTCAATTTTTGCTTTCTCTGCTGCTTCTTTTAAGCGCTGTGCTGCCATTTTATCAGCTTTTAAGTCAACGCCTGTTTCCTTTTTAAACTCAGCTGCCATCCAATCGATAACTGCGTCATCAAAATCGTCACCGCCAAGGTGGGTGTCACCGGCTGTAGCTAAAACTTCTGTAACTCCGTCGCCCATTTCTATAATAGAAACGTCGAAAGTGCCGCCGCCCAAATCGTAAACCATAATTTTTTGATCGTTTTCTTTATCACTGCCATAAGCTAAAGCGGCAGCTGTTGGCTCGTTTATTATACGTTTAACATCAAGGCCTGCAATAGAACCTGCATCTTTTGTTGCTTGGCGCTGGCTATCGTTAAAGTATGCAGGAACTGTTATAACAGCTTCAGTTACTTTTTCGCCTAAATATGCCTCTGCATCAGCTTTAAGCTTTTGCAATATCATTGCGCTAATTTCTTGCGGTGTATAGTTTTTATCGTCTATTTCTATTTTATAATCTGTTCCCATGTGGCGTTTAATTGATGAAATAGTTCTATCGGGGTTTGTAATTGCTTGACGTTTTGCAACTTGCCCAATAAGCCTTTCGCCGTTTTTTGCAAAACCCACAACAGATGGGGTAGTGCGTGCTCCTTCAGCATTAGTTATAACAACGGGTTCGCCGCCTTCCATAACGGCAACACAGCTGTTAGTTGTTCCTAAATCTATACCAATAATTTTTCCCATAGTTTTTTCTCCTTTGAATTGTATATTTTTGTTATTTTAATTATTTATAAATAAAGTTAATCGGCAACGGCTACTGTAGCGTGGCGTATAACTTTATCGCCTAAAGTGTATCCGGATTGCAAAACTTGTGTTATTGTGCCGCTTTGCACTCCTTCTTGCGCAGGTTGTTGCATAACTGCAGAGTGCATATTTGGGTCGAACATCTCGCCTAAAGCTTGCATCTCTTTAATGCCCAGAGTTTCAAACGATTTATTGCATTGATCTAAAGTTAATTGCACACCTTTTTTAAAGTTCTCATCTGTTGTTTCAACATTAACAGCTAGAATAAGTGTATCTATAATAGGTAATAATGCTTGTACAGCGTGTGATAAACCATTTGAAAACGACATTTCTTTTTCCTTTAAACTGCGTTTGCGAAAATTCTCATATTCAGCTGCAGTTCTCAGCAGTGTTTCTTTAGTGCTTTCAATCTCACCGTTTAATTTTTCGTTCATAGCTTTTAAGGAGGAAAGTTCACTTTCTCCCTTAGCTTTTTTTTCTTTTGCTTGCTTATTCTCTTTTTTTTGTTCGCTTTTGTTTATTTGTGTTTCGCTATTGGTGTTTTGTATATTTTCTCCATCATCACCATTGATATCCATTTCATTAATAATGTTATCTTGCGCCATTTCACATTCCTCCTTTAGTATTACCCGACATGCACTCGCTTAACTTATTAGCAAAGTATTCAAGCTTAGGTATAATAGTTTTAAATTGCATTCTCGATGAACCGATAATTGCTATTGAGCCTGTTCTGCCACCGCCTGCTATATACTGTTTATTAACTATACAATAGCCCGGCATAGGGTATTCATTTATATCTTCTCCAAGCAAAATATTTGTAATAGGGGAGGCGTTTGATAAATATAATCTCACAGCTCGCTCATCTGCCATAAATGCCATTAGGTTTCTAAGGCTTTTATTCAATACATCTAAATCACTGTTAAAATCGCTGTTTTTTAACAAATGATGATGCCCTACACAGTATAAATTTGCTTTTCCTGCTCCTTTAATTAATTTGTGTGCTGCGTCAATGCAGGGAAGAAGCGCCGTTGCACGCTCGCCCATAACTTGTATTGCGCTTTGCATTAAAGCATTGGTTATGTCGGCAGGGCTTGTAAAAACAAAATATTTATTTAAAACATAATTCAATATTTGTATATCGCCTTTTTGCAAAGGAGCTTGCAATTTAACCGTTCTTGTGCTAACGCCTCCAACGTCTGTAACACATAAAACTGCCAAAGTGAAGCGGCCAACTTGTACAGCTTCAAAATGCGAAGCACAGGTGTGCACATTTTCAGGGGTTAAAACAATAGTTGCTAAATTATAAAGATGTGAAAGTGCTTTTGCAAAATTAGAGGCTAAATGTTCAGGGTTTAAATCCATATCATTTAAATATGCATCTATTACATCTTTTTCACTTTCGCTTAGTGATATATTGGCATCTAAAAGGTTGTCGATATAATACCTATAACCTTTTGCGCTTGGAATTCTGCCTGCGCTGGTATGTGGCTGAACTAATAGCCCAAGCTTTGTTAAAGCTGCCATTTCACTTCTTAATGTTGCACTGGAAACAGTCATGCTTAAATGGTTTGCCAATACAGTGCTTCCAACAGGCTCGCCGTCTATACTGTATAACCTAACAATTGCTGTTAAAACTTGCTGTTTTCTATTGTCCATTACAAAACTTCACCAGGCTCTCAGTTAAATGTTGGCACTCTAATGTGTTGAGTGCTAATTTAATTTTACACTTCTTTTCGCCAATGTCAATAGTCTTTGAAAAATATAAAAGAAAATTAACAACTTTAATATTTAATTCATAATTTAACAATTGTTTTAATTTAAATATTATTTTTAAATTAAAACATAAAACAATTGCTTTGTATAGCGGTTTTGTTATATAATAAACATAAAGTTATATACTATATAATAATTTCAAATATAAACTTTCGATGGTATTTGTTTTACGTTTTTTAAATTAATTTTAGCTGATGCATTATAGAGCAAAATTATTATTTTAAAAGGAGTTCATTATGAGTATTAAGCAATATTGTTTTAACACAAACAAAAAAATTAATATGGATAAGCTACCAACAGATAGCAAAATGGATAAAGCTATTAAAGAGGATATATTAAAAAAGCTTAAAGAAAACCAAGTTAAAATGGCAATTTTACAAGATAAGCTTTATGCAGATGCAAAAGAAGGCGTTATATTTGTTTTACAAGCTATGGATGCCGCAGGAAAAGACAGTACAATTAAACATGTAATAGGCCCTTTAAACCCACAGGGCGTTGAGGTTGTTAGCTTTAAGCAACCAAGCGATGAAGAGCTATCGCACGATTATTTGTGGAGGGCACATTCATCTATGCCAACAAGGGGTAAAATCGGCATATTTAATAGGTCTTATTACGAAGATGTATTAGTGGTGCGTGTGCATAATTTGCAAAACAGATACAAAATGGCGGATAGATGTTTAGATAATTCCGAAACAGAGTTTTTTGAAAAACGATATAGACAAATTAAAAATTTTGAAGAATACCTTTATGAGAATTCATATAAAATAGTAAAGATATTTTTGAATGTTTCACAAGAAGAACAGAAAAAGCGGTTTTTATCAAGAATTGATGATGAGAGAAAGAATTGGAAATTTTCTTCATCAGATTTAAAAGAGCGCGCTTATTTTAATAAATATATGCGAGCCTATGAAGAGGCTATAGCAAATACTGCAACAAAGCATTCACCTTGGTATATTTTACCCGCAGATCAAAAATGGTATACAAGATATTTAGTATCAGAAATTGTGGTTAAAACTTTGCAAGAATGCAAGCCAAAATATCCTGAGCTGCCAAAAGCGGAAATAAAAGCGCTTGAAGCTTGCAAAGAAAAATTGCTTGAAGATGAAAAAAGTAAAAAATAATTTTAATTGCAAAAACCCAATTTTTATTTAACAACCTTATTTTAGTAGTGTTTAATAAAAAAAACATTCAACGTTGTTAAAAAGTTGACAAATATACTATTGCTTTAATATATAAAAAATAATATAATATTATAAGTAAATTAATTATGTAAAAGTTAATGGCGATTGTGCCAAAAAGGAGTTTTGAAATTTTATGAGCAAATTGAACAAAAAAACAGTAGAAGACATTGACGTTAGAGGTAAGCGCGTATTAGTTCGTTGCGACTTTAATGTACCGATGAAAGAAGGCGTTATTACAAACGATAACAGAATTACAGCCGCACTGCCAACAATAAAAAAACTTATTGAAAACGGTGGGCGTTTAATATTATGCAGCCATTTAGGTAAACCAAAAAATGGCCCTGAAGAAAAATTCTCGCTTGCACCGGTTGCACAAAGCCTTTCAAATTTACTGGGCAAAACAGTTGTGTTTGCAAATGACGATAATGTTGTTGGTGAAGAGGCAAAAGCTGCTATTGCCGCAATGAACGACGGCGATGTTGTTTTACTTCAAAATACACGCTTTAGAAAAGAAGAAACAAAGAACCTTCCTGAATTTAGTGAAGAGCTTGCAAGCCTTGCAGAAGTTTTTGTTAATGACGCATTTGGTTCTGCACACCGTGCACACTGCTCAACTGTTGGTGTAACAGAATTTATTAAGCAAACTGCTGTTGGCTATTTAATGAGCAAAGAAATTAAATATTTGGGCAATGCGGTTAATGAACCCGAGCGTCCTTTTGTTGCTATTTTAGGTGGCGCAAAAGTTGCTGATAAATTAAGCGTTATTGAAAACTTATTAAATAAAGTTGATACTCTTATCATTGGCGGCGGCATGGCATACACTTTTATTAAAGCTCAAGGTTTTGAAGTAGGTAAATCTTTAATAGATAGTGAAAAGCTTGAATATTGCCAAAACATGTTAAAACTAGCCAAAGAAAAAGGCGTGGCTCTTGTTTTACCTGTTGACACAGCAGTTGCGAGTGATTTCCCAAAACCAATTGATGCAGAAATTAGTGTTGAATACATTGATATTACTACTATTCCTCAAAACAGCATGGGTCTTGATATTGGTCCAAAAAGCATAGAGCTTTTTGCAAATACAATTAAATCTGCAAAAACTGTTGTTTGGAACGGCCCTATGGGTGTGTTTGAAAACCCTGTTTTAGCTGAAGGCACAAGGGCAGTTGCAAAAGCGCTTGCAAAAACAGATGCAACAACAGTTATTGGCGGTGGCGATAGTGCAGCAGCTGTAATACAACTTGGCTTTGCAGATAAAATGACACATATTTCAACAGGTGGCGGTGCTAGTCTTGAATACCTAGAGGGTAAAGAATTACCCGGTATTTCATGCATAGCAGAGGCATAATTCAATAGCCTGTAATAAGAAAAAATTTATGCAGGGAGCAACGCATAAATATTACATGCTAAAATGTAATATTGAGTGATGCGACCTGCATTTTTAATAAATTAAATTATTTTGGAGGATAATATGGATAAATCTAAACGCAAAGCAGTAATAGCAGGTAACTGGAAAATGAACCAAAACACAGCTGAAACAAAACAACTTTTAGCTGAAATGCAAAAAGCAGTAAAGGCAGATAATTGTGATGTTGTATTATGTACACCTTTTACAAGCTTAAGCGCAGCATTACAAGCTACAGAAAATTCATTTATTAATATTGGCGCACAAAATGTACATTTTGCTAAAAACGGCGCTTATACAGGTGAAATTAGCGCACAAATGCTTAAAGAGTTAGGCGTTAAATATGTTATTACCGGCCATTCAGAGCGCAGACAATATTTTAACGAGACAAATGAAACAGTAAATATGCGCACAAGGGCAGCAATAGATGAAGGTTTAATTGCTATTGTTTGCGTTGGCGAAAGTCTGACAGAGCGCGAGCAAGAAATTACAAATGAAGTTGTGCGTTTGCAAACAAAAATTGCACTAAGTGGCTTCAGTGTAGAAGACTTAAAAAATGTTATTATCGCATATGAACCTGTTTGGGCTATCGGTACAGGGCGCACCGCAAGCGCAGAGCAAGCTGAGGAAGTTTGCTGTGAGATTCGCAATTTATTGAGCGAGTTATATTCACCGGAAGTAGCGCAAAGCGTTACTATCCAATACGGCGGCAGCATGAATGCTCAAAATGCAGATGAATTATTATCTAAACCGAATGTAGATGGTGGTTTAATAGGCGGCGCATCGCTAAAAGCGGCAGATTTTGCTGCAATTGTTGCAGCTGCAAGTAAATAAGCGGAGGTAACTATATGAAAAAACCTTTGGTACTGTGCATTTTAGATGGCTTTGCTTGGCTTCCTGATCAAGTATTCGGCAATGCAATTGCAGCGGCAAATAAACCTTATTTAGATAAGCTGTTTTCTGAAAACCCATATACATTGCTTGGAGCCTCCGGCATAGATGTTGGCCTACCTGATGGGCAAATGGGCAACAGTGAAGTTGGCCACACAAATATAGGTGCAGGCAGAATTGTATACCAAGAGCTAACACGCATTACAAAAGCTATTAAAGATGGCGATTTTTTTGAAAACGAAGCGCTAGTAAATGCTGTTCAAAGCGCAAAAAATAATGATAAAGCGCTACATTTAATGGGTCTTTTATCTGATGGCGGTGTTCATAGCCATAACGAACATCTTTACGCAATTCTAAAACTCTCAAAAGATTTAGGCCTTGAAAAAGTGTTTGTACATGCTTTTATGGACGGCCGAGACGTTGCTCCGAATTCAGGCGCAGATTTTATTAACGAATTACAAGCAAAACTTAAAGAAATTGGCGTTGGCAAAATTGCAACTATAAGCGGCAGATACTATGCAATGGATAGGGACAACAGATGGGAACGTGTTCAAAAAGCATATGATGCTATGGTTTTAGGCGAGGGTAATAAGGGTACACCTGAGCAAATAATGAAACAAAGCTATGATGAAAATGTGTTTGATGAATTTATTGTTCCTAGCGTTACTTGCGAGAATGCAAGCGTCAATGAAGGTGATAGCGTTGTTTTCTTTAACTTCCGTCCGGACAGAGCACGCGAAATAACACGCACATTTGTAGATGAGAGTTTCGATGGCTTTGAACGTAAAAAAGGCTTTATGAAATTGCACTATGTTTGCTTCACACGTTATGACGCAACTATGCCAAATGTTGAAATTGCATTTAAACCACAAAGTTTAGATAATGTTTTTGGCCAATATCTTGCTAATAACAACAAAACTCAACTGCGCATAGCTGAAACCGAAAAATATGCACATGTTACATTTTTCTTTAATGGTGGTAGAGAGCAATCATTCGAGGGCGAGGATAGGGCACTTATAGATAGCCCAAAAGTAGCTACATATGATTTGCAACCGGAAATGAGCGCTTACTTAGTAGCTGACGAGTGTGTAAAAAGAATTGAAAGCGGCAAATACGACGTTATTATTTTGAATTTTGCAAACTGTGACATGGTAGGGCATACAGGCGTTTTTGATGCAGCTGTTAAAGCAGTAGAAGCTGTTGATGCTTGTGTTGAAAAAGTAACCGCAGCAATAGAAAAAATGGGCGGTATATTACTGTTAACAGCAGACCATGGTAATGCTGATAAAATGTATGATGGTAATGAAGATACACCTTTTACAGCACACACGGTTAACCCTGTTCCTTTCTTGGTTAAAGGCCTTGGCGATGTTCAGTTTAGAAACGATGGTGTACTTGCAGATATTACACCAACTATGCTAAAAATTATGGAGCTTGCCATACCGGAAGATATGACAGGAACTTCAATTATTAAATAGTATAAAAGTATAAAAAACAAAGGCATGTGATAATTATCACATGCCTTTGTTTTACTTTATTGTATAGTTTAGTTTCTAATATATTTATTATTTCAATAGCTTTGTAAAATCATCTTTTGGTATAGGCTTTGAGAACAAAAATCCTTGTGCAACATCACAGTTAATATTTTTCAAAAATTCAACCTGGGCTTTAGTTTCTACACCTTCGGCTACTGTTTTAATATTTAGCTTTTGCGCCATTTCTACTAAACTCTTAACAACTATCATATTTTTTTCTTCGTTTTCAACTTTATCGTTAACTAAGAAACTTCTATCAAATTTTATCGTGTGCACATTCATGTTTTTCAAAGCGCCTAAAGAAGAATAACCCGAGCCGAAATCGTCCATAGAAATTATAAAGCCGCTGTTGTATAATTCCTCAAAAAGCTTTGAATATTCTTGCTCGTTTTCAATCAATACTGTTTCTGTAATTTCTATTTCTAAAAACTCTTTAGGTATATCATATTTGTTTGAAATATCTATAAGCTGAGTAACAAAGTTTTTGTTAGTAAAATGTGCTTTAGAAAAATTAACCGAAATAGGGACAATTTTTATATTATTATCAATCCAAGAGCGCATAATTTTACAAACATTTTCAAACATGTACATATCAAGCTGTACAATAAAATTGTTTTGTTCAAACAGCGGAATAAAATATCCAGGGTATACAATTGCACCTTTATCATCAATCCAACGAACAAGCGATTCAGCGCCAACAATTTTTTCTGTTTTTAAGCTGTGCTTTGCTTGTAAGAATACTTTAAATTCTTCATTAGTAAGAGCATCATGCATTTTGTTGGTGATTTCTGCATTTTGCATTAAGCGTTGTTTAAATGCAATATCGTAAATATAAACTTTATCATCTTTTTGCGATTTAGCGTTATTGTGCGCCAAATTAACCTTATTGATAATATCGTTTATATCTACTTCGTTTGGTTCTATATTATACAAACCATAGCGGAACTGTAGATTATGAGATTTAATCTCAGGTATCAATCTTTTTATAGAAGCTTCATATTCGCCTTTTAAACTTAAACTTTCGCTATCACTTTTAAGTGAGAAAATTAAAAACTCATCTGTATTAATTCTCGAACAAACCATATTTTCAAAATCAAAAGTATTAATAAACTTAGCAATTGTTCGCAAAACTTGATTTCCTGTTTCAAAATTAAAAATTTCATTTATTACTTTAAAATTTACAATATCAAATTTAATAATTGAATATTCTCTATAAGCTTGGAAATTGCTTTTTACATTGTTTTTTTGCAAAATATCTTTTACATCTAATTTGAACTTGTTAATATTATTTAAACCTGTAAGTTCATCAGAATAAGCAGTTTTTTCAATTTCTTTTGAAGAATACGTTAGCAAAGCCCAAATACATATAATTAAAAACAAACTAACAGCAATTGTTATAAAGTTAATGTTGCTCATGGATTCTTCTATATAGTTTACATTCTCGGTTATTACTGAATAAGGTGCAGCAAGCAAAATAAACCAATCGTTTACTTTCAGCGGCTTATAAACCGCAAAGCGCCTGTTTTCATTTAAAACATATTGTAATTCGCCCGATATACCGTTTGCTATATTATTTTGAATTGTTTCTACAGTAACATCATTTTCAAATTCAGCATTTTTGTATGATATAAAAATATTATCAGCTGAAAGAAAATCGCTTGTGACATTGCTTGTAATTAAAGTGCCATCATTCTTTAGAATATAGGAAATTCCTTCACCTTCAAGAAAATCCGGTAAAAGGTTGCTTAAAAACTCAATAGGGTATTCTACAGCTAAAACACCAACTATAACATTAAACTCATAAATGGGCGTTGAAATTATAACAACTTTATTATTGTTTTCATATGAAAATTCAACATTGCTAATATTTGTTTCGCCTTTAATGGCTGTATCAAAATAATATTCATCACTAATATCTATTATATGGCCTGAGTTATTCATTCCCAGGCCTTTTTCATCAACTATATAAACTGTGTCGAAGCTGTAACTGAATTTTAAAGAGGAAATATAATTTAGTATGGATTGTTCATCATAGCCAAAAACAACAAGTGAATCTGCAATGCTTTCAACAATTTTTATCTCTTGCTGCAGAAGATAGTCAACACTATTTTGATGGCTAGTTGCAAGTTCTTCAACATTACTTATTGCAAGCTCTGAAATTGCACTGTCAACATCAGCACCAAAGTTATTTAAGCTGTAAAAAATTATTATACTGGCAATTAAAAATGCTAAAATTATAATTAAGTTTCGCGTTTTTCTTACCATTATAATAACTCCTTTACTATAAAATTCCAAAGGGGATTTGCAAGTTTAAATTATTGCTGTTTTGTGAAAAAAATCATAGTTTGTTTCATTGCATATCATGTTTAATTATATCATAATTTTCACAAATTAGCAACAAATAATAGCTGTCAAATACAATGCAATCTGAATAAATATTAAAAAATAATTTATAAAAAAAACAGCATACTGTAAATACAATTACAAACAGGTTGACACATTGCAGTATTTATGTTAACATAAATAATAATGTGCATTATTAAGCATTATATAACCAAAAAGCTATAACGCAGACAGTAGCCGCAAAACAAGCTTTAGCGAGCAGGGGACAGTGTAAGCCCTGTGCAAAGTTTTACGTGTGAATATCACTGCCGAGCTGCATACCGATAAGTAGGCTATGCCGGTTTTGCGCCGTTAACGCAAGCGCGTATACCAATTTTTGGCGCACGTGGCAATGGGTGGTGTAAAAACAAAAGTTTAAGCTTTTGTCCTATTGATAGGGCAAGGCTTTTTTTATTTGCTTTATAGTTATAATGTTATTTGGCACATTGTAGTACTTTTTTTAGCATAATGTGTTTATTCATAGTGAAAGGATTTTAATAATAATGAGCGTATACAAAAAAGTAGATACAAATTTGAACTTTGTAGACCGTGAAAAGGAAATAATGCAGTTTTGGCAAGATAATGATATTCTTAACAAAAGCATAGAAAAAGAGGGCGAGGCAACTTATACATTTTACGACGGCCCTCCAACTGCAAACGGCCAGCCTCATATTGGGCATGTGGAAACCCGTGCTTTTAAAGATTTAATACCGCGTTTCCATGCTATGAAAGGCAATTATGTTCCAAGAAAAGCCGGCTGGGATACACATGGTTTACCTGTTGAACTTGAAGTTGAGAAACTTTTAGGCTTAGATGGTAAAGAGCAAATAGAAGAATATGGTCTTGCACCGTTTATTGATAAGTGTAAAGAGAGCGTTTGGAAATATAAAGGCATGTGGGAAGAGTTTTCCGATATAGTAGCTTTCTGGGCAGATATGGAAAAACCATATGTAACTTATAGCAACGATTTTATTGAGAGTGAATGGTGGGCTCTGAAAGAAATTTGGAACAAAGGGCTTTTATATAAAGGTTTTAAAATTGTTCCTTACTGCCCAAGGTGTGGCACACCGCTTTCAAGCCATGAAGTGGCACAAGGCTATAAGGATGTTAAAGAGCGCAGTGCCATAGCACGCTTTAAAGTAAAAGACGAAGATGCGTTTATTTTAGCATGGACAACCACCCCGTGGACTTTGCCATCAAACGTTGCGCTTTGCGTTAACCCGAACGAAGAATATGCAAAAGTTAAAATGCTTGAAGACGGCAAAATTTACTATTTAGCAAAAGCACTTGCAGATAAAGTTCTGGGTGAAGAAAGCTATGAGTTATTAGATAGTTTTAATGGCAAAAGCCTTGAATACAAAGAATACACACCACTTTTTGATTTTGTAAACCCTGATAAAAAGTGCTTTTATGTAACTTGTGCAGATTTTGTTACGCTAAGCGACGGTACAGGCGTTGTTCATATAGCACCTGCATTTGGTGAAGACGATAATAAAGTTGGCGTTAGTTATGATTTGCCATTTGTTCAACTAGTTGATACAAAAGGTGAGATGACAGAGCAAACAAAATGGCCCGGCGTTTTTTGCAAAGATGCAGATAAAGAAATTTTGATGGACTTAAAAGAACGTGGCCTTCTTTTCAGTGCGCCTAAATACGAACACTCTTATCCTCATTGTTGGCGCTGCGATACACCGTTAATTTACTACGCAAGAGATTCTTGGTTTATTAAGATGACAAGCGTAAAACAAAAGCTAATAGATAACA
Source organism: uncultured Bacteroides sp. (assembly GCA_964369565.1). GTDB lineage: Bacteria > Bacillota > Clostridia > Oscillospirales > Ruminococcaceae > Ruthenibacterium. The sequence continues at coordinate 32,008 of CAYJEU010000012.1, read as the reverse complement.
ACAAAACTATTAACTGGGTGCCTGATAATATAGGTACAGGCCGCTTTGGCGATTGGCTTGAAAACGTGCAAGACTGGGGCGTTAGTCGCAATAGGTATTGGGGTACTCCTTTAAATATTTGGGAGTGCGAGTGTGGGCATAAGCACTCTATTGGTGGTATAGACGAGCTTAGAAAAATGTCGCCTAATTGCCCAGATGAAATTGAGCTTCACCGCCCGTATATTGACGATGTTACAATTACATGCCCTGAATGCCAAAAGCAAATGACTAGGGTTCCCGAAGTTGTGGATTGCTGGTTTGATTCAGGTGCAATGCCTTTCGCACAGCATCACTATCCCTTTGAAAATAAAAATCTATTCGAAACGCAATTCCCTGCAGATTTTATATGCGAAGCTGTAGACCAAACAAGGGGTTGGTTCTATTCACTGCTTGCTATATCAACGCTTATTTTTGATGTAGCGCCATTTAAAAATGTATTGGTGCTTGGGCATGTGCAAGATGAAAACGGCCAAAAAATGAGCAAATCTAAAGGTAATGCAGTGCAGCCGATGGACGCGCTAGCTCAGCACGGAGCAGATGCAATTAGGTGGTATTTTTACACAGCGTCTGCGCCATGGCTACCGAAAAGGTATAGCGATAAAATAGTGCAAGAAGGCCAGCGCAAATTCCTTGGAACACTTTGGAACACTTACGCTTTCTTTGTACTTTATGCTAATATAGATGAGTTTAACGCAAATAATTATAAGCTTGAAGCCGATAAATTATCTTTGATGGATAAATGGCTTTTATCTAAATTAAACTCGCTTGTGAAAAATGTTGATAACCACCTTACAAACTTCCAAATCCCTGAAGCTGCAAGGTGTTTACAAGAGTTCACAGACGACATGAGCAACTGGTATGTGCGTAGAAGCCGTGAGCGTTTCTGGGGCAAAGATATGCCGCAAGATAAAATTAATGCGTATATGTCGCTTCATACAGCGCTTGTAACCGTTGCAAAACTTTGTGCACCTATGATACCGTTCTTATCAGAGAATATATATCAAAACTTAGTGTGCAGCATTGATAAAAATGCACCTATAAGTGTACATTTGTGCACATACCCAACAAGTGATGAAAACTATATTGATGAAAACATAGAAAGCCAAATGGATGCAGTTTTAAAAATTGTTGTTCTTGGCAGAGCGGCTAGGAATGGCAGTGCAAGAAAAAACCGCCAACCTTTAGCTAAAATGTTTGTGAAAGCCGAAGAAAGCCTTAGTGTAGACTATATCAATATAATAGCTGAAGAGTTAAATGTAAAAGAAATTGAAATGACAAACGACGTTTCTGAATTTACAAGCTATAACTTTAAGCCGCAACTAAAAACACTTGGCCCAAAATATGGTAAACAGCTGGGCGAAATAAGAGAGGCTTTATCTAAAATAGACGGCGTAAAAGCGAAAAAAGAATTAGACGAGAACACATATTTAACACTTAATATATCTATAGGCGACATTAAACTTGAAAAAGATGATTTATTGATAGAAACTGTGCAATCTGAGCGCTATTATACACTCGAAGATGGTGGAATTACAGTTGCGCTTGATATAGAACTGACAAATGAGCTTATAAAAGAAGGATATGTGCGCGAAATAGTATCTAAACTTCAAACTATGCGAAAAGAAGCAGGCTTTAATGTTGAAGACCATATTACTTTTTATGCAAAAGGAAGTGAAGAGCTTGAAAGTGTAATTAAAGCAAATGAAAAAAGCATATGCGAAGATGTTCTTGGTAAACAAGCTGTTTTAGGCAGTGTTGACGGCTTTATTAAAGAATGGGATATTAATGGTTTAAATATCGTTCTGGGTGTTAAAAGATAAACCGCTATAAAAACATTAATTTAATTTATGAATTTTCATATAAATTATTGAATTAGAGCCAAATTCATAGTATAATATATTATTGTATAGTTTTTAAAATAGGTATAATATGGTTTTTTCTTTTGAGATATATCAACAATTAATTGAATTAAAGTAATAAAACAAGTAGGGGTATTTATGGATAATTTAACAAAACTTACAAAAGAACAATTGCAAAGTGCAAAAGAGCAAGCCTTAGTTGAATTTGAAAAATTTAAAGGCGAAAATTTGAAACTTGACATGTCTAGGGGTAAACCTGCTCCTGAACAATTGGATTTATCTATGCGCGTTTTAGATGATAAGTCTTATATTGGTAAAACAGGCATTGATGCAAGAAACTACGGCAATTTAGAAGGTATGCCCGAGGCGAGAGAATTTTTTGCCGAGATGATGGGTTTAAGCGTTAATGAGGTTTTTGCCGGCGGTAACTCAAGCCTTAACTTTATGTTTAATATGATAGAGCTAGGCTGTAGAAAAGGCTTTACTAATAGCGAAGCACCATGGGCTAAAGACGAAAACAGAAAATTTCTATGCCCTGCACCGGGTTACGATAGGCATTTTAGAATAACCGAATACTTTGGCTTTGAGCTATTAGAAGTGCCTATGCTTAGCACAGGCCCAGATATGGACATTGTTGAAAAACTTGTTGCAAATGACAGCTCTATTAAAGGTATATGGTGTGTGCCTATGTATTCTAATCCGGACGGATACACCTATAGCGATGATACAGTTAAACGCCTAGCTAATATGAAAACAGCCGCAGCTGATTTTAAAATTTTCTGGGATAATGCTTACTGCGTTCACCATTTAAACGATACCCCCGATACGCTTTTAAATATTATGGAGCAAGCAAAAATTGCAGGAACACAAAACAGAATTTTAGAATTTTGCTCTTTAAGCAAAGTTACATTTGCAGGCGCAGGTGTTGGCGCTATGGGCGCAAGCGAAGAAAACATACAGTACATATTAAAAAATGCATTTCCTATGACAATTAGCTTTGATAAATTAAACCAATTACGCCATGTTAATTACTTTAAAAACATGCAAGGTGTAAGCGAGCACATGAAAAAGCACAAAGAAATAATTAAACCTAAATTTGATATTGTATTAAAAACACTAACAGAGGATTTAGGCGAAGAAAACGCAATGTGGACAAAACCAAACGGTGGTTATTTCATCAGTTTATTTTTACCAAACGGCTGTGCGAAACGTACAGTAGAGCTTTGTAAAGATGCAGGCGTTGTTTTAACAGGCGCAGGTGCAGCGTTCCCATACGGAAACGACAAAAACGACAGCAATATTAGAATTGCACCAACATTCCCGCCAATTTCTGAACTTTTAACTGCAACAAAATTATTATGTGTTTGCAGTAAAATAGCAATAATTGAAAAACTCATGGCAAAATAATTAACCGCATTTTGCGGATATCGGAGGATTATAGATGAAAACAAGAGGCAAACCTTGGCAATTTTTTGTCTTGGCAATTATCATCATTTTGTTTTCTGCAACAGCTTTTATAGGCATTAGCAGTCAATACGGTGATATTTTAACCACCTATGTAAAAGGTGCTGCGGATATTCGTTTCGGAATAGACATTCGCGGTGGCATAGAGGTTACATTCATGCCGGAAGATGGTATACAGGCCACAAGCGAACAAATGGCAGCAGCGGAATCTGTTATTCAACAGCGTTTAATCAGCTTAAATATCACTGATAGTGAGCTTTACAGGGATGACGATAAAAACAGAATTATTTTGCGTTTCCCTTGGCAAGAAGATGAAACAGAGTTTAACCCTGAAAGTGCCATTGAAGAAATAGGTGCAACAGCAAAGCTTACATTCCGCGAAGGAATGGAAACTGATGCAGACGGTGCACCATCAGGTGTAACTGCTGAAACTGTTATTTTAGAAGGCCTAGACATAAAAAGCGCCACTGCTTCTGTTGATACAACTCAAGGTAGCAGTTCTTATGGTGAGTATTATATTTCTTTAGAGCTTGAAGATTCAGGCACAGATAAATTTGCCGAGGCTACTACACGCCTTGCCGAAACACAAGGCACTATCTCTATTTGGATGGACGATACAATGATATCGGCGCCAAGTGTGCAAAGTGCAATTGTTGACGGAAACGCAATGATAACATTAAACGGCTCAGATGACGAAACAAGAGACCAGGCAATAACACTTGCAAATCAAATTAATTCAGGTGCTCTTCCTTTCTCATTAAGTGCAGAAAGCTATAGCACAATTAGCCCAAGCCTTGGCGCTAATTCTTTAGACGCTATGTTACTTGCAGGCATAATCGCATTTGCACTTGTTTCAATATACATGGCATTAAACTACCGCTTGCACGGCATAGTTGCTATAATTTCGCTTTTAGGCCAAGTTGCTGCAACTATTGCTGCAGTTTCCGGTTACTTCCCGGTAATAAACAGCTTCACATTAACACTACCGGGTATTGCAGGTATTATATTGGCAATTGGTATGGGTGTTGATGCCAATGTTATAGCAGGTGAACGTATTCGTGAAGAAATAAGAGCAGGTAAAAGCATTGACGGCGCTATCAAGTCTGGCTTTGAGCGTGGGCTTACGCCTGTAATAGACGGCAATGTAACAGTAATTATTGTAGCGGCAATATTAATGGGCGTATTTGGCCCATCAAACTCAATATTCGGTGAAATATTAACATGGCTTGGGTTTGGCGCTGCAACGTCAGGAACAATTTACTCGTTCGGATACACTCTACTTGTAGGTGTTATAATGAACTTTGTTTTCGGCGTTGTTTGCACACGCATTATGCTAAAAGGCGTTTCAAAGCTTAAAATTATGCGTAATCCTAAATTATACGGAGGGCAAAAGAATGAAAAAACAGTTTAATTTTATTGATAACAGAAAAAAATTCTTTGCTCTTTCGCTTGTACTAATAATTGCAATAGCAATTTTTTCACTAGTATTCGGCGTAGAAATGGATATTCAATTCAAAGGCGGTGCAATGCTTACTTACAGCTATGCCGGCGAAGTAAACACAACAGACCTTCAAGCGCAAGTAGTTGAAAGTTTTGGCCCTAGCGCATCTATTCGCACAGGTGACGATGTTGCAACAGGCAGAAAAACCGTAACAATTAGCCTTGCCGGCAATTCAACAGTGGCACCTGAAACTGTTTCGGAATTTGCACAAGTTTTAAATGATACCTACGCAGATAACGATTTTGAACAGCTTTCATTAAACATAGTAAACCCAACAATGGGCAACGAATTTTTTGTTAAGTGTATTGTTGCTGTTGTATTAGCATCACTATTAATTTTAGCTTATATTTCAGTTAGATTTAAAAATATAGGTGGCATATCTGCCGGCGTTATGGCTGTTGTTGCACTAGTTCACGATTTAATTATTGTTTTCGGTGTATTTGTTATAGCTCAAATTCCATTAAACAGCAATTTTATTGCTGCAATGCTTGTAATATTAGGCTATTCAATTAACGATACAGTTGTTGTATACGATAGAATTCGTGAAAACAGAAAACTGTATGGAAAAACAATGAAAGTTGCCGAGCTTGTTAATTTAAGTATAAACCAAAGCTTAAAACGCTCTATAAACACAACTATTTCAACAGTTTTAGCACTTGGCACAGTTTGTGTTGTTTCAGGCGTTTTCGGCCTAACAAGTATATTTACATTTGCACTTCCACTTATTGTTGGTATGGTTAGTGGTGTTTACAGTACAATTTTCATCGCAGGCCCACTTTGGGTAACTTGGGTGGAATATAAAGAAAACAAAGGTAAGAATAGCAAGAAAAAATAAGTATCGTTAACAATAGTAAAGAAAGGATTTAGCTTATGAAATGCCCGTTTTGTGGAGATGTTGATTCAAAAGTAATTGATTCTCGCCCTGCCGATGACGGCGAGCGTATTAGAAGGCGAAGAGAATGCTTAAAATGCAACAAAAGGTTTACAACGTATGAAATTGTTGAAACCGTGCCTATTTTTGTAATTAAAAAAGATAAATCTCGCGAGGCATTTAATAAGCAAAAATTACTTAACGGCCTATTGCGCGCTTGTGAGAAACGCCCTGTTTCGCTAAAGCAATTAGAGCAAGCTGCAGAAAATATTGAGCAAACGCTTTTAAATTCCTATGATAGGGAAATTACTTCTATGCATATAGGCGAGCTTGCAATGCAAGAGCTGAAAGTTATAGACGAAGTTGCATATGTTCGTTTTGCTTCTGTTTATAGGCAATTTGGCGATGTTAACACATTTATGGACGAGCTTAAAACTTTACTGGAAAAGCGTGTGTCGTCAAAATAGAGTTGAAAATGCCTTTTCAAGCGCTTTGGTGTGCTGTTGTGCTTTGTCTATCTCACTTTGTAAATCTGATAGATTATCGGGTGCTATATAGGCAGATAGCGAATTTAAGCTAACACTTAGCGTGGCAATTGCCTCTTTTTTAACAAAAATATCAAGAACAATTTCTTGCGAGTTATAAAAATTTAATAATTCATCATTTAAAGCGTCGGCGGTTGTATAATCGCCGGCGCTTGCGCTTGCCCTAACAGCGTATAATTTATCGCTTAATTCATCTGTTATATCTTTTATTATAAGCTGGCTAATAACGGCATAAATAACTATTAATGTAAAAATTGCAACACTTATTTTCGCTTTTGTCATTTAAAAGCACCACTTTCTTTTTTTATTAAATATGTTTGTCTTATATCGTTGCATAAAAGTAAAAGCACATCTTTTACTTCACAATTATTTTGTTTGCATAAATTATTAATAAAATCATAATTTATATTACAGTGTTTCATGTTTTCTTCGTCAATTGAACCGTGTGCTATAATGCATATCGAGGGCATTTTTGCTTTTGGTTTATCAAAGTCAAAACTATTATTTGCCACTGTGTCATATTCAAATTTCTTTTTTGCATTTATTGTTCCGTTTGTTTCGATAATGGCAAAATCTACTTCGCTAAGCTCAAATATTTCTTTTGTTCTTAAACTGGCAAGCAAGTCATCAACCGAAAAGCGCAGCTCGTTCAACAACTTTTGGTTTATAACGCCGTTCTTAATTATTATTCGAGGGCTTCCTGATACAAGTTTGGACAGTTTTTTAGAATTTACACAATAAGATGAAATAATTATTTCAAGGCAAATAATTATTAACAGCGGAGCTATGCCTGAAAAAAGAGGGAACTCTGGATTTTCTATAGCTATTGAGGCTAAATTAGATATTAAAATTGTAGATACAAGCTCGGAGGGTTGCAGCTCTCCGAGCTGTTTTTTACCCATAAAACGCATTGCTATAATTACAATTAAATATATAAGCACAGTTCTAAAAAGAATATTAAGCATAAAAAACTCCTAAAATGATTAATAAAAATTTATTGCGGCATAATAAAATATAAATATTAATTTGGGGGTAATTAAATGGGGGATTTATCATCTGATATTAAAATTAGTAAAAGCCAGCTATTAAACTATTTTGGAGAAAATGTTGATTTTTATACAAAAGATATAAAACTATGCGGGGTTAATTGTTGTATATGTATTTTTGAGGGGCTATCGAGCCTTGAAAGGCTATGGATTATGACACTGGATACTTTAAGCCGCATGCAAGATTACCCAAGCGAAAACGCTAATTTATATGAGTACCTTATGAAAAACACAGAGTTGCCGCTTGAAAAAGCACCTGTGGACACTTTAGAAAGCGCAGCGCTAAGACTTACAAGTGGCTCGAGTGTTATTCTTATAGACGGTAGCGAGTTTGGCGTAGCGGTAGCAACACAAAACTGGCAGTTTCGCTCGGTGCAAGAGCCAAGCACAGAAGGGAATTTGCACGGCAGTAGGGAATCGTTCACAGAGCCATTAAGAATTAACATTAGCCTTGTAAGAAGAATGATTAGAACAGGCGATTTGCGCATTGAAACAATGGTTATTGGCGAAAGCACTAAAACGGAAATAGCTATTATGTATAGCAATTCAATGGTTCCTAAAGATATTTTATCAAATATAAAAAGCAAACTTAAAAACACAAAATTGCCATTTGTGTTTGATACAGGCTATATTGCGGCTTTTATGCGCAAAAGTTCTTTTTCGCTTTTTCAGTCGGTTGGCTACACAGAGCGGCCGGACACAGTCGCCGCAAAAATTTGCGAGGGGAAAATAGTTATAATGGCAAACGGAAGCCCTTTTGCCCTTTTAATTCCTTATTTTTTCAGTGAAAACTTTCAAAGTATGGACGACTACACAGAAAAAGCCTATTTTGCTTCTTTTATTCGCATTTTAAAATATACTGCATTTTTTTTAGCTGTAATGTTACCCGGTTTGTTTGTAAGTGCAATTAGCTTTACACCCGAGGTTTTGCCAGAGCAGCTTATAAACAGAATTGCGGCAACAGATTTATCAACGCCTTTGCCGTTTTTTTTAGAAGCACTTTTAATGAATTTCCTGCTTGAAATAATTAGGGAAGCCGGCCTTAGAATGCCAAAACCGATAGGACAAAGTGTTAGCTTAGTTGCGGCGTTAATTGTTGGCGATGCTGCAATAAGTGTTGGGCTTGTTAGCGCACCAATAGTAATAATAATTGCACTAACCGCAATTTGTGGCTTTGTTTTGCCTTCACTATATGAGCCGATAATTAGTTTAAGAATACTGTTTATATTAATGGGCGGCTTATTAGGGCATTTTGGTATATTAGTTTTAACTATATTTATGCTTATTAATATATGTAATATGGAGATATTTTCAATGCCGTATACTGCACCGTTAGTACCATTTTCTAAGGGTGGTTTAAACGATGGTATTTTGCGAGCTCAGTGGCGAAAATTAAATGCAAACCACAATAATATATGGAATAAGAAGGATAGGTAAATATGCCCAATAGTATTAAACAAAATAAAAAAACAACACAACATGCATTAAGCTTAAACCAAATACAAATTATGTTGTTTTCATCGCTTGTTGCAGATGCTGTGATAGTTTATTACAACACAGGTGTTTCATTTATAGCACATGAAAAAATATGGGCTGCTATAATAAATTGTGTTATTGTTTTATTGTTTTCATTCGTTTTCCTTAATAAAATAAGTTATAAACAAAACAGCATAATTTTTTGTATAACTGCCTTTTTAGCATTTGCTTTTAATGCAGCAATTACATTGTTAGATGCCGAAAATTTTGCCCGCTATGCAAATAACTTGCAAATATCGGGGCTTTTGGTTGTTGCTATAATGCTAATTTTATGTGTTTATGCAATTAAATGTGCAGAGCATACAGTTTATAGAGCCTGTGGTGTTTTTATTACGATTTTTTGTTTGTTTACATTCATATTAATACTTGCAAATGCACAAAAAATGCATATTACAAATTTAAGCCACGCATGGCAAGCTCAAAATGGTGCATTAGTTGCATTATTCATGAGTTTTAGGTTCCCTGTGGCACTATTGTTATTTATGGTTATGCCTTCTGAAAAAAAAGTTGATATAAAAAAGAATATTTTCCCAAGCATAGCTGTTTTTTGCGCTATGCAAATATTTTTTGCTATAACAAGCGAGTTAATATTTGCAAGCCAAATTGAAGAATATTCACAGCCGATATTTACAATGGCAAAAACTGCAAGCTTTTCAGTATTTAAGCATTTTGAACCACTTTATTTTTTTGTTTTTATGTTTGCGCTAATTATTAAAGCTTGCGTGTTTTTTATAGGCGCTTATTTTGCAATAAAACCTATAATCAAAAAGCTAAACAAAAACGAACAGGTTGCATTAGTTAGTTTTCTAATAACAGCTTTTTTAGTTGCAATATCATTTATATCTATTTATATAATAGGAATTTTTACAAGCATTCTATGCATTTTAGCGCTAATAATTTTCAAGGTTAATTTTAAAGATAAAAAATTTAAATAAATAAGATATTAAACTGTAAGTAAACAATTTAATATTTTGTTAATTCCTATAAATAAAAAGAGGTTTAATATGAAAAAAATTATGCTTTTTACCGTTATAACAACACTTGCTTTATTGTTATGCTCATGTGCAATAAGTGTATCGGTTAGCGAAATGGCTATTGTAAAGGCTATTTTTATTGATGAAACAAATGATGGTAAAGTGCATGTTTCAATTGTAGTTAGCGAGAACGCACCTTCATCCGGAACTCAAGATATTCAAAGCACTGCCACTATATATGAAGGTGAGGCCACTACACTTGAACAAGCTATAAATGACGCAGAAAACAAACAAAGCGCACAGCCGTTTTACGAGCTAAACCGGCTATTAATAATAGGAGAGGGTGCATATAATAATATTTCATCTCATTTGGCTTATTTTAAAACGCAAGAGGCGAGCGGTGTAAATTTATCTGTGTTTTTAACAGAGTTAAGCCATGACAGTTTTTCAGATATACAAAGCAATGCACTTGAATTTATCGATGTTTGCGAAAGTTTTATAAATAATAACGCACAAAACAGGAATAAAAGCAGACAAATTTTACAATTGCAATTTAACGAAGAAAATAAGTTTAACGGTTATTTGCCGCTATTAAAAACAAAAAACAACGAAGTTATAAGCATAGAGCAACTCGTTGTTTTTAGCGATGGCACGCCACAATTAACTTTAAGTAATTTAGCTGTAGAAATGATGCTTTTATTAAGTGGCGAGCTTAATAAGCTTGATATTGAACTTGAATATAATAACGAAACGCTTCATTTAAAAACACAAAATATTTCACGGCAGTTTATAACAAGTAAAGCAGGGGATTTGCAAGTAATTTTCAGCGCTAAAGCACATAGTGCATCGCAAAACGGTAAAGAACTATATTTAAACGAACTTCAAAATGCACTTAATTTTACAAATAATGAATTAAGCGAAATTTGCAAAGATATAATAAACGCCACAACAAATAGTAATAACGATTTTATTAATCTAAATTGGTACACTCTCCAAAGAGAGCATGTTTATTTAAAAAATGTGGACATAAAAGTAAACATAAACGCCTAAAATAGTGCAGTTTGTATTCAAAATAAAATAAGCTCTGTAAATTGAAATTTTATTATAATGATTTTCTTGCTCACAATTATTAAGTTTGTCAAAGATTTATGTAAATTTTAGCTTATGATGTATACAACCTAAACCCTCTTAAAATATATGTTAGTTACTATTTCGAAGACATATATTTTTTTAGTTTATTAATAGCTTTACCCTCTATTCGTGAAATAAAACTGCGGCTAATATTTAATATATTAGCCACTTGCTGCTGGGTTAAAGGTTTTTTGCCGTAAAGGCCATAGCGAAGTATAATTATTTTGCGTTCTCTCTCTTCTAATTTTGATAATAAACTATATACTTTTTTTATTTCTTGTTTTCCATCATATGTTAGCTCTAAGTCAAAATCATCTGCTACAATATCGTATAGTGTAAGGCTGTTTCCATCTTTATCATGCTCAATGGTATCGTAAATTGAAATAGTAGAGCACTCTTTTTTATCATTCCTAAACTGCATTAATATTTCGTTATCAATGCACCTTGCCGCATAAGTTGAAAAACGTGCGCCTTTTTCATAATCAAAAGTATTAACAGCTTTTATCATGCCAATTGTTCCAATGCTAATTAAATCTTCCATTGGGTTAGCATTGTTATAGTATTTTTTTACAACATGTGCCACTAATCGCAAATTGTGGCTAATTAATTTATCGGCTGCTGCTTTATCGCCATTTTTTAGCGCAATAAAAGCTAGCCTTTCTTCTTCAGCCTTAAGTGGCTTTGGAAAATTACTTGTTTCAAGGTGAAGTGCAAAATATAAAATATGGCTTGCAACAAATGCTAAAATAGAACTAAACATATAAAGCCCCCTTTATACAATGTATGAAGGGGGCAAGCCTATTTATACAGGCAAATTGTTATTAATACTAAACATTAATGTTATTTTGAATCGTACCGCATAAAACGCTATTTCTGCTTATCTTTTTTTCTTTACACTATATCTGCTTATTTTACGCTTACATCATCTTTTTTAGAAATTAACGATACAATTAGTTTTGCAATTTCCATAATTACTATCGGCGCAAATGATAGTGCTAAAACAATAGCAATTTGCACTCCTGAAAGCATTACAAGGCCAAAAACATCAGCAAGGAACGGAACAAAGTAAATTATACTTTGTAATATTAAGCCAACTAAAAACGCAAGAACTAAATACTTATTATTAAAAAAGCCGCTTTTGAAAAGAGAACTATTGCTTTTTAGGTTAAATGCATGGAATAATTGCCCTAACGCTAAAGTTAAAAACGCCATAGTTTGCGCTACTTCCATACTATTCCCTTCAAGTACAAATAGGCCTAGACAATAAGAAATTAAAGTTAAGCCGGCAACCATCACGCCCATGCCAAATATATGTGCAACAGAACCTTTTGTAAAAAAGCCGCTACTTTTAGGCATCGGTTTTCTGCTCATAATATCTTTTTCAACAGGTTCTACCCCTAACGCTAACGCGGGAAGGCTATCTGTAACTAAATTTACCCATAAAATTTGCGTGGGCATTAATGGTGTTCCTATACCTGCCACCATTGCAAAGAATACAGCCATAACTTCGCCAAGGTTGCTTGAAAGTAAAAAGCTTATACATTTTTTAATATTGCCGTATATACCTCTTCCTTCTTCAACGGCGGCGGTAATTGTTGCAAAGTTATCGTCGGTTAAAATCATGTCAGAGGCGCCTTTTGAAACCTCTGTGCCTGTTATACCCATTGCACAGCCAATGTCTGCTGCTTTCAGCGCAGGTGCATCGTTTACACCGTCACCTGTCATTGCAACTACGTGCTCTTTGCTTTTCCATGCTTTAACTATGCGAATTTTATGCTCGGGGGATACACGCGCATATACACGAATATTCTCTATTTCATTTGCTAGTTCTTCATCGCTTAATTCGTCTAATTGTGCGCCTGTAAGCGCTTTATGGTGCTGTGAATAAATAATACCTATTTCTTTTGCAATGGCAACCGCTGTGTCTTTATGGTCTCCTGTAATCATAACAGGGGTGATGCCTGCTTTTTTGCAAACATCTACAGCTTGTTTTGCCTCTTCACGCGGTGGGTCTATCATACCCATAAGGCCTATGAATGTTAAATCTTTTTCAAGGAAATCGGCATTTATTTCTTGCTCTGTTGGCTGTGTATCATATTCCCTTTGTGCCACTGCCAATACACGCATAGCCTTATCTGCCATTTGTTTGTTTGCCTGCATAATAGCGTTTGCATCAGCAGTTTTGCAAAGCGCCAATACTTGGTCGGGTGCACCTTTAGTAACAGAGAATATACGCCCGTTTTCACTATGCAAAGTTGTCATAAGTTTACGCTCTGAATCAAAAGGAACTTCACCAATACGAGGAGAAATAGCATTCAATTGCTCTTTTTCTTCGCCCAGCTCATATAATGCTGCAACCATTGCTGTTTCGGTAGGGTCACCAATGTGTTCAAGCTTACCATCATCGCCCATATTAACATCGGCATCACAGCATAAAACGGCAGGTTGTAATACACTTTTCGCGCTTTCTTTATCATCGTCAATTGCAAATAATTTACCGTTATAATATACATTTGTAATTGTCATTTGGTTTTTAGTAAGCGTGCCTGTTTTATCGCTACAAACTACACTCGCGCTGCCTAATGTTTCAACAGCAGGTAGTTTTCTGATAATGGCACCCCTCTTAACAAGCCTTTGCACACCCATAGCGAGCACAATTGTTACAATTGCAGGCAAGCCTTCAGGAATAGCCGCAACCGCTAAAGTAACCGCTGTCATGAATATATCAACAAATGGTGTGCCGTTTAATATACCAATTCCGAATATAGCGCCGCAAATAATTATTGCCAATATTCCAAGGTAAGTGCCTATTTGTGTTAAACGTTTTTGAAGAGGGGTAAGCTCTTCTTTTTCACCTGTTAGTGCACCTGCAATTTTACCGCTCTCAGTGTTCATACCTGTTGCACAAACAACAGCACTTGCACGCCCATATGTCACTATAGTGCTGGAATAAACCATGTTTTTCCTATCGCCAAGAGGTATATTATTTTCACCTGAAATTATGTCATCATGCTTTTCAACCGGCAAACTTTCACCTGTTAGCGCAGACTCTACTACTTTTAAGCTACCGTTATCAAAAATACGTGCATCAGCCGGTATTAAATCGCCCGCTTCAACAAAAATAATATCGCCCACAACTAATAAAGAGGCGTCTATTACTTGCTTTTCGCCATCTCGCAATACTTTAGCATGCGGCGCAGCCATTTTTTTAAGCGCTTCTAACGATTTCTCGGCTCTTGCTTCTTGAACAGTTCCTAAAATTGCGTTTAAAAACACTACAAGTAAAATAACAATGCTGTCTATAGCGTGGCCGCTAACTATAAAAGAAACTACAGCTGCAACTAAAAGGACAATTACCATAAAATCTTTAAATTGCATTAAAAAACGAAATATCAAAGAAGGCGGCTTGTCTTCTTTAAGCACATTCGCACCGTTTTTAGAAAGCCTTAAACTAGCTTCTTTTTCGCTTAAACCTTCTTTTAAATTTGTATTAAATTTACTTATTAATTCTTCATTGCTTAAATTATACATTTTGCTCTCCTTGCATATACATATTAAAAACTCTTATATTATGTTACAACTTTTCGCTCAATAATTCAAGAAAAAAATCAAATTAATATTATATTTTTCGGTGTGAATTTTAAGCACTAATTTATAATGCTCAGAGTATATTATAAAACGCTCAAACCTTAATCAAATTTATATTATATTAGGCACGAATATAATATAAATTGGCATGTGGGGCATCCTTGCCCCACGCCATATAATAATATATAAATATTTGAAGCAAAGCGAAGATTGTCTATATTTCTTTGTTGATATAATTTCGTCTATTTGCATAGTAACTAAACACAGCCATGCTTATTATTGCAAAATAAATTAACATAAAATTATAACAAAATAATTGTATATTGCATTTAATAAAATGTATAAGCACAAATACCAATAAATCATGAACTAGATTGGAGTATTATTATGGACAATATTAAATGGTTAATTGATGAATACAAGGGTATTAAAAAAGCAAAAAAACACAATATACCCAAACAAAAAAACAATGTAGGCACCGTTCAAATAATTGACGAGCCCAAATTTGTTGTGGAAACCAAACCGCCCAAAACGCTAAAAACAACCGATGAACATTTGAACTTACAGCAAAAAGAAGAGAATTTAACACATATTAGCGCAAACGAAGATACAGAAATGCCGTTAGATAATACACAAAAATTGCCTGAGGTAAGCCTTGCCGAATTAGAAGAGCTTTGTGATTGCGACGATAAAGAAGAATTAATGTCTATTATTGAGATTATTAACATGGACGATCAAAATCAATTTGAAGATGCATTAAATAATACAGTGAATGAGGACGATTTACAAATTGATTTGAAAAGAAAACAAGAGAGCGAAAAACAATTGCACGAATTACTACTCGAAAAAAAACATGAATTTATAGAGATAAATAAGCAAAAAATAAATATTTCTCAAAAGCCGCCTTGCAATTGTAAGAAAAAAATGCAAAAAATAGTAAAAAATAATATAACGCCGGAACTAAACGATAATATAACTTTAAGAAACATTGATAAAGAAAAATTAGTTTCAAAAAGTTATGATGATGAAATAATTAATATTGGCAAATAATTAGTATAGTAGCTTAAATTCTAAATTATTATTATTTCGTCGGTTTTATTATTTACATCAATTTTGAAAGCATTTTTTGAGCTATTTAAAATACTATCTGCAATTTTTTGCTCAATATGCTCGTTAATAAGTTTTCTTAAAGCCCTTGCTCCATACATATTACCGTCTGCTTTTTGGGCAAGTATTTTGGATATATCCTCACTATAAGCTAAATTTATATCATTTTTTTGTGCCCTAAGTTTTAATTCATTAAGCATTTTATCTGCAATTCTCGCTAAAGAAGCTTCCCTTAAAGGATAGAAAGTTATAATGTCATCAAGCCTGCCAAGAAATTCAACTTTAAAAATGCTGTTTACTTCTTTTAGTATATCGTGTTTCAACTCCTTTTTTTCTTCGCCTTGATTTTTAAAACCAAACGGCTTTTTATTTATTGCATTTACGCCTATATTTGATGTTAAAATAATTAAAGTTTCACTAAAATTAACAACAACACCTTCGCTGTCAGTTAATTCACCTTCTTCTAATATTTGCAGTAATAAGTTGTAAATATCACTGTGTGCTTTTTCTATTTCATCGAAAAGTAGTACACAATAAGGGCGTTGTTTAACGCAAGAAGTTAATTTGCCGCCCTGATCATGGCCAACATACCCGGGAGGCGCACCTATTAGCTTACTAATATCGTGCGCTTGTGAATATTCAGACATATCAAAGCGCACCAAAAATTTTTCACTGCCGTAATATTCTTTTGCTATTTGTTTTGCCAGTTGAGTTTTACCAACACCTGTTGGCCCTAAAAACAAAAATGCTCCATTTGGCCTTTTTTCATCACTAATTCCTGCTGCATTTCTGTAAAGGTTTTTTACTACACACTTAATCGCTTCATCTTGCGCAATAACTGTTTTAGATAATTTATCGAATAAATTATCTAAAACAGTTAGTTTATCTGAGTTAATATTTTCTATTGGTATGCCACTTTTTTTTGTGCATATATTAGCTATATCTTTTTTAGTTATTGTTAAATTTTCTCTATTTAAATTCGCTATTTTAGAACTTGCACATGCTTCATCTAATAAATCTAATGCTTTATCCGGTAAAAGTCGACTTGGCATATAGCGAATACTATAGTCAACACATGCATTTAAAGCATTTTGTGCTATTTTTACTTTATGGTACGCCTCGTACTTCACACTTACACCGTTTAAAATGCTTAATGCTGCTTGCCTACTTGGCTCTTCAATATTGATTTTAGCAAATCTTCTAGATAATGCAGCATCTTTTTCAATTATTTTAAACTCCTTATTTGTTGTTGCGCCAATTAATTTTAATGTGCCCCTAGCTAATAAAGGTTTTAAAATACTACTTGCATCAATACCGCCTTCTGCTGCGCCTGCACCCATTATAATGTGAATTTCATCTATAAATAAAATTATATTATCGTTATTTTGAGCCTCTTGCAAAATGTTTTTAAAGCGCTCTTCAAAATCTCCACGGTATTTTGTGCCTGCAATTATATTTGCTATATCAATTGATAGTATTTTTTTATTTAAAAGTTGCGTTGGTACTTTTCGCTTTATAATATTTTGAGCCAGCGCCTCGACTATAGCTGTTTTACCAACACCCGGCTCGCCAACAAGGCAAGGGTTATTTTTAAATCTACGCATTAATGTGTTTGTCATATTACTTAGTTCTATATCACGCGCAATTACAGGGTCAAATTCGTTGTTTTGTGCCATAAGCGTTAAATCTGTAGAATACTTATACAAATTCTTATTAGAACTGTGGGCATATAATTTATTGTTACTGTTTAACTCGGCGTGAAAAGATGTATCACTAATTTTTGAAGATACTAAATTATTTACACCAAATTTTTTTAATAGTTTTACAGCCCTTGAATTTTCTATAGTAAACAGCGCTTTAAATATGGTTTGCAGCTCTACTTTTTCATAGCCATTGCTTTTTGCTTCTACTAGTGCACATTCTAAACAATGCTTTAAATTCGTTGAAAAATCTTCCGGCGAAAGCTTTGTTTTAATGCCAATATTGTTTAAACTGTTAACTTGTTTAATTACATTGCCATAGTTAGCTTTTTGTGTTAAATAATATCCATAGTGATAGTTTTGTGGCTCTATTAATATGCTTAAAAGCAAATGTTCAGTACCAACAAAAAGTGCACCTAAATTTTGAGCTTGCTTTATTGCATTATTAATTGCTTTATTACACTCGATATCAAAGTTCTGAAAATTGTATTTCATATATATCTCCGAATTATTATTTTATGTTCTATTATTGGCAAAATAATAAAGATAAAACAATAAATTTCTTATATTAAATACTATTTTAAAATATTAATTTAATAAAGTGCTATAAAAAAGCTACAAAAGGGGATAAGCTTCATTCGAATATCGGCAATTAGTGAAAGCTTGCTAAAGCTGCTGGTTTTTTATCACTTCTTAAAATAAGCAAAAAAGCAAGTGGTAATTTACCACTTGCTTTTTTATAGCGTTTAAATCTTACTTTTAATTTACTCGCCGTCATCACTTAATCCGGCTAAAATTCCTAAGCGCTTAGCAATTTCATCAGAGCGTTTTGCGGCATCTTGTGCACTTTGTGCTTTTTCAAATGCTATTTTTGCTTGTTTTTCGGCCTCTTGTTTCATAGCATGCTCTTTTGCCAAACGTTCTTGTTCTTGTCTATGCCTTAACTGCGCTTTTTCATGCTCTTCTTTACGCATTTTTTCATATTGCTCTTGAGAAATTTTATCTTGTGCTATTTTATTTTTTACATTAAGTTGTTCTTGTTGTTTAAGCATTAAATTGCGCTTTTCTTTTTCTCTTTGTGCCAATTCAATTGCTTGTTTTTCACGCTCTGCGGCTAATTTAAAAGCAGCTTCATTTGCTTTTGCTTTTTCTATTGCTATTTTATTTAGTCTATCTTTTTCATTATTTTCGTTTTGACGTTTAATTTCAGCCCAGTCAATAGGTGCCGGTGCACGTTTTTGATTTGGCACAGGAGCTTGCCTTACCGGAGCTGTTGTTGTTGGAGCTACATTTTGCACTGGTTTTTGCTGTACAGGAGCACTTGGAGTTGCACTTTGCATAGGCACCGGCTGTACAGGAGCTATTGGAGCTGTGCTTTGGATAGGCGCCGGCTGCACAGGAGCTATTGGAGTTGCACTTTGCATAGGTGCCGGCTGCACAGGAGCACTTGGAGCTATGTTTTGCGCAGGCACTGGCTGCACAGGAGCACTTGGAGCTGTGCTTTGGATAGGCGCTGGCTGCACAGGTGCTTGCGGCTGCTTTATTGGCTGAACAATCGGTTGAGGAGCGGGGATATTTTCTTGCGCTACAACAGCGGCACTTTGTGCTTGAACAAACTGTTCATTATCAGATGGCGCCCATTCTTCTTGAACATTTGTTGCAAAATTGTTAAGCTGTATATCATCATTAACGCTTTGTGCTTTGTATATTGATTGATTTATTAAGTCATCGTGCTCAACACTTTTTTGCAATAATTTGTCTTCATCATAACTTGCAACAGGGGAGTTAACAACAACATTACTCTCATCTGCTTTTTGAAAATCGCTGTAGCTAATTTGAGCATCAATAAAGTTATTATCATTTAAATTAAATTCATTTGTTTTTTCAGCTTGGTTTTCTGTAATAGCAGCATTATTTTCAGTCTCAAACAGTGAATTATTATTTAATAACTCAAAATTATCAACCTCAGCATTTTCTTCATATAAATCATGCTCGCTAAAAAAGTCGTTTTGTTCTGTATCAAGGCTGTTTAAACTTACTATTGTATTATGTATGGGCTCTACAGAGTTTGTAGATGTTGCTAAAGAATTATTGCTTTGTGTGCTTATATTATCCCTTATAACAATTCTTAATGCTCGTATCTCAAGTACTTTATTCCAAACAAAACCAACAACTGAAACAGCTAAAATTCCACAACAAGCTATCATAAGCCATTGTATTGTAGGTGTAAACAATTCAGACATTAACAATAAATAAACAGATATTCCCAACATAACACAAAAAATAGCGGTTATAACGCAAGTGGCAGTTATTTTACGCTGTAATTCACGTTTTTCCATTAGCTTCATCTCCAATAATATACATCATTTTGTTCCGAAAATTCTATCTCCGGCATCGCCTAAACCGGGTATAATGTATCCGTTCTCATTTAGCTTTTCATCTAAAGCGGCAAGGTATACAGTAACATCGGGGTGATCGTCAGATAATTTTTTCAAGCCTTCAGGTGCACCTATTATACCAATAAATTTTATGTTTTTTGCGCCGCGCTTTTTAATTTGTGTAATTGCATCACTCGCGCTTCCGCCTGTTGCAAGCATTGGGTCTAAAACAATTACTTCACGCTCTGCTATATCATCAGGCAATTTGCAATAATATTCAACAGGCTCTAATGTGCTTTCATCTCTATACATACCAATGTGGCCAACCTTTGCCGCAGGAATTAAAGCAAGCATTCCATCTACCATTCCAAGCCCTGCGCGAAGTATTGGCACAAGCGCTAATTTTCTACCCGCCAACACACGTGTTTTAGCAACAGTTAAGGGTGTTTCTATTTCAATTTCCTTTGTAGGTAAATCTCTTGTAGCTTCATAACATAATAAGTTTGCAAGTTCACTAACAAGCTCTTTAAATTCTTTTGTTCCTGTGTTTTTATCTCTCATTAAGCTAACTTTGTGTTGTACAAGAGGGTGCTGCATAACTATTGGTTGTTTCATATACTTTCTCCTTAATATTTTTATTCTTCAAGTGCTGATATTTTATCAACTCTAATTTGATGATGTTCACCTTGAAAGCTTGTATTTAAAAAAACATCGATAAGCTCTATCGCAAGCCCCGGGCCAATAACCCTTCCACCTAAACACAATGCATTTGCATCATTGTGTAATCTTGTGTGTTTAGCACTAAAAACATCGCTGCAACAACATGCCCGAATACCTTTTAATTTATTAGCAGCAATACTTATTCCAACGCCTGTGCCACAAAATAATAATGCCGCTTTCACTTCATTTGTTTGAACTAAAGCACATGCTTTTTGAGCAAAATCCGGGTAATCTGCCGCGTTTGTGTTATTTGTGCCACAGTCAATATAGTCAATATTATTTGCCTTTAAATATGTTTTAATTTCTTCTTTTAATTCATAGCCTCCATGGTCGGCACCTAAAGAAACTTTTGTAATCATTTAAACTCCTTTTTTCGCAAGTTGCCTTTCAGCTTGAGAAAGCTTTAAATAAGATGGTACTAATTCATTGCATGAAATCGCTTTTTTATTATTATAATCTTCAATTGCAAGTTTAGCAACAGAGCTAGCTCTGCCCATAATATACACATCTTCACACATTGTAAAATTGCCGTGCAAGCTACATAGTTTTTTTGCGCCATCGCCAATAGCGGTTATTATTGCACCGCTTTGTGCGGTTTTCTTTGCAATTAAAGAAAAATCATCGCAGCTTAATGCATCATCTTCAGTAATTTGTGCAATAACGCCGTTTTCTTTTTTAAACAAAGCGCAATATATTTCATCTCTGCGCGCATCAATACAAGCCGCTATATAGCCATTTATTGGTAAACTATGCGCAAGCGCTTTTAACGAAGATATCCCCGCGCAAGGAGCATTATTTGAAAACGCCATTGCCTTTATAAGTGAAAGCCCTATTCTAAGGCCTGTAAAACTTCCGGGTCCATTTGTAATGGCAAATAAATTTACATCATTCGGCTTCAAATTAACTGTATTAAAGGCATCGTCACATAATTTAAGTAAAGTTTCGCTATGTGTTGATTGTGAGGCAAATGTGCATTCATATAAAAGGGCATCGCCTTTTAAAATAGCAACGCCTGCCGTTTGACTGTGACAATCAAGCGCAAAAGTTATCAAAGTGCACCTCCGCTTGTAATTTGAATTTTACGCTCGTTTTCCGATATTATTTGCATATCAATTATATATGTTGGCTCAGGTATATCCGCATTTATTTCAATTAACCTTTGCGCCCATTCACCGGCAACTATAGCACCGCTGTTTAAATAATCGTAAAAGCCTGCCATCTCAAGGTCTTGCTCACTTGTAAGACGGTAAAAGTCAAAATGTACAAATGTATATTCACCATTATACACATTAGCTATTGAAAATGTAGGGCTTTGTACAACATCAGTTATACCAAGGCCTTGTGCAATACCTGAGCAAAAAGCAGTTTTGCCGCAGCCTAAGCCTCCATTAAATAAAATTAAATCTCCCGGGCGTAATGTTTTTGCAAATTGCTGTGCCAGCAAAACAGTTTCGTTTTTACTTTTTGTAATTTGTAAAGCCAAGCAAAAACCAACCTTTCATTAGCATAATTATATTCGCACATATTTATTATATAACATAATATAACAAATTGTAAAGTGTATTAACATATAAAATATAAAAAAATGTGATGTTACGATTGTTTTTTTGCTATAAATGTATTTGTTTAAAAAAGAAAACGGCGTTATTGCACAAATTACTGAATTTGTGTATAATTAACCATTGTTTTAAATTCATTAAGTAGTTATAATAATTTATTATTAATTGTAATAAAAATTTAAAATGTAATGTGGTGTTAAAATGAATATAGCATTATTGTCTGAAAAATACGAAGTTAAAAAAATAACAGAAACCGATATTGAAAGTGTGCTAAATATATGTAATAGCAATAAAATGTACTATAAATTTTGCCCTCCAAATGCATGTAGAGAAAGTATTAAGAGCGATTTAAAAGCTTTACCACCGGGCAAAAAACACAAAGATAAATACTATATTGGTTTTTTTGAGAATGAAAAATTAATTGCTGTTATGGATTTGATATCTAAATATCCAAATGATGAAACGGCATATATAGGTTTTTTTATGATGAACAGTGAATTACAAGGCATGGGCATAGGTACATTTATAATAACTGATTGTCTTGAATATTTAAAATCAATTAAATTTAAAAAGGCGCAGTTAGGATATGTTAAAAATAATAATCAAGCAAAATCATTTTGGAACAAAAACAAGTTTTTACCAACCGGTATTGAAAAAAAACAAGAGCTTTACACGGTTGTAGTTATGGAAAAACTTTTATAAAAATTGCAAATAAACAGACACTATTAAAAATAAAATAGTGTCTGTTTATTTTTTACTTATAACTAAATTTAGAAAATTATTTAATTTAGCAATTACATTTCAGAGCTTTTTTCAACAGGCTGAATTAAAGAGGGTATTGAGCCAAGTGCACCTAAACCAACAATAACAAAGATAGCCCTAGCAAATAAGCTTTGCGAGCTTCCGAATATAAAGCCAACTAAGTCAAAATCAAAAAGGCCAACTAATCCCCAGTTTATTCCGCCTATAATAATTAGTAATAGGCAAATTTTATAAAATACATTCATAATAACACTCCTAAAGTTATTTTACAGCAAAAAATATTACTGTAATAATTTATATTAAAATTATGTGTAAAACATGCTATAATATACATAAATTAAAATAAATTGTATTATTACTAAATAATTAGCATAAAGGAGCGAGTATGCAAGGTAATTCAAATAATATTAATGAAGCAAAACAATTATTGGAAAATGCACAAACAGTTGTTATAGGTGCAGGTGCCGGTTTATCAAGTTCTGCGGGCCTTGAGTATACAGGTGAAAGGTTAAAAACTAATTTTGCCGATTTTGTAAGCAAATATCATTTTGAAAGCATGTATGAAGCAGCATTTCATAATTTTGAAACACCCGAGGAAAAATGGGCTTATTTTAGCAGGCATATTATGCTTAACAGATATACATTTACTAGTAATAAACTTTACAGCAATTTATTAGAAATTGTGAAAGATAAAAACTATTTTGTAATTACCACGAATGTAGACCATTTATTCCTCACTTGCGGTTTTGATAATCAAAGAGTTTTTTACACACAAGGAGATTACGGCCTTTGGCAATGCTCTGTACCATGCCACAACGAAACTTACAGCAACGAAACACAAGTGAAAAAAATGGTAGAGCTGCAAAAAAATATGCGTATTCCGAGCGATTTAATACCATATTGCCCTAAATGCGGTGCGCCTATGTCTAATAACCTTCGGGCAGACAGCACTTTTGTAGAGCCTGTTGGATGGCATAGCGCTGCCAAAAGATATGAGGATTTCCTGGTGAAAGAAAGCGGCAATGACATTGTTTTTTTAGAGTTAGGCGTTGGCTATAATACGCCCGGAATTATTAAATATCCGTTTTGGCAAATGACTTATCAGTTTAAAGCGGCAAAATTAATTTCTATCAATATTAAAGATAGCTTTGTTCCTGAAGAGATAAAAGAAAAAAGCTTACTCATTAATGGAGATATTGCGCAAATAATAGATAACTTGCATTAATATAGTAAGTTATAAATGTAAATAGTAGGGCAAATAGCAAATTTATATTAAAAATTATTGAAACAGCATAGCTTTTGTGGTAATATCTAAATCAATTAGGATATAAAATTATAATGAATTTTATGAAAAAACATATTATAAACAATTTAATAAAATTATGGGGGATTTATGCATAACACAAGATTAATTTGCGAGAACACATATTGGGTTGGCGCAAATGATTTAAGGCTTTCACTATTTGAAAATATTTTTCCAATACCGGCAGGTATAGCTTACAACTCATATTTAATTACAGATGAAAAAACCGTTTTACTGGATACTGTAGATAGTTCTGTAGGTGAAAGGTATATTGAAAATGTTAAGCATGTGCTTAACGGTAGAACTTTAGATTATTTAATTATTAATCATATGGAACCGGATCATTGTGCAACAATAGAGCAAATTTTATTGCTTTACCCAAATGTTAAGCTAATTTGCAATACAAAAACCGTTGCAATGATTAAGCAGTTTTACAATTTCAATGCTGAAAAGAACATTCAAATTGTAAAAGAGGGCGATACACTTAAAACAGGCAAACACGAGTTAGCGTTTTATTTAGCGCCGATGGTGCATTGGCCGGAAGTTATGGTAACATACGATATATTTACAAAAGCGCTTTACACAGCAGACGCTTTTGGAACTTTTGGCTCGCACGAGGGTAAACTTTTTGCAGATGAAACTAACTATAGCGATGAATTTTTAAACGAAGCAAGAAGATATTACACTAATATTGTTGGGAAATATGGTGTGCAAGTAAGCGCACTTTTGAAAAAGCTTAGCGATTTACAAGTTGATTTCATTTGCCCATTACATGGCCCTGTTTGGCGAGAGAACATAACATTTATTTTAGATAAATACTCTAAATGGGCTAAATATGAGCCAGAAGAAAAAGGCGTTGTAATTGCTTATGCAAGTATTTACGGCAACACAGAAAATGCTGTGCAAATTTTAGCATCTAAACTTGTTGAAAAGGGTGTTAAATCTGTTAACTTATATGATGTGTCTTCTGTTGATGAATCTTATATTATTTCTCAGGCCTTTAAATACAGCCATTTAGTTTTTGCAAGCGTAACTTATAATTCAGCTATTTTCCCAAAACTGGAACATGTTTTGAATGAATTAAAACACCATAATTTCCAAAACAGAACCGTTAGCATTATTGAAAACGGTAGTTGGGGCATTCTTAGCGGTAAATTAATGACAGAAATAATACAAAGCATGAAAAATATGACTTTGCTTGAAGCAAAAGTAAAAATTTTATCCTCGGTTAAAGAAGAAAATTATGAGCAAATTGAAAATATGGCAAACGAAATTGTAAATTCCATTAAAAATTAATCAAACTATAATTTGTTAAAGCCGCAATAAAGTGAAGTTCACTTTATTGCGGCTTTTGCATTAAAATGTCATAAAACTTTAAAAATTTAACATATTAACGAAAAATATAGCATTTTACACAATGAAACAGCAAAAGATTTTACACATATTCATCACATTTTTTTTATTATGTTATTTAAAAAACTTGTATAATATGCTAAAATATTTCTATTAGTGGTTTACTTTGGTAAAACTTAGGTAAACGGCACGAAAGGAAGAGGGAATGCAACTATGAATTTTACAAATGATAAAATAAGAAATGTGCTTGTTGCCGGGCATGCCGGCTCGGGCAAAACTTCTTTAGTGGAGGCAATGTTATTTTTAACCGGCGGTTCAGATAGGCACGGGCGTGTGGAAGACGGCAACACTGTTTGCGATTTTGATGCTGATGAAGCTAAGCGCCGCGCATCACTTTCACTTGCAATTGCACCTGTTATAAATAACAATGTTAAAATAAATTTACTAGACAGCCCTGGTTTATTTGATTTTGCCGCAGGGCAAGCAGAGGGAATATATGCAGCTGAAAGCGTGCTTGTTTGCCTTTCAGCGAGAAGCGGCCTTTCGGTTGGCGCACAAAAAGCATATAAAAACGCAGTAAAGCACAACAAAAGCCATATGATTTTTGTTAGCAAAATTGATAGCGAAAATGCAGATTTTTATAAGGTATTCGAAGAATTAAAAACAGAGCTTGGCCCCTCAATGTGCCCTGTTGTTGTACCAATTGAACAAGCAGGCGGGCGCGTATATTTAAACTTAATAACACAAAAAGCTTACAGCTATGTTAACGGCAGCCCTCGTGAAGTGCCCGTGCCAAGTTACGGCCACAGGGAAAACGGCCTTATAGCCGCTATGAGTGAAGCTGTTGCTGAAACAGATGAAGCTTTAATGGAAAAATTCTTTGAAGGCGAAGCATTTACTCAAGAAGAGCTTACAGAGGGCGTTAGATTAGGCGTTAAAACAGGCGCTATAACACCAATATTTTGTGGTGCTCCCACAAGCCTTGCCGGTATAGATTTAGTGCTTTGGGGCATAGAAAAGTTATTGCCAAGTGCTGCAAGAGGCGCAAGCGCTGTTGCTAAAAACAGCAAAGACGAAGATGTTGAAGTTGTTTGTGATTCTAACGGCGATTTATGCGCTTATGTATTTAAAACAGTTGCAGACCCTTTTGTTGGAAAACTAAGCTATATAAAAGTAATTTCAGGCTCTTTTAAATCTGATAGCGCTATTGTAAATGCAAGAACTGGCGAGCAAGAGCGTTTTGGAAAACTACTTTTCATTAAAGGTAAAAAACAAACAGACGCCACTGAAATTTCAGCAGGGGATATTGGGGCAGTTACAAAACTCGCAAGCGCACAAACAGGTGATACACTTTGCGCACCGGGCAAAGTAGTTAACCTTCCAAAACCACAATTCCCAAACCCAACACTTTCAATGGCTATAAAGCTAAAACAAAAAGGCGATGAAAGCAAAATTTCTTCATCATTACAGCGCCTTATGGAAGAAGACCCAACGCTTAAATATAAAGTTAGCACTGAAACAGTGCAGCAAATTGTTTCCGGCCTTGGCGAGCAACATTTAGATGCTGTTTGCGTTAAGTTAAAATCAAAGTTCGGCGTAGATATTGCGCTATCTAAACCACGCATTGCTTATAGGGAATCTATTCGTAAAAAACACAAATCACAAGGGCGCCATAAAAAACAAACAGGCGGCCACGGCCAATTTGGCGATGTTTGGATAGAGTTCGAGCCCACAACTGAAGGCGATTTCATTTTTGAAGAAAAAGTTGTTGGTGGCGCTGTTCCCAAAAACTTCTTCCCGGCCGTTGAAAAAGGCTTGCATGAAGCTATAGCACACGGCGTGCTTGCAGGTTATCCTGTTGTTGGCTTAAAAGCAACATTGCTCGACGGCAGCCATCATCCAGTTGATTCATCTGAAATGGCATTTAAAATGGCGGCTAAAGCTTCTTATAGAGCTGCGCTACCTAACGCAGGGCCTGTTTTGTTAGAGCCTGTAGGTGTTTTAAAAGCAACTATACCCGGTGATTTAACCGGTGATATGATGGGCGATGTTACAAAACGCAGAGGTCGCGTTTTAGGAATGCAGCCCGGTGAAGATGGCGAGCAAATTATCGAAGCTGAAGTTCCACAAGCAGAAATGCACGACTTTACAACTTTTTTAAGGCAATTAACTCAAGGTAGAGGTAATTACGAGTTTGAATTTGTTCGCTATGAAATAGTACCTTCAAATTTAGAAGAAAAAATAATTGAAGATGCTAAGAAATATATTACCGTTAAATCTGATGAAGATTAATTTATTTTATTGTATTTAATATTAATTGTGGGGCGAGCTTAAAGCTTGCCCTGCGATTTTGTGCAAACTGCTAAATTTTTATAAAATGGTATTTTTCAAGGATAAATTGCGTATATATTATAAAAGTGCTATACAATATGCACAAAATTCTAAAAAACACTTGACATTATAGCGTAAAAACACTATAATTCACAATATTGTGGAACTTTTTATATTTACTTTATTTAAATTTAAATGTTTTTTGCGTTTGCAAAATACAAACCAAACGATTTAACAGCAATGTATTAGTTCAACAATATTAGCAAAATTTACTGAGGAGTTCAATTAAAATGACCAACCCAAACAAAGAAATTTTAATGACATATGCAGGCCTTCAAGAATTAGAACATGAGCTTGAAGAATTAAAAACAGTTAAGCGCAAAGAAGTTGCGGAAAAAATTAAAATTGCCAGAGGTTATGGCGATTTATCTGAAAACAGCGAATATGATGAAGCTAAAAACGAACAAGGGTTTGTTGAAAGCCGAATTGCAACGCTTGAGAAAACACTTAAATTTGCACGTGTTATCGATGAAGATGAACTATCTACAGATTCCGTTGGTATTGGAACACATGTAAAACTTGAAGATGAAGACGGCGACATTGAAGAGTATGATATAACAGGCTCAACAGAGGCAGACCCATCCAAGGGGAAAATTAGCGATGAAAGCCCTGTTGGCGCAGCTCTTATGGGGCAAAAAGCCGGGCAAACCGTTGATATTACTTTGCCTAACGGGCTTGTAACTTCGTATAAAGTGTTAGAGATCACTCGCGGTTCGATATAACGCAGAGCAACTATTTTAGCAATTATTTGCAAAATTAAAAAGGTGCCATGTGTACCGACCACGATATGTTAGATTTTAATTCTAACAAAGTTGGTCGGTATTTTTGTTTTAAAAAATAAAATTTTGTGTTATAATAAAATATAGCCACAAATTTAACGGAGGAATTAAAATGAAAGCAAATAGTGAAAATGAAATACTGCAAAATGCAGAAAATGAAAATGTTATTACTGAAAAGGAATACGGGGAATTAGTTGCAATTAGAAGAGAGAAATTGAAAAACTTGCAAGATGAAAACCAAAACCCGTTTTTAAATACAAAATACACGCAAGATTCTTTTGCCAATGAAATTAAAGAAAGTTTCACTGAAGTTAAAGAGGGCGAGCAAGGACGCATTGTTAGCATGGCAGGCCGCATGATGAGCAAACGCATTATGGGTAAAGCCAGCTTTGCCGATTTAAGGGATACAAGCGGTAATATTCAGCTATATGTGCGCAGAGATGCAATCGGCGAAGAAAATTACATAAATTTCAAGAAATATGATATTGGCGATATTATAGGCATAAAAGGCGAAGTTTTTCGCACACACATGGGTGAAATTTCCGTAAAAGTTAGCGAAGTTGTTCTTCTTAGCAAAAACTTATTGCCATTACCTGAGAAATTTCATGGTTTAAAAGACCAAGAAATTAGATATCGCCAAAGATATATTGATTTAATTGTTAACCCGAATGTTAGAGATGTTTTTGTAAAACGAAGCCAAATTTTAAAAGAAGTGCGTGCGTTTTTAGATGCAAGAAACTTTCTTGAAGTTGATACACCAATTTTATTACCACTTGAAGTTGGCGCTGCTGCACGTCCTTTTATAACACACCACAACACTTTAAACATGAATATGTATTTACGCATTGAAACAGAGCTTGCCCTTAAGCGCCTTGTTGTTGGCGGTATGGACAGAGTGTATGAAGTAGGGCGCATTTTCCGCAATGAGGGTATGGATACAAGGCATAATCCCGAATTTACTACTATAGAGTTATACCAAGCTTATACAGATTATAAAGGTATAATGGATTTAGTAGAGGAATTATACATAGATATAACTAAAAAAATATGCGGCAGTACAAAAATCACATACCAAGGCATTGAAATTGATATGGGCAATTGGGCGCGCATGAGCATGGCCGAGGCGGTTAAAAAATACAGCGGCGTTGATTATTATGAATGGACATCAGACGAAGATGCACGCAACAGCGCTAAAGAAAAGCATGTTGAAATAGATAGCAATGCTACTAAAGGCGCCGTTTTGATTGAACTTTTTGATGCTTTTGTTGAGGAAAAACTTATCCAGCCAACATTTATATATGACTATCCTGTTGAAAACAGCCCTCTTGCTAAAAGAAAAGCAGACGAGCCGGAGTTTACCGAACGCTTTGAATATTTTATAAACGCATGTGAATACGGAAACGCTTTTACTGAGCTTAACGACCCTATAGACCAAAAACAACGCTTTGAAAACCAAGTTGCTGCAAAACGAGCTCAAGAGCCTAATACAAATGCGCAAGTTGATTACGATTATATAACAGCGCTCGAATATGGTTTACCACCAACAGGCGGTTTAGGTTTTGGTATAGATAGGCTTGTAATGCTATTAACAGATAGTGCATCTATTCGCGATGTATTGCTTTTCCCAACAATGAAACCTGTTGAATAACTAAAGGTATATTATTTAATGTTTTGTTACAAATAAAGCACAATTTATTTTATTTATAAGTGACAATTTGTTTTCAAACAAAGGAGAAACATTTTGGCAAATGATAAATTAAAAACAGTATATATTTGCACCGAGTGTGGAGAAATTAGCCCGCGTTGGATGGGAAAGTGCCCTTCGTGCGAAGAGTGGAACACTTTAGTTGAAGATATTGTTAAACAAACGTCAAAAAGCAAAACTGTTTCTTTGCAAAATAGTAAAGCAAGCTATTTAAAAACAGAGCAAATAAGCGACATTAGCATTAAAGAAAAACATTCAAGAATAATTACGCAGCTTAGCGAGCTCGACAGAGTTTTAGGCGGCGGAATTGTTCTTGGAAGTGTTGTGCTTTTAGGCGGTGAGCCCGGGGCAGGTAAATCTACACTGCTTTTACAAATTTGCGCAAAAGTAAGCGAGAAAACAAGCGTTTTATATGTAACCGGCGAAGAAAGTGCAAGGCAAATTAAATTGCGTGCAGTGCGCTTAAATGTTACAGGCGAGCAAATAGCGCTTGCAGCACAAACAGACGTAGATTTGATATGCGAGCTTATTAAATCTACAAAACCAGGCCTTGTGGTAATAGACTCTATTCAGACGATGCTGTGCAGTGAGCTAACATCAACTGCAGGTAGTGTTTCACAAGTTAAAGAGTGTACAGCAAGGCTTTTACAGGTTGCAAAATCTATTGAGGTGCCAACATTTATAGTTGGCCATGTTAATAAAGACGGGGCCATTGCAGGCCCTAAAGTTATGGAGCATATGGTAGACACCGTTTTGTACTTTGAAGGTGATAAAACCTTGCCTTACCGTGTTTTAAGGGCTGTAAAAAACAGATATGGCTCTACAAATGAAATTGGCATGTTTGATATGACAAGTGCAGGGCTTAAAGCTATAGAAAACCCTTCTCAGCTACTACTTGAAGGGCGCCCTGTGGGTGTTAGCGGTAATTGTGTTGCCTGCGCTATGGAGGGCACGCGCCCAATACTCTCTGAAATTCAGGCACTTGTAACAAAAACAGGTTTTGGCACGCCTAGAAGAGCGGCTACAGGCTTTGATTATAATAGGATGAATTTACTTTTAGCTGTTATAGAAAAGAGGGCAGGGTACTCGCTTAGCGCGTTAGACGTATATATCAATATAGTTGGTGGCTTAGAGCTTGACGAAACTGCATGTGATTTACCTGTTTGCCTTGCACTCATTTCAGCTGTATTAGATAAACCTGTGCAAGATAAAATGCTTGCAATGGGCGAGGTAGGCCTTGGCGGTGAAATTAGAAATGTATCTAATATAAATTATAGGTTAAAAGAGGCGCATCGCATGGGTTTTACACAGGCAATTATACCCAAGCAAACCTATGATAAAATACTCCAAAGTGATTTTCCGTCAATGGAAATTATAGGTGTTTCGCATATTTCACAAGCAATTGGCTTATTATAAGCTTGCGAATTTCTTCTTATTTAATATTCAGTTTATCTTAGTAGTGAATTTTACTTTTTACATAGATAAATTTAATTATGCTAT
This sequence comes from uncultured Bacteroides sp., assembly GCA_964369565.1. GTDB lineage: Bacteria > Bacillota > Clostridia > Oscillospirales > Ruminococcaceae > Ruthenibacterium. The sequence continues at coordinate 197 of CAYJEU010000012.1, read as the reverse complement.
TGACATTTTATAATAAATTAGATAATATTAATAGGTGTTAATATTATGGAGAGATGGCTGAGTTGGTCGAAGGCGCACGATTGGAAATCGTGTAGTGCAGGAATGTACTCTGGGGTTCGAATCCCCATCTCTCCGCCAGCAGCGTGACGCTGCACCCAAATGCCTTACAGTTGCTGCTGTAGGGTGTTTTTTGTGCC
>CAYJEU010000011.1:0-55404 GCA_964369565.1 uncultured Bacteroides sp. | reverse complement strand
GCCTTGTTAGCGAAATTTTATCGTCAAACGGCTCAACAAGCCAAGCGTCAATTTGCGGCTCTACGCTTGCTTTAATGGACGCAGGCGTGCCTATTAAAGCACCTGTTGCAGGCATTAGCTGCGGCCTTATCACTGAGGGCGAGCGCTGGATGACCATGCTAGACATTCAAGGCGTTGAAGATTTCCACGGTGATATGGACTTTAAAGTAGGCGGCACATTAAACGGCATAACAGCTATCCAAATGGATATGAAAGTTGACGGCTTAACTTACGAAATTATTTGGGACGCATTTGAAAAATGCAAAAAAGGCAGAGATTTCATTTTGCAAGATATTATGATTCCTGCAATAAGCGAGCCTCGCAGCGAAGTTAGCAAATGGGCACCTAAAATGGAAACTCTTAAAATAGACGTTGATAAAATTCGCGATGTTATAGGCAAAGGCGGCAAAGTTATTCAAGAAATTTGCGCTAAATTCAACGTTAAAATTGATATAGAGGACGATGGCACAGTTTTTGTTTCTTCTGCAGATAGAGAATCTATAAACGGCGCTATGGCTACCATTAAAACAATTGTTGAAGACCCTGAAGTGGGAAGCATTTACAAAGGCAAAGTTACAAGGCTTATGGCTTTTGGCGCTTTTGTTGAAATTGCACCGGGCAAAGAAGGGCTTGTGCATGTGTCTAAATTAGATACAAAGCGCGTTGAAAAAGTTGAAGATGTTGTTGCTGTTGGCGACGAGTTGCTTGTTAAAGTTACTGAAATTGACCAACAAGGCAGAATTAACCTTTCTCGCAAAGACGCCCTTGCAGATTTAGCAGCAAAACAAAACCAATAAAAATTAAAAGCCGGCTAGCGCGAAAACAATTCGCGCTAGCCGGCTTTGTTTTGTTATTAAGCCTTGAAAAAATGCTGTAATTGTGCTAATCTTAGAAAGTGAAAATTAGCTTTATATGTTGTTTTGCGCAAAGTGTAAATTTTACGCCTTGCGCTTTAAAAAGCAAAGAGCGGCAATACCCTTTTTTTTTGCTATCGAGCTTTAAAGGCTAATTATCGGCGCTATCATATCTTTGCCTTTAACTTCGTAAATTTTTTTGAAATATTTAGCATCGTCTGCTTTAAGCGAAGAAACAGCGCTTGTGCTAACAGCCATAATGTCTTCTTCGCGGTTTTCCTCCATAAAACTGCGCACGGCAGGCGGCATTCCCCCTGCCCAAATAGGGAAAACCACAACAGCGCTCTCGCCCTTAATAAATGCTTCATATTCAACAGGGGTGCCCTCATTTTTAGCCGCTGCGGCGCCTGCGTGAATGAATTTAACAGGGCCGCTCCAATCTTTGCCGTCGCTAATAGCGTTTGCCGTTACACTGTGCGCTTTTGCTATTTGCTGTGCAATATTCTTACTGCGGTTAGTTCTTGTAAAATAGTAAACTTGCATTTTTGTTCCGTTCCGCCGTTTAAAAATGCCTTTTAGCAATTTAACAGCTGTTTTTTTTAGCATACTAAAAATTCATTGCAATGTCAAGGTTTACACATGCCGAAGCATAGCGCTTTGAGCGTATGGTGCGGGGGCACTGCGTGTGCGTTGCGAGTAACGAAAGGTAACAGCCTTAAGCGGCACTTAAATTTTCGCTCTTTTGCTTTTTAAGCAGAAAAGAAGAGCTAACAGCAAAATTTGACGCTCACAGCAAATGAAAAAATAAGGCGAAAGCCTTGCGAAAAACAAAAACTATTTAAAGGAGTAATACGGCGCTTTTTAAAGGTGCAATACCTGTGATTATATGATTAACAAATTCAATGTATCTAAAACGCTAATAAAAGTTTTTTGCGCTGTGTACTTCATGGTGCTACTGTGGCTGTGCCTTAATGTTTGGATTAACGCAAATAACAATTTGCTTTTCTTGTTCGGTGCTGCTTTTTATATTACTGCATGTGTTCTTTTTGTTCGTGTTTTAGGCAAGGCAACCGATAAAATAAGCGCGCGCGCTTTAAATATATTTTTAGCACTTGCAAGTGTTCTTCATTTTTGCCTTGTGTTATTCATGGGCTACCACATGCGCATTTACCCCGATTACGATTTCGGTGAGGTTTATTTGGCATCGTTAGAGTTTGTTAACACAGGGCAAATAACAGAGCGTGTCGATTACTTTTTATACTATAAAAATAATATGGGGCTTTTAATTACTGTTAGCTTCGTTTATAAAATAGCCTCTGTTTTTGGCTATGGCGCAACAGAATTAACCCATGTTTTGCCGGGCCTCATTTTAAATGCTTTTTGTATAGCTTTCAGCGTGTTTTGTGCAGTTAAAACTATACATATAATATTTAAGCGCAATATTTTTGCGATTTTGGGCTTTGCGCTTTTTGCGGTGCTTTTGCCATATTACCTTTGGGCACCAAGTTTTTACTCGCATACGGTTTCCATGCCCTATGTAGCTTTAAGCGTTCTTTTATATATAATATCTCGCGGCCAAAAGCCTGTTAAGCAACAAATATTTTTAGCCCTAAGTATATTTTGCGGCATATTGGGGTATTTAGTTAAAGGCAGCGTTTTTATTGTTGTAGTTGCTGTTTTTATTTGTGAATTGCTAAGCAATTCAATTCCGCGCATAAAGCTTGTGAATATACTTATTATAATAGTAGTGTGCGCCGCTGTTCTCTTCTTTTTCGACTTGTGGCTTTTTAACAACGACGTAATAGATTTTTCCACCTACGATGAAAAAGCCCTGCCTCTTTCGTTTTGGTTTAGCATGGGCAGCCACGGCGAGGGCAAATGGGACGGCGCCGACAGGCAGTTTGCTCTTGGCTTTTCCACTATGCAAGAGCGAAACGCAGCGTTGTGGCAGCGCACTTTTGATTATTACTCTTCATACACACCGCAAAGCTATTATGAATTTTTACACCACAAAATAATGGCAACATGGGGCGATGGGAAATTCGGCGCACAAATAAGCCACAATAACCCCATAAACCACAACTGGAGCCAAGCTTTGATTTTCGAGGGCTTTTTGCCGTTCAGCATAGCAACCGTGCACAGCCAATTTATGCTTCAAATGATATACTGGCTAAATTTAATAAGCTTAGGTGTTTGCTTTTTTAAAGCAAACAGCAAAAAACGCTTGCTTTTGCATTTATGCGTTTTTGGGCTATTATTGTTTTTGGTTTTCTGGGAATCGTGGGCATCTTATGTTTTGAATTTTACCCCTATTTTAATTATTTTATCTGTTGACGGCATATATAATTTATGCCTATTAAAATTAAACGGCAAATTTAAAAAGGAAAAAGCGCACGAAAAAGCAACGGAAAAAGAATATGCGTATAGTAATAAATAGTCGGTTTTATACTAAAAGTTAATAAATAGCTTTAAATTCCAGCATTTCCCAATTGTTAAAAATTAGTCAAAAAGGCATATAAATTTATAGATAGAGCGCAAAAAAGTATAAAAATGGGCGTTTTTACCTAAAAATGAGGCATTTTTTTGCCATCATAATAAAATACACAATATTTTTAAGAAAAATTTGTTGAAATATGTTGCAAAAGTCATAAATATTGTGTAAAATATTTAGTACAGTAACTTTTTATTGTTTAATTTAACAATTAGGCTGCAAGGCAACCCAAGCAAAGCCGGCTCGTATAAAGTGTGGGTGCCAAAGAAAGGAAATATGTATGGCGAACAGAGTTTTTCAAGGCGTTGTAAACCAAATGAAAGATGCTATAGACCGCACCGTTGGTGTTATTGACGAAAGCGGAACTATTATCTCTTGCTCAGACCCAAGCAGAATTGGCGAGGTTAGAGAGAGCTTAACTATAGAAAGAGCATCGCAGGAAAGTTTTATAAATAACGGTTATGCTTACCATTTGTTCTCATCGAATAAGCGCAACGATTTTGCCGCCTTTGTTAAGGGCGCAGATGAACAAGCTATGCGCTATGCAACGCTGGTAGCTATATCATTGCAAAACATCAAGCAGTATCACGATGAAAAGTTCGACAAAGTTAATTTTATAAAAAATGTTGTTCTTGATAATATTCTTCCGGGCGACATTTACGCAAAAGCGCGCGAGCTTCATTTCACAGCCGATGTTGGCAGGGTTGTTCTTTTGTTTAGGGTTACAAACTCTAACGATATTTCAGCGTTTGATGTGGTTAGCGGCCTTTTCCCCGATAAACAAAAAGATTTTGTGTTTAATATAAGCGAGAGCGACACGGTTCTTGTTAAAGAAATTAAGCGCGGAATAGACCAAAGCGATATTATTAAGCTTGCTTCAAGTATTAGTGATACGCTTAACAACGAGCATTATATAAAAACAAGCGTTGGCATAGGCACACCTATAGCGAATGTTAAAGACCTTGCCACTAGCTTCAAAGAAGCACAAATTGCCCTTGAAGTAGGCAAAGTGTTCGACACAGAGCAAACTATTATTAGCTACGACCATTTAGGTATAGCACGCCTTATATATCAATTGCCCACAACGCTTTGCGAAATGTTCTTGCGTGAAGTGTTCAAACAAGGCAGTATTGAAAGCCTAGATAGTGAAACACTGTTCACAATTCAGCGCTTTTTTGAAAACAATTTGAATGTAAGCGAAACAAGCCGTGGGCTTTTCGTTCACAGAAACACCCTTGTTTACAGGCTTGAAAAAATTAAAAAGCTAACAGGGCTTGATTTAAGGGAATTCGACGATGCTATCGTGTTTAAAGTGGCATTAATGGTAAAAAAATATCTAAGTGCAAACCTTACAAAATACTAATTTATGGAAATGCTTAAAAAAGCGGCTGCAATTGCAGCCGCTTTTTTGTTTAAATTTGTAATTTATCATAGAAATTTCACATTTATTGTGGTATAATTAATTAGCTATGTATATATTACATATAATGCAAGAATTACGTTCAAAACTTTTTAAATTGTGCGGCATAGCCACGTTGAATACTCCCCTGTGGATAGCCATCGGTTTGCAGCGGCTTTGCTAAAGGCTAAATGCTAAAAGCACAAACAAACGCTTTAAAAGAACGGAGCTGAATTAATGATAAAATTTGAAGGGGTGCAAAAGGTATACACAGGCGCAAACGGTAAAAAAATAACTGCGCTTAAAAACCTAGACCTTAACATAGACAAAGGCGAGTTTGTTTTTGTTCTTGGGCATTCCGGCGCAGGTAAAAGCACATTTTTAAAATTAATATTAAGAGAAGAAGTGCCAACTAAAGGGAATATTTATGTTAATGGGCGCCATTTAAATAAAATAAAACAGCGCCATATACCGCTTCTTCGCAGAGGCCTTGGCGTTGTGTTTCAAGATTTCCGCCTTATACCCACAATGACGGCTTACGAAAATGTTGCATTCGCCATGCGGGTAACAAATATTTCTCAAAGGAAAATTGCGGTTAGGGTGCCTTATGTTTTAAACTTAGTAGGGCTTTCGGCTAAATCTCGCAGCTACCCAAGCGAGCTTTCAGGCGGCGAGCAACAGCGTGTTGCCCTTGCAAGGGCTTTAGTTCACTCGCCCTCTATTATAATAGCAGACGAGCCCACCGGTAATATAGACCCCGAGCTTAGCGTTGAAATATTAGAGCTTTTACAGGCTATAAACAGCGTTGGAACAACTGTTGTTGTTGTAACCCATGAAAGAGACCTTGCCCTACAATATAACAAAAGAATAATAACTATAGACCACGGCACGGTTGTTGGGGACGATTTACCCGAGGAGGAGTATGAATTATGAAAATAACCAGCTTTGGGTATTTAGTTGTGCAAGGGTGGAAAAGCATGGTGGCAAACCGCCTTATGACAATTGCAAGCATAGGCGTTTTAACAGCGTGCCTTTTTATAACGGGTGTAGCTGCCCTTTTAAGCATTAATGTTGCAAATTACGTGAGTTTTTTAGGCTCTCAAAACGAAGTGGAAATTTACATATTAGATAATGCAGATGAATCTTCAATAATAGACGAGGCAACAGCCGAGGGCCTTCGTGCACAAATACAGGCGCTTCAAAATGTGGCAACGTGTGAATATATAAGCAAAGAGCAAGCGCTTTTGGAAATGAGCGAATACCTTGGCGAATACAGCGATGTTGTTGCAGGTTACGGCACAGAAAACCACCCTATGATACCGCTTCCGGCATCTTTTAGGGCGAGCGTTGTAGATTTGGCGTTTTTATCGCAAACGGTAGAGCAAATAAACACAATTTGCGAAGGCGTTGTAGATAGAATAGACAGCCCCACAAATTTAAGCGAAACTTTACTTAGCGTTGAGAGCATAGCCTCTTATGTTGGCTGGGGCCTTGTGGGCGTTTTAAGCATAGTTTCAATAGTGATAATAAGTAACACAATAAGGTTAACTGTTTTTGCAAGGCGCAAAGAAATTAATATTATGAAATTTGTTGGCGCAACAAACGCTTTTATTAGGCTGCCTTTCTTTGTTGAGGGAATGACGGTTGGCGTTATTGCGGGCTTAATTTCTGCGGCGCTTGTCGGCGGCGGCTATTATGGGCTTTTGTATTATGCAGGCCTACCCGAAGCCGCATGGCTAACACAGTTTTCTGTGCATTTCTCGCCCATAGAGGTTGTATTGCCATACCTTGTTGCCGGCTTTGTTGCTTTCGGTGTAACTATAGGTAGCTTGGGCTGTGCCTCCAGCATAAGAAAACATTTAAAAGTTTAACCGCAAATAAATCGACAAATAAATTAGCTACAAAACATTATACTCTTTATACGGAGGTATTTATGAACAGAACACTACTGCGCATAGTTTGTGCAATTATTGTTATAGCCTTAGTTATGGGCGTTTTATCACCTGTTTTATTCATGGTTTTTGCCGACGATGAAATAGGCTCGCCCACAAGCGGCGCAACGCAATCATTGCAGGACGAAGATGAGGAAAGCCAAGACGAAGAAGAAGACGACAACCCCTACGATAGCGCAACAGATGCAAAAAGCGAGATGGACCGCTTGCAAGACGAGCTAAACAATGTGCAAAATTCGATAGATAACCTTGAAGAGGGTATACAAGAAGATGAAAGCACAAAAGCATATTACGAGCAACAAGCTAATATTTTAGCGCAGCAAATAGAGCTTTTAAAAACAGATATAGCCGCAAGGCAGCTTGATTTGCAAAATAAGCAATTAGAGCACGAGGCTAAAATTGTAGAGCATCAAAACACAAAAGCGCTGTTTGAAGAAAGAATTTCCGCTATATATATGGTGCGCAATAACAGCGATATAGAAGTTATTTTGGGTGCAACAACATTTTCAGAGGCGTCGCGCTACGATGAGAATTTACAGCATATTTCTCTTAGCGATACACAGCTTATGGATAAATTAAAAGAGGAAGAAATTGCACTTAAAGCCCAAGCGGATGAAATAGAACAAGATGTAATAGATTTAGAGGCTGCCAAAGCGGAGTTAGACGCAAAAAGCGCAGATTATGCTGTGGCCATTGCCCAAGTGAACACAGAAATAACACAGCAACAAGCCGAGGTGCAAGCGCAAGAGGCCGCCTATGAAGATTTAGCGGCGCAATTTATAGCCGCAGAGGAAAGCTGGAGAGAATTTATAACCAGCGGCAATAATTACGATTTTGAATACAACGGCGCAACATTCGGCTGGCCGCTTCCGGGCTACTATGCGCTTAGCAGCGATTACAACGAATACCGCTTAATTTACGGTGTGCCCGATATTCACAGAGGCATAGATATGCCCGCGCCCTCCACCGCTGTAATTTACGCTGCCGCAGAGGGCTATGTTACCACAACGGGTATGCACTGGAGCTACGGCAACGCTGTTAAAATAGACCATGGCTCAGGGCTTATAAGCCTTTATGCACATATGTCTGCCGTTTATGTTAAAAATGGCGATTATGTATACCAAGGCCAGCCTATAGGCCAAGTGGGCACCACGGGCAATTCAACAGGTAACCATTTACACTTTGAAGTTAATGTGGGCGGCCAAACGGTAGACCCACGTGTTTACTTATCGTCTACAGATGTGGCAAAACTATACCATTTATACCGTTAATTTGCTTTAATAGTGCAGAAAACAGCTGTGCTAAAATTAATATTAAACTATGCAATAAACAATGCCTTTCGCAAGGCAAAAAAAGGATTTATATATGAACAGGAAGATTTCAGTTAATTTGGCGCTTGCAATAGCGATAATAGCTATGGCCGTAACATTCTCGGTAACAATGATATTTTCGCAAAATATATTTGAAAACACAGTTACAAGCGTTAGAGAAAAAGAACAAATGTATGATAAAGTAGCGCAAATAGATAAAACAGTGCGTGAGGAAATATATTACCCCATAGACGACACTTTCCTCTATGATATGCTTGCAACGGGCTATATGGCGGGAACGCAAGACCCATACGCCAGATACTATAGCGTAAATCAATATGTTAACTACTTGAACCGTGAGAGCGGTGAGCATATTAGCATAGGTGTTGAATTTTATAAAGCTACAGGGCAATATCCTGTAATCACATTGGTATATCCAAACTCGCCAATGGCAGATTTAGGCTTTGTTACAGGGTTTACCGTTCAAGAAATAAACGATGTGGATTTGCGCAATTTAACACACGAGCAAATTAGCAATTTAACATACGGTGCACAGGGAAGCACGCTAACAATTTCGTACACAAGCCTTAGCAGTGAAGTGTTTGAAGATGTAAGCGTTCAGCGCAGAGTATATGAAGAGCCCTCTATCCAAGCTATACACCGTGAAAATGAAGTGGTTGGCTATATAAAAATTATAGAATTCAACAGCTCAACCGCCAGGGAAATTCAAGATGCTATTGATATAATGCAAGCGGCGCCACAAGGGTTTACAGCGTTAATTATAGATGTTCGCAATAATAATGGCGGTTCTTCGCTTGGCAATGTTCTTAATGTTATAGATACTCTAAGCCCCTCGGGAAGTATGGGTTATCAAATAGGCAGTGACGGCAATGAAATTTTGCTGGGGATATCAGATGATGCGAATAGCGTTTCAGTGCCTATTTCTATTATTGTAAACGAGAACACACAGCAAGGTGCAGAGCTGTTTGCCCTTAGCGTAAAAGAGTTAAACGGCGCACAAATTGTAGGAACGGCAACGGATGGAATGGGTAGTGTGCAAAGTGCACCGGTGGCACTTAGCGACGGCTCGGCAATAAGCTATACCGTTGGCACCCTGCTAAGTTCAAACCGCACAGAGTTTAATGTAAGCGGTGTTTTACCTGATGTTGAAGTGCCCTTGCGCGAGGATGAGCTTGAAACATTTTACTTTTTAACTGTAGATACAGACACGCAAATTTTGCGCGCGCGTGAGCTTGCGCTTAGCATGGCAACAAATAGCGGCGCGCAAAGCGCACCACTTGAAAACGAGCTTGCAATAGAAACACAGCCTGAAGAGGGCGACAGTGAAGAGCAAGCTGAGCCAAATAGCGAGCAAGGCGCCGAGAATAGCAGCGCAGACACTACCGATAGCGAAGAGCAAAGCGGCGAACAAAGCGAAAGCGCTGATGATTCACAAGAGCAAAGCGAAACAGGGGACGAAGAATAATATTGTTTAGTTTTTGCACATAGGGAATAGTAATAAAAAAGCAAAAAAATTAGGGTGGCAAAACAAACACGCTTTATTGGCACCCTAATTTTAATTTTTTGTTTTTTCACTGTTTTCCGATGCGGTTTTATATAAATGCAGCAAAGCGCAGATTATAAAAATTGCTTAGCGATGTTTTACGGGCTGAATAAAAAACACATATGCCCCTATAGCTCAGTGGATAGAGCACCGGCTTCCGACGCCGGGCGCGTTGGTTCGATTCCAATTAGGGGCTCCAGCAGAGTGACGCTGCACCCAAATCCGCCCTTTAGCTTGTGCTAAAGGGCGGTTTTTATAATATATTCTATATCACATACTCTTATAAAGGTATAATCAACTTACAACTCCAATTCCTCCTGCAACTCCTCATGAGCCCTCCGTTTATTATCATCAAAAGCATGGCAGTAAAATGAACAAAAATAGGAGGTTGTAGCAAAACTCAAAACTAAGTAACAGAATTCAAAAAATAATAAAACTATAAAAACTCTCAATTTTAGGATTATTCTTAATGTTGAGAGTTTTAAATTACAGAGGTAAATAAAAATGAAAAATAAATTAAATACAGAAAGCTTGGCAGAGATTTTATCTCAGTTGGATATAGTGCATTATCAAAATATATGTCAATCAACTACATCGAAAGAAACTTCAAACCTCTCATTCGCGCCTGAAACATATGCTTTATATGTTCCATGAGATGTTCTTCCACCAATATGCCATGTCCACGATACGTTCCCGTTTTCATCTGTTGTTTTAGGGTGCAGCCCCTCGGCCGTACTCTCGCCACTTTTATAATGTACGGTAATATAATACTCTGTGTTTGGTGTGCCTGTTATTGAAATTGTAGCGTCTTCATTGCGCCTAAATATGTAGCTGCTCTCTCCTGTAATTTCAGGCCTGCTTACCTCGGGCGTTTCTTCTACCGCTGTACTGCTCGAAGCACTATCGTTTTCTACTGCAGTGTCGGAGGCCGGCGTTTGTGCAGTAGATCTGTTTTGAGGAATTTCGCTGTTTTCTGAGTCACTATCGCTCACATCGACTTCGCCTGTAACAGAGCTATTTGTAGAAGAAACAGCCTCTGACATACTGCTTTGCTGTGATTCTTGAGAGGTGGAATTACTTGAAGAATTTTTGCTTTCTGATGCGCTTTCTGATGAGCTGCCTATATCGGAACTGTTTTGCAAAGCTTCGCTTTCCTGCGCTTCGATAGAGTCAGCGCCTTCTACTATTGAACTGCTTTGTGCATTTTCATCAATTAATATTTCATCGTTTTGTGGTGGTTCACTGCAACCAATTAACAACAACAGCAAACTTAAAATCACCATTGTGGCAACAATAGTCTTAATGCCTCTATTTAATTTTCTACTATTAAAATTCATAGCCGGCTCCTTTAATTTTTTACAATATAAAACTGCGAAAAAGCACACATTTTTTCTGCTTGTTTTTTAGGCTAAATGTTTAGTCCGCTCATCGCAAATTTTATTTGCGGACACTTTTCAACCTTTCCAAAAGCGGCACATCTGCAGGGCAAAAAATAAAAGCGTCAATTTCAGCGGCTGTTATCCAGCGCAAGTCGTTATGCTCTATTTTTTTTGGCACACCACTCACTATCTCTGCACAAAATAATGTAAGCTCAACAGAATTTTCAGGGTATTCGTGCACTATCTGCATAAATACATCACCCACCGTTATTTCAATATCCAACTCTTCTTTGCACTCTCTTATAAGCGCCTGCTGTTTTGTCTCGCCACTGTCTACCTTGCCACCAACAAACTCCCACAAAAGCGGTAGTGCTTTGTTTTTAGGGCGCTGCCCTATTAAAAATTTATCGCCTTGCCATATAAGTGCCGCAACTACTTTTAACATGTTTTACCCCACTATTAATTTATTTGTTTTCTTTAAAAATTTAGCCGGTATTGCCTTTTCAAGGCTCCATGTAATATTCATAGGCTTTGAGCCCTCGTGTTTTAAATAATTTGCACAGCCAAGATACGTATAAGCCGCCGCACTGCCAAGTATTTTATCTGTTTTATACTCTCGCACAAAAAGCAGTATTTTGTTGCCGGTTTCTCTGTGAGAAATATACCGCTTACCAACATTAGAGTGCTCTGCCGTTGTGCTTTGGCTTTGCCAGTGAAACAGTACATCGTTTATAGAATAATCGTTGTACATTGTTGTGGGCGAGTAATCTTTGTCTGATTTATTAAGCGTTACAAAGAAAACGTCCGCTTTTTTGTCTGGCAAGTATTTTACCCCTTCGCGCACAGTGTTTGGCTTTAAAAAATCAAGAGCTACGAGTATTTGGTCCCTGGTATAAGTACAGTGCAAATCTAAAGGGCATGCAAAGCCAAGGTTTACCGCCTCATCAATAAAGTCAATATTGTCGTAATTGTATTGCAAAATTTCTATAAGCTCTGCGCATAGTACAGGGCTGTTTTTAAGCTTTACTATGCCGTCGTAAATTGTTGTAAACCCACACTCTTCAAAAGGTTTTTGCCATATTGTAAAATGCAACATTTGAAGTATTCTCATCTCAGAATCGCCAAAAATTCTAATATTATCGCTGAGCAAATTTATAGTAAACTCAATTAATCTGCGTGAGTTAATAATGGCAAACCTCACAAAAGATTTTGTAAGTATTTCTTCTAACTCCTCGTAAAAATCTGCACGTGCACCTGCAAGCGCACAAAGGCGCGAAAAGCTTCCGCTTGCATAAATTGTGCGTATATCAAGGTGATAGTAGCGCAAAAAATTGTTTAAATTAAGCTCTAGGCCGCTGTCTTCTTTAAAAGTAGCAATGCGGGATATAAGCCCCGCCTTTGCACCAAACGATGAGCGTATGTTGTCTAAAATATACTGCTGTGCCTTTCTTTCAAGGCTTATGTAACAGCCTTTAGGCACAGATATAAAGCCATCTTTTATCTCCCTTTGAACACTTTTTGTAGAATTTGAAAGCAACGCTTCAAACTTATCCTCAAAATTATACTTCTTGTTCGCCTGGCCAATAAAATCAAGCACTGTAAGGCACTCTTTACCCTCAGAAAGGCGAAGACCGCGCCCAAGCTGCTGTAAAAACACAGTTAGTGACTCTGTAGGACGCAAAAACAACGCCGTGTTTACCTCGGGGATATCAACGCCCTCGTTATAAATATCCACTACAAAAATAAACCGCACATTGCCACTAACAAGGGTTTGTTTTGCTGTTTTTCTATCCTCATCGGGCGAGTTTCCTGTAAGATGCATGGAGGGAATACCTTTAAAATTAAAGTAATCGGACATAAATTTTGCATGCTCAATCGACACGCAAAAACCAAGGCCTTTTACATCATCAATATCTGCCGTGTATTTTAATAAAGACGCAATAACCATGTCTGCCCTGCGGTTTGCAACTGCACCGCTAAAAGTTAAAAGTGACGAAAGCTCTGCTTTATCATAGCCGCCTCGCACCCATTTTAGCTCGCTTAAATCTACATTATCAGTTACACCAAAATATTGAAAAGGGCTTAAAAGCTTTCTGTCAATCGCCTCAGGCAAACGTATTTCGGCCGCTATTCTGTAGTCAAAAAACTCTAAAATGCTCTTGCCATCCATGCGCTCCGGCGTGGCTGTAAGCCCAAGTAAAACACCTGGTTTATAATATGAAAGCAGTTTTTGGTACGTAGGTGCCGCAGCATGGTGGAACTCGTCTACAACAATATAATCGTAAAAGTTAAAAGTAGTTTTCTGTGTAAAATCTTGCGAGTTAAACGTTTGAATAGACATAAAAAGGTTGGCTATATTATCAGGCTTATTACTGCCAACAAACATTTCTCCAAAATTGCTGTCTTTAAGCACAGCCCTAAAAGTATTCATGCTCTGTTTTAAAATTTCTTCACGGTGTGCTATAAAAAGTAGCCTGCAACGTTTATGTGCATTTTCTTTTTTATATCGCTTATAATCAAATGCAGAAATTACCGTTTTGCCGGTACCTGTTGCGGCTATAACTAAGTTTTTATAATAGCCGCGCACCTTTCTCTCTGCGTCTAATTTGTCTAAAATCTCCTGTTGATATGAATACGGGTGAATATCTAAACTGTAAATTTCGGCATTATTGCTGTCGAAATATTTTTCGGCTTTTAGCGCCATTGCAAGGCGCTCTTTTTGGCTCTCGCAGTAGTATTCAAACTCGCTACTGTTCCAATAGCTCTCAAATGTTGCATTTATTTTATCTATCGTTTCGGGCAAGTCTTTTTTAGTCACTTTTACATTCCACTCAAGGCCGCTTGTCATTGCCGCATTAGACATATTAGACGAGCCCACATACGCTGTTGTAAAGCCTGTGTCCCTGTAAAAAACATACGATTTTGCATGTAAACGCGTGCGCTTTGTGTCGTAGCTAACTTTTATAATTGTGTTTGGAAGTTTGCGAAGTTCCTCAATGGCTTTAACATCTGTTGCGCCCATGTAAGACGTTGTAATTATGCGTAGCTCGCCACCGTTTTTTGTAAAATCAGACAGCTCTTCGAACATTAAGCGAAGCCCGCTCCATTTAATAAACGACACAAGCATGTCTATTTTATCGGCAGAGACTATCTCTTTTTTTAGCTCTGAAAACATTTGCGGCTCGTGCACTGCGCCTGTGAAAAGGCTGCTTTGTGCAATAGATGTTTCAGGGCGGATTATTTGCGCTTTTTCGTTAATTGCATGTGCGGTATTTTGCTTTGTTTTTAATGCAAGCAGTTGCTTTGCACACTGTGCAATTTTCATTTGCGCAAAATCTTGCTCATCTACCTGCTGCGTTATAAGTGATATTATTTTATTGGCAAGTTCTATTTGTGCACTAGTATCGCCGCCATTATCGCGCACATTATCAAAGCCTTTTTGCATCACTTCGGCTATGTAGTCTGATAATATTTTCGAGCTCTCGGCTTTGTCAATATCGTCCGTATGGCAAACTTTATCGTGTAAATTCTTTAAAGTTTTATCAATTTCTTCATTTATAACTTGCTCGTAAAGTCCGTCTTTTAGCATAATATCACCTCTAAAAACAGGTTTATGTTTCGCTGATTTTTTAATTATATCTTGCAATAATACAACTTAAATTACAACATATGTTAATTTCCATTTTACACCTATTGCCACACAATAGCAATAAGTGTTTTTGCTCTTTTTATAGGTGTGCGTTTAATTTTAATAACCGAAATAAGTTAGCATTTATTACACTATCTTTTAATATTTTATTGCATTTGACGTTACTGCTAAAAACTTTTATAATCATATTAGAAGCGCAATAATAAGCTAACATATATTTTTGAGGTGGTATTATGGCTAAAGGTTTATTTGATATGTTATTTGATTCTATCTTTGACGCTGATTGGGTTGGCCGCCGAGGTGAGAAATTAACAGAAAGAGAATTAAAACTTGTTAATTTTCTTGGGCGAAAAGGAAAAATATTAAAAAATGCATATATACCAAAACCAAACGGAGAAACCTCAGAAATAGATGTTTTATACATATCTCAAAAAGGTATTTTTGTGATAGAAAGCAAAAACTATTCCGGGTGGATTTTTGGCGATGAGAAGTCACAAAACTGGACGGCTATGTTGCCAAACAAGCAAAAAAACACCTTTTACAACCCTATTAAACAAAACAAAACTCATATAAAATGGCTCAGTGAATTTTTGAAAAATGATATTCCTCTTTTCTCGTTAATTGTATTTTCAGAGCGCTGTGAGTTGAAAAAAGTAACAGTTGAAACTAAAGAGATAAAAGTAATAAAGCGAGACTATATTTACGCCACAATAAGAAATATGTGGGATAATTTAGCAGATGCACTAAATGATGAACAAGTACAAGCTGTTTATAATTTGCTTTCACCACTTACGAATGCTGATGCGGCCACAAAGGCTGCACATATTGAAAACATTAATAAAAAAATAACTTCGCAAAAAAGTGATGGTTCTCATATTAGCACTGACAATACAAAAGCAAAAACTAATAAAGAGACACAGCAAAATGAAAATGTATGCGCTAATAACACTGCCACTAACAATGAGCATGTTACCGCACTTGAGATTGACACAAGCGCTAATAATATTGCCACTAACACTTTAGCTGAAAAACATGAAGAAGATGCTCAACTGTGCCCGAAATGTAATAGTGATCTTGTAAAGCGCGTTGCTAAAAAAGGAGCTAATACAGGCGGTAGTTTTTATGGTTGCTCTAACTTTCCAAAATGCAGATACATTAAACCCGTTGAGCAAGAGCAAGTTCAAACAGATAAAACAAGCCTTACAGTGCAAGACAAAAGTGAGAATGAAATCATAACTTATGCTGCAAAAGAAAAGCCACCAATGTGCCCAAAATGCAATAGTGAACTTGTAAAGCGTGTTGCTAAAAAAGGCGCTAACGCAGGCGGTAGCTTTTATGGTTGCTCAAATTACCCTAAGTGTAAATATGTACAAGATACCGATAATTAATCTATTTTTAAGCACTCATACAACTGCTTATACAACGATTGGAGCACTTTGCGTGATTAAAAATATAACCGAAAGCAAACAACGCAAAACCCTTATATTACACAAAGCTTTAAGCAATTGTAATATAAGGGTTATTTTATTTTGCATATCATGTTGTAAATTACATTATATCATCATTTTTATTTAATAAAAAATTATATAATTATCCCATTACAATGGTCAATCTCATGCTGTATAATTTGCGCTGTAAAACCTTTAAACGTCTTTATGCGCTTTTGCATTTTCTCATTTTGGTACTCTACCTTTATGCTCTTGTAGCGCTTTGTGGGGCGTGTGCCCTCCAGTGATAGGCAAGCTTCCTCTGTGTTAAATGGCTCTGACGTTTTTATGACAACAGGGTTAAACATAACAAGATAGTTGCCATCATCGTCCACTGCTATAATGTTTTTAAGCTCGCCTATCATGTTGGCGGCAAGCCCCACACAGCGCTCTTCGTTCGCTTCTAGCGTGTCAAGCAAATCAGTGGCAATGTGTAAGTCGTCTGCCGTTGCCGGTGCGCTTTTTTGTGATAAAAAAATTTCGTCTTTTACAATTTCTTTTACCATTTTGCTTCTCTTTTCGTGTTTTGATGTTTTTATTATAACATAAAGTGGGCGGTGGGCAAACTAGTTAAATGCTTAGCTTTGCGCAAAACAGCAAGTCAAAATCGCAAGCAAAAAAATTCACTACTGCAAAACAATAAAAACCAACGTGCATCAAAAGATTCAGCCCCCTATTGCAAAATGCATTTATGCATTTTGCAATAGGGGGCTTTGCTGTATAAATTTAGATAAATTGACTTATTGTCATTTGTTTTTGATTATGTGCCGTGGGTTATGAGCATCTATTTTGTAACTCAAAAACACGTCGTCGCGGACTGCATTTAGTTCACGACGATTTTTTTGTAAAAAATATAAAAATCATCGCTCACATCATTTCGTCGCTCCTCCTCTTCCGCAAAAAGGCGCGCTCGGGTTTTTTGTCCATGTTGCGACGCACCGCAGTGCTAGCGCCCTGAGCTAACCGCCGTAAGGCGGCACTTAAGCGGATGACCAAGCGCAGCCATTACGCTACACTCTTGTTACCGCCTTTTTCGGTTTAGTGCCCGAGTATGGGGGTGCTTATTTTATAACACACAATAAAAATCCACCAGCTAAGCTGGTGGATTTTTTGTGCCCAAGTGCTGAAAATTTCTTTTGCTTTTAATCATACAAGTGGCATGATACCACATGGCCTTTTTCTATCTCTTTTTGCACCGGTATTTGCTCTTTGCAACGTGCCGTTGCCTGTGGGCAACGCGTTTGGAAAGCGCAGCCGGGAGGTGGGCTAGCCGGGTTTGGCACTTCGCCCTCAAGCCTAACTGAAGAACTTTTAGCCAGCGGGTCTGTTTTTGGTATTGCTGAAAGTAGTGCGCGTGTATATGGGTGTAAAGGGTTTTTGTAAACATCTTCGGTTAAGCCTTGCTCAACTATTCGGCCAAGATACATAACACCAACACGTGTGCAAATATGGCGCACAACATTTAAGTCGTGCGATATAAACAAATATGATAGTTTTCTATCCGCTTGCAATTTTATAAGCAAATTTATAATTTGCGCTTGTATGGAAACGTCAAGCGCTGAAACAGGCTCGTCTGCCACTACAAAACGTGGGTTTGTAATAAGCGCCCTTGCTATGCTTATGCGCTGGCGTTGCCCGCCTGAAAATTGGTGTGCATAACGCTCAAGGTGCTCTGGCAAAAGCCCAACAGCTTGCGCCATATCTTGTACAGTTTGCGCTATTTGCTCAGCCGGCATATCTGCAAAATGTGTTATAAGTGGCTCTTCAAGCAGCTTTTGCACGCTCATCCTAGGGTTTAGCGAGGCATAAGGGTTTTGAAAAATAAACTGCATATCGCGCCTTTTTTTGCGCATGTTCTCGTTTGAAAGCTCTAATAAATTTTCGCCATCAAACTGCACACTGCCGGCTGTAGGGTTTACAAGCCTTAATATAGAGCGCCCTGTTGTAGATTTACCACAGCCGGATTCGCCAACAAGGCCAAAAGTTTCTGAATCATTTACTGTAAATGATATATCCTCAACTGCGTGCACATGCCCTATTGTTTTTTGTAAAAAGCCGCCACGCACAGGGAAGTATGTGCGCAAGTTTTGCACCTCTAATAAGCAATTGTTTTTATCCATTGTGCAAAACCTCCGCATTATCATTAGCATACAACCAGCAACGGCATAAATGCCCGCTTTCGAGCGTTACCACAGGTGGACATGCTATATCACACTTTGCAAAACGTTTATCGCAACGTGGGGCAAAGCGGCAACCTGTGCCAAAATTACCTGCTGTGGGTACTGTGCCGCTTATGGAGTATAGCTCTTTCGATACACCCAATGAAGTAACCGAGCGCAAAAGCCCCTGTGTATATGGGTGTGCGCCATTGTGGAAAATATCTGCAACGCTTGCTTTTTCTACCATTTGGCCTGCGTAAAAAACAGCAACCTCTTCGCAAGTTTCAGCTATAACACCAAGGTCGTGCGTTATCATAATAACAGATGTATCGTGTGCTTCTCTCAATTGCGCCATAAGGTCGAGTATTTGCGCTTGTATGGTAACATCCAGCGCTGTTGTGGGCTCGTCTGCTATTAATAGTTTTGGCTTATTAATAAGCGCAATAGCTATCATAACACGCTGAAGCATACCGCCTGAAAGCCTATGTGGGTAATCTTTAAGTATTTGCTCAGGGTGGGGTATTTTAACTTGGTTTAGCATATCAAGCGAAACTTCATACATCTCTTTGCGTGTTAGCGATGTGTGAATTTTTAGCGATTCAAATATTTGGTTTTCTATGGTGTACATAGGGTCGAGCGCTGTCATTGGCTCTTGAAATATCATAGATATTTCTTTGCCGCGCAATTTACGAAGCTGGTCTTTTGATAATGTTGTAAGCTCGGTTTCGCCATGCTCGCTCATAAAGCGAATAGAGCTACCTTTGCCTATTGACAGCGGGTATGATAAAAGCCCCGGTATTGCAGAGCATGTTATGCTTTTGCCACAGCCCGATTCACCAACTATGCCAAAATTTTGTTTTTTGCCAATAGTTAAATTTATGTCCTCAACTAAATTTACAGGGGCAACTTTTTTACCCTTGTAAAGTTCTATTGATAAATTTTTTATCTCTAACAATGCAGCCATAAACTCCCCCTAAACTTTTAGTTTTGGGTCTAGCACATCACGTAGTGCATCGCCTAAAATGTTAAAAACAAGTATAGTAATTATTATAAAAAGCAAAGGGAATATAGCAAGGTAAGGGTCGCGCAACATATCTGCCCTTGCATCTGATAACATTGAGCCCCACGAGGGGTCTGGGTCTTGTATACCCAAACCGAGGAAGCTTAAAGTTGCCTCTGTTAGTATAGCGCCTGAAAGCGCCAGTGTTGCTTGCACTGTAAAAGGTGCAATTACATTTGGCGAAATATGGCTTATTAATATGCGCCCTGTTTTAACGCCTACGCTTTTGGCGTTTTGCACATATTCAAGCCCTTTTGCCGATATAACCGCCGCGCGCACCGTGCGCCCGAATACAGGGGTGTTTACTATACCTATTGCTATCATAGCGGGCACTATACCACGCCCTAAAACAGACGAAATAAATATTGCCAGCAATATAGAGGGGAACGCAAATAATATGTTCATAATAGATGTAATAACTCTATCCACTATGCCCTCAAAATAACCTGCTAACATGCCTAATATGTAACCTAAAGTTGCGCCTATTCCAACGGCTATTGTGCCAACCATTAACGAAACACGAGCGCCATATAATATGCGGCTAAAAATATCGCGGCCGAATTTATCTGTGCCAAAAATATGCTCAGCGGAAGGTGCCTCATAGCGTGTTCCTATTTGATCATACGGATACGGTGCCAATATATCGGCTGAAAGCGCAAGAAAAATAAGCAGTAAAACGCCTATAATGCCAATTTTACCCATGGGATCTCTCCACAGTTCATGAAGAGTATTTTTAAAAGTTTTCATATTTCACCCTCCTTATTTGTATGAAATCCTAGGGTCAATAGCTGCATACAGCAAATCAACAACCAGATTTACGAAAACATAAACAGTGGCAATAAACAAAACACAGCCTTGAACAACAGGGTAATCGTAATTATTAATGCCTGTTAATGTCATAAGCCCAAGCCCCGGCAGTGAGAATATTTGTTCAACAACAACAGCGCCGCCTAAAAGCGCGCCTATTTGCATACCAACCAGTGTAACTATTGGTATAAGCGCATTGCGCAAAGCATGCTTAAATATTGCCACGCCCTCACTTGCGCCTTTTGAGCGCACTGTTTTTATAAAATCTTGTTTAAGTATTTCAAGTACAGACGAGCGTGTCATGCGCATCACCGAGCCGGACATAGTAGAGCCCAGCACAAGCGCAGGTAAAATCATAATTTCTAAATTTGCTAAGGGGTCTTGATAAAAATAAACATATTTTAAAGGTGGGTAATAATCAAACACTATTGTTAGAAATAGTATTAATATTAACGAGGCTGCAAAACCCGGCACAGATACGCCGAACAGAGCAACTACCCTAACAAGCCTATCCACCCAGCTATTGCGCTTAACCGCCGCAATTATGCCAAGAGGTATAGCGATTAAGCATGATATTACAGCACCCATAATGGCAAGCTGTGCCGTAACTTGAAACCTAGTTAGTATTTCAGGGAAAATTTCCTCACCGGAGCGGAACGATATGCCAAAATCGCCTTTTAGCACGCCGCCCATCCAATTTAAATATTGTGTAACCACCGGCTGATCAAGCCCATACCTTGCCTCAACTTGTTCCAGTAGCTCGGGAGTTGAATCTATGCCTAAAAGCCCCTCGGCAAAGCCGCCGGGAACAAGCCGCAAAACAGCAAAAACAGCAATACTTATACCTAGCAGTATAGGTATTAACTGTAACAACCGCCTTAAAATATAATTGCCCATAATTCACGCTCCTGCGATTTTAAAATAAACCAAAGAAAAAACAATGAAGCGGGGTAAGCCCCGCCCCATTGTGAATTTAAATTAGCCGCCTATAGAAATGTAACGCAAATCGTTTGGATTTGCAGCGTATGGCTCAAAGCCTTGTACATCGGCACCTGCAAAGAAATATGTTGTTTGGTTTGCAAACCATAAGTTTGGAGACTCATCAACTATTATTTGTTGTGCTTCTGTGTAGTATTCTGCGCGAAGTGTTTCGTCTGTTGTGGCAAGGCCTAACTCGCAAAGTTCATCAACACGTTCGTTTGAATAGCCCCAAACGTTTGCACCTGCACCTGTTGAGTAGAAGAAACCAACCGCACGGTTAGGGTCTGTGCCGGCGCCGTTTTGGCCGCACATCAAGTCAAAGTCAGCCTCAGGTGTGCTCATTATTTTCCATTGGTCAACATAAGCGCCCGACTCAAGGTCTGTTGTTTCGATGTCTATATAAATTTCAGCAAGTTGTTGTTGTATAACTGTGCCTGTATCGCGTATAGAATCAAGCAAACCAACTGCCATTGTTAATGTTAGGCGGTTATCCTCGCTGTAGCCTGCAGCTTCCATAAGCGCTTTAGCTTCATCTATATTTTGTGTGTAAAGTGGAGATTCGCTAACAGCGTCCCATGTCCAGCGTCCCATTGCAGGAGGAACGAAAGTTGTTGGAACAGCCTCGCCATTATATACATAATCAATAATAGCTGCACGGTCAATAGCTAGTGACATTGCTTGGCGCACATTTTGGTCTTGCAATGCTTCACGAGATAAATTGAAACCTAAGAAAGTATAATCGTTTGATTGGTATGAGATAACAGCAATGTTTTCATCACTTTGTGCATCTGAAAGGTTCATAGCGGATAAAGTTGTTAAGTTTATTTCGCCTGTTTGCAATGCTGAAAAACGTGTGCTTTCATCAGCCATCAAATAGTAGTTGATTGTGTCTAAAGAAGGCGCGCCGTCCATCCAGTAATTTGGGTTTTTAACAAGTGTGATGTAGTTATCAACTACAGATTCACTATACATAAATGGCCCTGTGCCGGACATAGAAGCTATTGTGCTTAGGCTGCCGTCGTTTTCATCAACAACTTCCTTGCAAACTATTGCGCCATATGAAGATGTAAGTGTTGACATAAACGCAGCATTTGGCTCTGCCAAAGTAAATTGTATGCTATATGTATCAAGCACTTCAATGCTGGCAATGCCTGCATAATAAGAAGCAGAATTTCCAAGTGCGCCAATATCGCCTGCCTCTGAATTGCCAAGTACACGGTCAAAGCTGTACTTAACGTCTTCAGCTGTCATTTCACGGCCGTTGTGGAACATAACGCCCTCGCGGAGTGTAAATACATATGTAACGTCATCAGGTGTTTCCCAGCTTTCTGCCAATAATGGGCGGAAGCTCATGTCGTCATTAAAACCTATTAGTGTTTCGTAAACTTGGTTGAAAACACGTGTGGCGGCATGTGCGGATATTGTGTGTGGGTCAAATCCGGCCGGCCATGTGTCTGTACCATAGTTAAGTGCTTGTTCAACAGGTTCTGCTGTAGGTTCAGTTGTGCTGTTTGCATCGGTAGAAGCCGCTGTGCTGTCTGCGGTTTCAGTAGTTGGTGCTCCACAAGCACTAAACAAACTCAATGCTATAACACTTACCAGTAAAAATGCGATAATTTTGTTTCTAATTTTCATCTTGATACTCCTTTTTTGTTTTTTGTATTATCAAGGTAAACCCTTGTTATACACTATGAATTCGGTGCACTAAATATACATTTGTGCTTTCGCTAAAATTTAAAAAATTTTATGCAAATTTAACTAATAATGTTAATGTTGTTTGATTAAATTTGACGTTGCTTCAAATTATATCACAAATAAATACGGCTTTCAAGGCATTTGTTAAAAACACTGTACTTTATGTGTTTTTTTTGGTATAATATATTCTGTGCTAGTGTGCTCTACAACAATTAAATTTAATGGTAAGGTTAGCGTTTTAAACACAATAGCGCTATTTAGTGTTTTATGTAACACTTATAAAAACAATATTAAAGGAGCTTTTATGCAGGCAAATATACTGGAAATTAAGAATATAAGTAAAAGTTTCGGAACGAACGAAGTTTTAAATAATATAAACCTAAATGTAGGCGCAGGGGAGTTTATAACTCTTTTGGGCTCGAGCGGCTGTGGCAAAACAACGTTACTGCGCATTTTAGCGGGCCTTGAAGTGCCCGATAGCGGCAGCGTTATTTTAGGCGGTGAAGATATAACTCAAAAGGCGCCAAACAAGCGCGATATGAGCATGGTTTTCCAAAGTTATGCGCTTTTTCCGCATATGAATGTTAGCGCAAATATTGCCTACAGCTTAAAGCTTAAAAAGGCGAGTAAAACCGAAATGCAAGAGCAAGTTGGTTATGCGCTAACGCTGGTTCAGCTAGAAGGCTATGAAAACCGTATGCCGAGCGAGCTTTCAGGCGGCCAAAAACAGCGTGTTGCCATCGCAAGAAGCATTGTTTCAAACCCTAAAATTTTACTGCTGGACGAGCCGCTGGGCGCATTAGATTTACAGCTGCGCCGCCAAATGCAAATTGAGCTTAAGCGCCTGCAAAAACAACTTGGCATAACTTTTATTTATATAACCCACGACCAAGAAGAGGCGCTTAATATGTCTAGCCGCATAGCGGTTATGCGCGGCGGCAATTTCGAGCAAATAGGCACACCCGAGCAAATTTACGACTACCCAAAAACAAATTTTGTTGCAACATTTGTTGGCAATGCAAATTTAATTGAGGGCGTTGTTCAAAGTGTTGATGAACAAGAGGGCACTATGCGTGTTTCATGTAAATCGGGCTGTGCAAATGCGTCCACTTTAGGGCATAAATTCAAGGTGGGCGATAATGTTTGCATTGCAATTCGCAGTGAGAATATACGCTTTGAAAAGCAATGTAAGTGTGATATGAAAGCTAAAGTTGTTGAAAAAAGCTTTGCGGGCGGCCAATTGCGCCTAAGCCTTGAAACTGCCGATGGCTTAAAGCTTATAGCGAGCCGCCACGGCATTGATATTGGCATTAATGTGGGCGACGACGTTATGATGAACTGGAGCGCTAAAAGCGCTGTGCCGGTTGATGTTGATAATGTAATAAGCGCAAGCGCAGACGAAAAACCTGCCGCAAGCGCAGACGAAAAACCTGCCGCAAGCGCAGACGAAAAACCTGCCGCAAGCGCAGACGAAAACAGCAATGAAAACGCTAAAAAAGTAAGCGCCGAAAACAAAAGCGAGGTGCAAGCATAATGAAAAAATCGAAAAGCATTTGGCTAACACTTTTGCCTTTATATGCTTTCACGCTTTTATTTGTTGCAGGGCCTCTTATTTACATGGTTTACCTAAGTTTTCAAACGCCGAGCGAAAGCTGGGGCGTTGTAAACGAGTTTAGCATTCAAAGCTATATTAATATATTCGACCCTGTTTATTTAAACACATTTTTGCAATCGTTCCAGCTTGCACTTATAAGCACATTTTTCATTGTTCTTATAGGTTACCCTTTTGGCTATTTTATGGCGAAGTTATCGCCAAGCGGCAAAAAGCTAACA
The DNA here is from genome assembly GCA_964369565.1 of uncultured Bacteroides sp. GTDB lineage: Bacteria > Bacillota > Clostridia > Oscillospirales > Ruminococcaceae > Ruthenibacterium. The sequence continues at coordinate 30,745 of CAYJEU010000011.1, read as the reverse complement.
ACAATTTTGCTTATGATTCCCTTTTGGACAAATAGTCTAATTCGCCTTTACGGCTGGATAATTATTCTGCGCGCAAACGGCACATTAGATAGCTTTTTAATGTTTTTAGGTATAACAGATGCGCCTTTAAAACTGCTTTATACATACCCTGCTGTTGTTATTGGCATGGTGTATGCGCTTTTGCAATTTATGATTTTAAGCGTGTTTTCAAGCGCCGAAAAAATGGACTGGAGCCTTGTTGAAGCTGCAAGAGATTTAGGCGCAAGCAAATTCGAGGCTTTTTTAACAGTAACATTTAAGCTAACTTTGCCCGGGCTTTTATCGGGTGTTATACTAACATTTATACCCAGCATGGGCCTGTTTTTCATAGCCGATATACTGGGCGGCAACAAAATTGTTTTAGTGGGTAGCTTAATTCAAGACCAATTGCTCAAAGCCCATAACTGGCCTTTCGCCGCTGCGCTTGCCGTTGTTCTTATGGTGCTTACAACCCTTTTAATATCGCTTTATAAACGCATAACAAAAAGCGAAGAGCTGGAGGGTTTAATGTGATGAGCGATAAAAACAAAAGCTTTAACGAGGGCGCAAAAGCCGCAGAGAAAAAAGCCATGGGCAGCGAAAGCGTTAAGCTTAACAACGGCGCTAACGCTAAAAACAGCGCTGAAAACAAAAGAGTAAACAAAAAAAAGCGCATAGGCTTTTCGCATATTTACCTTGCAATTGTAACTTGCTTAATTTATTTACCGCTTGTTTTAGTTATTATATATTCGTTTAACGAAAGCAAAATTTCAAGTATTTGGGGCGGTTTTTCGCTTAAATGGTATATAGAGCTTTTTAAAGACGAGCAAATGTTTTTAGCGCTAATAAACAGCATTGTTCTTGCGCTTTGCTCGGGCTTTGCCGCTGCAATTATAGGCACGCTTGGCGCACTTGGATTTAGCAAAGTTAAAACTATAACAAAAGCGCCTATAGAATATTTAACTATGCTACCTATAATGATACCGGAAATTATACTTGCTATGGTATTTTTAGTGTTCTTTTCACTTTTGGGTTTGCCCTTTGGGATGACAACATTAATAATAGCGCACACAACATTTTGCATACCATATATTTATATGCTTGTTAAAGCAAGGCTTGTGGGCATGGATAAAAGCCTTACAGACGCCGCGAAAGACCTTGGCGCAAGCAGTGTGCGAACATTTTTCGATATTACCCTGCCCCTTTTAATGCCTGCCATTTTAAGCGGCTTCCTTTTAAGCTTCGCAATGAGCTTCGACGACGTTATAATTAGCCTTTTTGTAACGGGCGTTAATGTTAACACATTGCCTATAAAAGTGTATACACAGCTGCGTACAGGCGTAACGCCTGAAATAAACGCGCTGTGCACGCTAATGCTTTTTGTAACAATTTTACTTGTTGTTTTAAGTAATATTATTGGGAAAAGTAAAAGTGTAAAATAAATACAAATATTTAATCGTAAAACAATTTGGAGGAAAAAATGAAAAAACTAACAGCAATTATTTTAAGCCTGGTTTTATGTCTTGGCGTTTTCACCGCTTGCAGTGAAAGCCCAGAGCCGGCAAGCGAAGCGACAAACGAACAGGCAAGCGAAGTGACAAGCCAAGCAGCTGCACAAGAAGGCGGCGAGCTTAACTTATACACATGGGAAGGCATGTTCCCCGAGGAGCTTTTAGATGCTTTCACAGAGCAAACAGGTATTAAAGTGAACTACTCAAGCTTTGATACAAACGAAACAATGCTATCACGACTTCAAGCTGCAGAGGGCGGCGATTACGACCTTATTATTGCAGACGACTATATTGTTGAAACTGTTATAGCCGAGGGCCTTGCACAAGAGATAGACAGCGCAAAAATTCCTAATATAGGCAATGTTAACCCTGTGTACCAAGGCCAATTTTTCGACCCTGAAGACAAATACACAGTGCCCCACGGTGCAGGCGTTCAAACAATTGTTTATAACCCTGCGGTTATCGATATGGAAATTACAGGTTATACAGATTTATGGGACGCTAGCCTTGAAGACAATATAGCAATTACAAGCAACTACCGTGTTATGAACGGCATGGCGCTTAAAGTTTTAGGCGAAAGCTATAACACAGAAGACATTGCAACAATTGAAGCGGCAGGCGCAAAAATGATAGAGCTTGCACCTAATATTCGCCTTATAAAAGACGATAATTTACAAGATGATATTATTAGCGGCGAAGTTGGCGTTGCAATTATGTATACAAGCCAAGTAACAATGGCGGCGCTTGCAAACCCCGAGCTTGAAATTGTTTACCCACAAGAGGGCGTAGGTTTTGGCTTAATAGCGCAGTTTATACCATCTAATGCGCCTAATGCAGATGCAGCACACGCATTTTTAAACTTTATGCTAACACCTGAAAACGGCAAAGCGGCCTTTGAATATTTGGGCTACTACTGCACAAATGCCGCTGCAGACGAGCTTATTGATGACGCATACAAACCATTCTTAACATTGCCTGAAGATTTTGAAAGCGAAACAGAGATGATTTTCAATGTTAGTGCACAGGCAGACGAAGCGCATGTTAAAGCATGGACAGAGTTCAGAACAGCAACAGGCAACTAATTTATAAAATTAGCCTTGCAATATTGAAAATTTATGGGCTATAATACTGATATTAAATGGCTATGCTCAATTAACTAAACGGCTGGTTTATTATGAAAAAACTATATGTAACCGATTTAGACGGAACTTTGCTAAACGAAAACTCAATAGTTTCAAGCGAAAGTGAGAATATATTAAGCCCTCTTATAAAAGAGGGCTTAAACTTCACTGTGGCTTCAGCGCGCACGCCTGCAACGGCGGTTAATTTACTGCGCCCTTTGGGCTTGAAATTGCCTGTGGTTCTAATGGACGGTGCTATGGTGTTCGATATAGAGAAAAACATTACTATACACACAAACAGTATACCGCAAAGCGCAGTTGAAGAAATATGCGATATGCTTGAAATTGTTGGGCAAAGCGCGCTGGCGTATACTATAGATAACGGTAAACTATGTGTTTACTATAAAAGTTTCGACAGTGATATAGAGCGTGAGTTTGCAAAAAGCCGTGAGGGTACGCCGTATAAAGAGTTTTTTAAAATAGACGACTATTTCGATGCGCTTGAAAATAAAGACGTTATTATGTTTCTTTTTTGCATGATAGACTTGCGCAAAATTTACACCTACTATGAACTGTTAAGCGCTACACCCGGGCTTTTTTGCAGGCTTTACCCTTGTGAACACGCAAACGAGGGGTATATGCTTGAAGTGACTAAAGAAGGAACAGGCAAGGGCAATGCACTGAAAGATTTAAAGAAGAAATTAAATATTGAAAAAATTGTTGCATTTGGCGATAATTTCAACGATATGTGCATGTTTGAAATGGCAGACGAGGCCTATGCTGTAAAAAACGCTGTAAGTGAGCTTAAACGTATAGCAACAGGTGTTATAGGCGAAAACACAAAAGACAGTGTTGCGGAATTTATTAAAGAAGATTACTGTAAAGAGCGCAGTATTAACGGCACTTAGCCGGAAATAGCATTTAGCATTAAGCCTGCTTTATGCAAGAAGTAAGGTGTAATTTAAAAACAGCAGTAACAAAGCTTATAAGCAAAGTAATTTTGCTGAATTTAAATAATAAAAAAATCAAACAAAAAATAAAAAGGCAAAGGCGCACAATGTGCGCCTTTGCCTTTTATAGTTTTTGTTAGCCAATCGGATATGCTTAATTATCAAAAAACAAAATATAACACTATGCTATATTTCGCTTTGCCGCATTTTATCTTTAATTGTTATAACGCCCGTGTTGCCGTTAAGCGTAACAACATCGCCGCTTTTAAGCTTTCGCATTGCGCCCTTAACGCCCACAACACACGGCTTTTTAAGCTCTCTTGTTATTATGGCGGTGTGCGATAAAAGCGAGCCGCGCTGTGCTATAACACCCTTAGCGCCGCGTATTAAAAACACCCAGCCGGGGTCTGTGGTATCTGCTACGAGAATTTTGCCGCTTGTGTCCAGGCCTAAAGAGGGTTTGTCTACCACAAGCACTTCAGCTGTTATTTCGCCCGGTGCGCAAGGTGCGCCAACAAGCTCGTTTTGCATGAACTGTTGCTCACCGTCTTTTATATTATAAGGGCTTTGGTCAAAAACTTTGCCTTTAAATACAACTTGGCTGTAAAACGGCAATTTTTTAAACTGCTCTATTTCAAATTTGCGCTTTTCAATTATGCTTTTCATGTCTGTTTTTTGCGCTATGCAATCACGCAATTCTTCTATATATAAATAAAAAACGTCGTCGGTGTTTTCTATGCAATTAGCCGCTGTTAGCTGCTCGCCAACTTTAACGAAAATTTTGCGCGCGCTTGAGTAAAGGCGTGTTCTGTGCATTCTGGAAAGTTCTCTGTTGTAAATGCCTGTTTTCGCCCTTTTAACAAAATATGTTTCGCTCACTTTTTCGCATTGCGCTAAAGGTAGGCTTTGCTCTTCGTAATTTTGCAAATATGCGTCTAAAACCTCGGGCGTAGCGCTCATTGTTTTTGTTTCAAGCTTTAGCTCTTCAAGGCACCTTTCGCCGTAAAGCTCTAAGTACTGTTCTTTCTCGGCCTTATATTGCTCGCTTTGCATGCCGTGCTCTTTAAGCGTTTTTGCCAGGGCATCTAGCGCATAAATGGGCTTTAAGCTCTCAAGGCGCATAATATTGTTAAGGCTTTTGGCGTTCCGCCTTTTTGCGAGCGCTGTGTAAATAAACGCATACATGTCGTTTATTAATGTCATGCCCCATTTGCCGCCTATATCAAGAAGCATAGCCTCGTAAATATCCAAAAGTTTTAAAGCGTCGCTTTCTTTTTCTATTTCGCTTTTGTAATTTTCAAAAACATGCTTAAAATAATTATCCAGCTCTTTCATTTTCTTTGGTGCAATAAGCATTAATTTTACAAAATTACATGCAGTTTTAAGCTTTGCGCCAAAGCTAACATTTATATTAGCGCTAGTTATATTTTTATCGTCAACGCCTAGCATCTCCTGCCAAACGGGGATAATTTTGCTTGAAAACGGCAGTATTTTTAAAAGGCAGTACCAGTTATCTATGCGGTAATAAATGCGCGCATTGAAAACGTCTACCATATTGCTTAGTGTGGGCTTAAAATCGTTAGCAGTTTGCTCGCTGTTTGTTAAAATAGTTACACAGCTTTCAAAAACGCATTTGTAAACAGCGCGCGCGAAACTTTGTGTTGCGGGCAGGCACACGCCGGGGTAGCTCTCTTGTATATTACTGCTGTTTAGTATTATTTCGCCGCCTTTTGGCAGCGCTGTTATTGGGCGGCATTGTAAAATGAATATTTCATCGCCTTTTATGCAAAACTCAATATCGCAATAATAGCCGAACAGCTTTTGTATTTTCTCGCCCTGCAAAACAAGCGCACGCACTGTTTTAGAGGGCAATTTAATAGCGCTGTCTTGCGTGTGGTAGTAATATTTTTCGTCGGGGCGGCTGTAGTGGTATGTGGTTGTAAGCGCAGTGCCATCAACAACGCCACTGCCGCAGCCTTGCGAGGTAACAATTAACGTTTCGCTCAATATACCGTGGGGGTTTGCTGTGAAAATAACGCCGGAGTAATCTGCCGTTATCATCTCTTGAATTATAACGCTCATTTTACCGCTGAGGGTTAGCTTTAGTGCATCGGTGTAATGTTCTGCGTCTTGAGCGCTGTTTAAAACTTGGCTCACAGCATTTTCAACATCGCTTCTTTGCACATTAAGCAGCGTTAAAAACTGCCCTGCAAAAGAGTGCCGCTTGCCATCTTCATCGGAAAAAGAGCTGCGAACGGAAAATAAATTTTCGCTTGAAAAGCTTAAATCTATCTCATCGCCTTCGCAAACTGTAATAAATTGAGGCACATTAAAGCCGTTATCTCTTAGTTTTTTTAAATTAGTGCTTTTAATAATTATACTCCTCTTGGTGCAAAGCGGTAAAAACCTGAAATTTTGCTAGCATTTCTTTAGCAAATTTTAGGCCCGCTCTTTTAATAAATTAAGCAAAACATTGCCTTAACTACTTTGAAATACATGCTATTTTAAATTACAAATGCGCCCATTATTAAATAAACGGGAATTGTAATTAGCATAATGCCCTCTTGAATATATGTGTAAAGTTCAACTTTTTTAACGAGGATAAACTTGTTTGGGTCCTTTTTAAACATCACGAAAACAGCAGATATATAAACGCAGTTTATAAATAGTAAAACAACTGAAATAATATTCAAATTCCATAGCAAAATAAAGTTTGTAATTATATCTACCCACGTTAAAATAAATATGAAATTAACAGCTTTTTTATAGCCGAAAAGCTTTGAATATGTAACATATTCGTTTTCGTCTTTCGGCGCGCGAATTTTGCGGGAAATTTCCCAAATAAGCGCAGGGAAATATAAAGTAAAAGCCATTAAAACCGTGTAAATACTAAAAGGCTCTATATCATATTTAATTACCGTGAACGAAATTATGTATAAATTCATAATAAACTGCACGGGGTTGTGCGTTACAAGCGCCAGCGGCAAGCTCTTTTGAATTTTATGCTTTTTGAAAAACCAAAGCGCCATTAACGAGCCATAAGTGTAAAGCAAAAGGCAGAACAAAAAATTGTTCATAAAAAAGAAATTAAGCAGTAAAGTTATTGCTATAACGGGTATTATCAAAAAGAGCAAATCTTTTTTATGCACCCTGCCGGAGGCGAGCGGCCTGTGGGCAAATAGGCGTTTATCGTGCTCGTAATCTTTGAAGTCGTCTGCTATTCTAAGCCACATTAAAAACGAAAACACCGTTAACGAGCCTATAACTTCTTGTATGCCCAAAGTAAACGACGTAATTTCGTTATTTAAAAGCAGTATAAAATAAATTTCGCCAAAAACAATGAACCCCAAAATAACTCTTGGTAAAAGCGGGTACATTTCGTTAAAGTAAATATTAAGCCTTTTTAGCATAAGCTATATGTTCTCCTAAGTTAATTTTTGTTTCAATGCCTGAATTAGACATTTGTTTTATTATATTCAAGGGTATAAGCCTGTCTTTTTCAAAAAGCATTATAATTGTAGAGCCGCCATATTCAAACTTGCCTTTTTCCTCTGCTTGTAAAAACGCGCCCTGCTTTTTGTGATTTGTTATTTTGCCAATTAGCATTGCGCCAACTTGTGCATAAACGGCATTGCCAAAATGCTTTGTTTTCAAAACGGATATACAGCGTGTGTTTTTAAAATAATTATCTTTTATGCCGCCAATTGGGCGCACGGTGTGAAGGCTGCCTTTTATGTGTTTATACGCTATAAATTCGCCGCTATCGGGGAAAATGTAGCGGTGGTAATCTTTAAGTGTAAGCCTGTGCACAAAGCAAACACCGCCTATGTATTTTTGCGCTAAGGCTTTATCTTGCAAAAGCTCGTTTAAGCTGTAATTACTGTTTTTTATGTTCAAGTGTAAATTTTCACTGATATCAAAGCACATAACAAGGCTGTCTGCCGGGCAAAGTAGCGCGCCGTTTTGCGCCTTTATATCCCTGTGCTCCTTGCGTGAAAAAAACGCGTTAAAGCTAGCGTAGTTTTCAATATTATACTTTTCGCTTAAATTATTCTCTTTGAAAAATTTCAAAAGCTTGTTTTTTGAAATTTTACTGCTGTAATAAGCGCCTGCAAAATATGAAAAATACCTTCTGGCGAATATTGTTTTGAGTAAAATTCTGCCATAGAATGTTTTATATAAAATTCTAAGTTTTTCATCGTCTTGCGATATTTCTTTGCAAAATTCATCACTGCTTTTATTGTAAAATTCACGCTGTGTACTCATAATAAAATAATTCCTATGCTAACAAAAACCGCTAAAAGCGCAAAAAATATATATGCTGTTTTACCGGGCTTTTTTATTTTCACATCAAGTATAAAAAGTAGCGCAATAACTATATAAAGCGCGGCTAAACCTATATTGAAAACAGCTTTGCTAACAAAAGTGCTAAGCAAATAATACACAGGTAAAATAAGCGCGCTATATGTTACGGCAAGGCCCCTGAAATGCGTTTTTTTGCCCTCACTATTTGTTTGCACATTAAAAAAGGCAAGGCGTATTATTGCTGCAAGCGCATAGAAAACGCACACAAAGCCCAAAGTGCCCAAAGCGGCAAAAGCTATTGCGCACGGAAGCGCTATAAAAGAAACGGCATCTGCGAGGGAATCTATTTGAACGCCAAAAAGCTCCCCGTTTTTTGTGCGCTTACAGCGCCTTGCAACAGCGCCGTCAAACAAATCGCATATACCTGCAAAAATGAGCATTAAAAACGCATATTTTATATCGCCCCAAAAGGCAAAATACACGCCTGTAAGCGCTAAAGTAACGCCTAAATATGTTAGTAAAACGCTTTTGTTGTACTCGCCAATAAATTTCATAAAATCACCGCTAAAATTTCTATTAATGCCGCAAATATTGCAGCTTTGCTATTAGCCTTACAAAAAACTGTGCTTTTGCCGCTTTGAAAGCTTATAAAAAGGCAGAGGTTTGCTCTTTATATTTTGAAGAAAAAGCGCAAAATTAAAAGCCGCTTTTAATTTATACTATAAATTATCTCTAACGCGCAAATGCAGTAAAATTACATTAACGCTTATATGCGTTAATGCGCCCACTAAAACATATAAAACCGCACGCAGAGGCGAAAACGAGCCTAATAAATAAAGCGCAAGCGCAACGCCTGTAACGGAATCGAACCTATCTACTATAAAAAACACTATGCCTTTAAAGCCTTTGCCGGCTTTGCCCGCCTGTATGGATAAGCGCCTTTTTATAAAGCTGTTGGGCAGTTCAAAAAGCATGTAGGCAAAGCCTAAAAATGCACCTGCACAAATGTTAAATAAAACAGTGTTTTGCATATTTGTGTAAATATCGTTGCTGTTTACCATAAAGGGCAGTGCACAAAAAAAGCCCCAAAGCATTTGGGCTATAGCGGTGAAAACTACCATTGAAAAAAAGCCTATCCATGTTTTGTTTTTGCCGAATATTGGCTTATTATCTATGAAAGTTTTGCCAAAATCTATAGGCTTTGCACAGCGTTTATATAAAGGCGTTTTTGTGAAAAGCATATTTGCAACAGCGCCGAATACCACAGGCGCTATAGTTATGTAAATATTTGTCATGTAATTAATTTAGGCAAAAGTATAAGCGCTTGTGTTATAAAAAAGCCTATGCCAAACGCTAAAACAACACTTGCCCCAATATCCTTTATATTTTTAATGCGCTCGTCGTGCACAGGGTTTATAATATCGCAAATTTGCTCTATGGCGGTGTTGGCAAACTCTGCCGAAAACACGCCTGCTGTTAAAGCAAACAGTATGCAAAATTCAAGCAAAGTGCTTTTGAAAATTATATTCAGAATAAAAAATGTTAAAAAAATTGCGATGTAATATTTAAAATTCTTCTCGGTCTCAAAGGCTTTGCTAAACCCTACAAGCGCACACTTTACGCTTTGAAAAAATGTTTTGTTTTTCACCCTTGTGCCCCTTTTATTAAATATTTACGGCAGTGCGTTAAAAGCTATTTACACAGGGCAATAGCCTTTTTAATAATACCATATATTTAAAATTTTTTCAATATTTTGCTAATTGCCGGTTGGGCGTTAGAATTTAAACGCAAAATTGCGTTTAAACCCTATGTGAAATTGCAAAAATGTGGTATAATGATGTTTATTAACGTGCTAGCGGGCATAAAGGTTAGCGGGGGCTGTTTGTTTGATGGCTTTTAGCTCGCCGACGGTGCGCTGGGCCGCTTAATAAGATAATAAAATCAGTAAAACAATAAAAAATAATATACATTAAAAATAAAAGCAAAAATTATTGAACGGAGAATAATAGTGAAATTACTTGTTGTGGATTCCAACAGCATAGTTAACCGCGCGTTTTACGGCATTAAACTGCTAACAACACGCAGCGGGCAATACACAAATGCCATAACCGGCTTTTTAAACATATTGCTAAAGCTTCAAACAGACACTAACGCCGACGAAATTGCGCTTGCGTTTGATTTAAAAGCGCCCACATTTCGCCACGAGCAGTATAGCGGCTACAAAGCTAACCGCAAAGGTATGCCGGAGGAGCTTGCCGCACAAATGCCTGTTTTAAAAGAGCTTTTAACGCTAATGGGCTTTAAAATTATATCGGCAGAGGGCTTTGAGGCAGACGATATTTTAGGCACACTTGCAAACGCTTGCGAGCAAAGGGGCGATGTGTGCGTTTTGGCAACGGGTGACCGTGACAGCCTACAGCTTGTTAGCGAAAAAACCCATGTGCTTTTGGCAACAACGCAAATGGGTAAAAGCGTTACGAATGTTATGGATATAGAGGCGATAAAGGAAAAATACGGCGTTATGCCACAGCAGTTAATAGACGTTAAAAGCCTTATGGGCGACGCTTCCGATAATATTCCGGGCGTTGCGGGCGTTGGCGAGAAAACAGCGCTTAGCCTTATACAGAATTTTAAAAGTTTAGACGGCGTTTACGAGAATATAGAAAATAGCCTTATAAAAAAGGGCGCAAGGGAAAAACTGCTAAAAGATAAACAGAACGCCTATTTAAGCTTAGAGCTTGCAAGAATTATTAAAAATGCGCCCGTGCCAACAGAAAACGGCGCTTATAAACGCAGTTTTGACGCTAAAAATTTAGCGGCGGCGGCAAGGCTTTTACAAAGCCTTGAAATGTACACCACCATTAAAAAATGGGGCCTTAATGATGTGCAAAATTTTGCCGGCGAGGGTGATAGCGAAAAGCAAGCGCCTGCAAAAAAGCTCGATTTTGTCGAAGCTAAAGTTTTGCCGCAAAATTTTAAAGAAGAAAAAGTATATATTTGCATGCCCGAGCCAAGTGAAGACAAACAGCTTTCTTTTGAAGATATGCAAAGCGAAGAACAAAGCGCAGATAATATACTAATTGTAGAAAACAGTAATATTTATACAATTAGTGCTGAAAGCGAAGAGTTTATTAATTTGCTTTGCGATGAGAGCATTAAGAAATATTGCTTTGAAGCAAAACCCTTATATCACCTTGCGCTAAAAAGGGGCAAAACAGCTAAGGGTATAGTATTTGATGCGAAAATAGCGGCCTATTTGTTACAGCCCGATGCAAAAACTTACACTGCATTGCAATTGGCGCAAAGTTATGGTGTAAAGCCGCTTTTTGAGGCGAAATTTGAAGAAGCAGCAATAATAAAAGGGCTTTGCGATGAGCTTTGTGCGCAATGCGAGCAAGCCGGCATGAGCAAATTGCTTAATGAAATAGAGCTGCCGCTTTGCGAAGTTTTGGCAGATATGGAGCACGAGGGCATACAGGTTAACAAAAAAGGCATTGAAGACTTTGGCGTTGAACTTCAGGCCGCTTTAAAAATAGAGCTTGCGAAAATTTACGAAGTTGTGGGCTATGAATTTAATGTAAACAGCCCGAAACAGCTTGCAAAGGCGCTTTATGAGGATATGGGTTTGCCAACAGGCAAAAAGACGAAGAGCGGCTATTCAACAAATGCTGAAACGCTTGAATATTTAAAGCGGTATTCACCTGTTATAGAAAATATTTTGCAGTATCGAACATACCAAAAGTTAAATTCAACTTATGTTGAGGGGCTTTTGAAAGTTATTAGCGAAGACGGGCGAATTCACTCCACATTCAACCAAACGGAAACGCGCACAGGCAGAATTTCTTCGGGCGAGCCTAATATGCAAAACATACCCGTTAGAACAGAGCTTGGCAGCCGCTTTCGCAAATATTTCACAGCGCCACAGGGCAAAGTTTTGCTCGATGCAGACTATAGCCAAATTGAGCTTCGCATTTTAGCGCATATCTCTGAGGATGAGGGCATGATAGACGCCTTTAACAGGGGCGCAGATATCCACCGTTCTACAGCGGCAAAAAGCTTTGGCGTTAGCGAAGAAGATGTAACGGCGCAAATGCGCTCTTCCGCAAAGGCGGTTAATTTTGGCATTGTGTATGGAATAAGCGCGTTTAGCCTATCTAAAGATATACACGTTAGCGTTAAAGAGGCCGACGCTTTTATAAAAACTTATTTTGAAAATTTCCCGGGCGTAAAATTCTATTTGGATAAAACGGTGGCAAAAGCAAAAGAAGACGGCTTTGTTAGCACGCTTTACGCAAGAAGAAGAAATTTACCCGAGCTTGCAAACAGCAACTTTAATGTGCGCTCTTTGGGCGAGCGCATGGCGATGAACACGCCCATTCAAGGCACAGCGGCAGATATAATTAAGCTTGCCATGGTGCGAGTATACAGCCGCTTGAAAAAGGAAAATTTAAAGGCGAAGCTTATATTGCAAGTGCACGATGAATTAATTGTGGAGTGTGATGTAAGCGAAAAGCAAGCGGCGCAAAAAGTGCTGCTTGAAGAAATGCAAGGCGCTATGGAACTATGTGTGCCGCTAAGCGTAGATGTAAACAGCGGGCAAACATGGTATGATGCAAAAGGGTAAATTATGACGATAACATGCAGAAAAATGCAAATAGCAGACGCAAAAGCGGCATATGAAATTGAAAAAACCGTGCAAGACGGCTGGAGCCTATCTGTTATTGAGGGCACATTTAATTACGATAGCAACAAATGTTTTGTGGCTGAAATTAATGGTGAAATTGCCGCTTTTTGCTGTTTTGAGCACATATTAGATACCGCAAATTTAAACGCAATAAGCACAAAAAGCGAGCACCGCAGAAAAGGCGCAGCGCGTGCGCTTTTGCACTATGCTTTTGAAAGCTTAACGAAGGAGGGCGCAAAAACATTTTGGCTTGAAGTTAGAAGCAAAAACACAGCCGCTATTGAATTATATAAAAACTTAGGTTTTGTTCAAAACGGCATGAGAAAGGGCTTTTACAGCGAGCCGAAAGATGACGCGTTTCTTTTTTGCAAAAGCTTATCATATTAACACTCTGCGAAATATAGCATTGAAACATACAGATGTGAGGTAAGCTATGCAAATTAAGGGTAAGGTTCAAAGCACATTTATTTAATAAGCAAAAGATAATAAAAATAGAAACGGAGATTAATTTATGGCACATGATCACAACCACAGCTGCTGTTGCGGGCACGAGCACAAGCACGAGCACGGGCACGATTGCTGCAAGCAACACCACCAAGCAAATATGAGCGAGCTAAGCCAAGCAGAGCAAGAATTTTTAGCGAACCTTGCGCAATATCAATGCTTGCCTGTTGCACAATTTGTAGTTAAAAGCTCAAAAGAGAGCGATTTTGAAACAGTTGCACTTGCGCCTGTTTTTATCACACAAACAACAGATACAATGCAGCAGGTGAAAAACTTTGGCAAAAAGCTAAAAAACTTAGAAGAAAAAGGTTTTATAGAGCTTGATTACGACATACCCATTGATAATTACGATTACAGCGAATACCACAATTCACAGCTTTTTGAGTATTTTAAGGCTACAGTTGAAGAGGGTAAAGGCAAGGATAATTTCCTTGGGGACATTGCTGTTATGCAAACAGGTAGCATGGTTTTAGCGCAAAACAATTAGCCGAAATAGGCGTGTTCGGATAACTCCCTAACGGCTAAGCGAACTTAAATAAAAAGGCACTAACTTTTAAAAAAGTTAGTGCCTTTTTTAGGTGCTTTTAGGTGCTTTTTTAGGTGTTGCTTTAGATGTTTTTAGTGTTTGCTTTAGAGGTTTTTAGGTGTTGCTTTAGATATTTTTAGGTGTTGCTTTAGATGTTTTTAAGTGCTTTTTCAGGTGGGTTTTAGCTGTTTTTAAGTAGTTTTTTAACAGCTGGTTACTAATTATTTATTGGTAAAGCAGCTGAAAAGTAGCACGAAAAAGCTATAAAATATTTGTGCATATACAATTAATTAAGCGCAGTTTGCCCCTCGCCAAACATTGCAAGAACAAGCTTTTTCAATGTTGCGTTTTCGCTTTTTTGCAATGTGCTGTCGCTTTCTATAATTGCGGCGGCCTCTTTTTGTGCGGCGTATAGCGTGCGGGTATCTGTGTTTAAATCGGCTATTTTAAGCGTTGGTAAGCCGTGCTGGCGCTTACCGAAAAAATCGCCGGGGCCGCGGGTTTGCAAGTCGTACTTTGCTATGTCGAAGCCGTTTGTATTATTGCATAAAAAGCTAAGGCGCTCTTTTGTTGCATCGTTTGTATTGTCGCTAATAAGTATGCAGTGCGATTCATAAGCGCCGCGCCCAACTCTGCCACGCAATTGGTGAAGAGCGCTCAGGCCATAGCGCTCGGCATTTTCAATTACTATTACATTGGCGTTTTCAACGTCTACACCAACTTCAATAACAGTTGTGCTAACAAGCGCATTAATTTTGTTTTCTTTAAACTCGTTCATTATTTGCGCTTTTTGCGCCGCTTTAATTTTTCCGTGCATAAGGCCCACTTTAAAGCCGTGCAAAAGCGGCTGTGCTGTTTGCTCAAAATAGCTGTTAACCGCCTGCATGTCGCTTTCATCGCTATCTTCTATTGCAGGGCACACAATATATGCCTGCCTGCCGCTTTGTATTTGTGCGCGCAAAAAGCCATACATATCTTTTCGCTTTTTGCTTGTTATGCCGTAAGTTTTTATGCGTTTTCTTCCTTTTGGCATTTCGTCTAAAAGGCTTATATCCAAATCTGCAAACATTAAAAGCGCCAAAGTGCGCGGTATGGGCGTTGCACTCATTACCAAAACATGAGGGTTTTGTGCTTTTGCGGCAAGCTTTGCGCGCTGGTTAACGCCAAAACGGTGCTGCTCGTCTGTTATGGCAAATGCCAAGTTTTTAAAAACTACCCCGTCAGATAAAACCGCATGTGTGCCCACAATGCAATGAATATCGCCATTTTCTATTTGCGAAAGAAGTTCTTTTTTAGCTTTGCCTTTAACGCTCCCTGTTAACAAAGCTGTTTTTATACCTAAAGGTGCAAGCATTTTTTCAAGCGTTTGCGAATGTTGCAGTGCCAATATTTCAGTGGGTGCCATCAAAACGCTTTGGTAGCCGTTTTGTGCCATAACAAAAGCGCCAGCCGCCGCAACCATAGTTTTACCGCTGCCAACATCGCCTTGCAAAAGCCTGTTCATAGGCGTTGTGTTTTTAAAGTCGCTTAACATTTCGCTGATACAGCGCATTTGTGCATTTGTTGGCGAAAATGGTAAATTGTCAATAAAGTTTGTTATATCGCTGTTTTCAATTTTTACGCCGTTAATTTTACGAAGCGCATTGCCGTTTTTAAGCGCTAAAAGCCCAATTTGCAGTAAAAAAAGCTCTTCAAAAATTAGGCGGCGGCGCGCAGTGGCAACATCGTCCATGCTTTTTGGGAAATGTATGCTTTTTACAGCCTCGCTTTTTCCAATAAGCTTATATTTGCTTAGGATATCTTCAGATATAGCCTCGGGCAAATTATGCCCACAGTTTAAAGCGGTTTTAACACATTTCGATATATAGGCGCTTGTAATGCCCTTTGTTTGCGGGTAAAGTGCCACAAAAGGAGAGCTTGCGGCAGTGGCTTTTGGCAAAATAACGGGGTTAGACATTTCACGCTTAATAAAATTGCCTGTTATTTTACCGAAAAAATAGTACTCTGTGCCTATTTCAAGCTTTTTAGGCGCATAGGGGTTATTAAAAAAGTTAATAACAATATCGCCGCTATCATCGGTGCAGTTCACTTTGTGTATTTCGCCGCCGCCCGATATCCTGTGCGAGCTTTTATTGAAAACCTCTGCCTTAACAACACATTTAATATCTAAAGGCGCGCTTATTATACTATAGGGTGAAGAGAAATCTATATAGTCTCTGGGGTAAAAGCTTAACAGGTGCTCTATTGTAAAAATGCCAAGTTTAGCAAAGCTTGCGGCACGTTTTTCGCCCACGCCTTTTAAATAGCAAATGTCCAATTTTAGCACCACCTTAGCTTTAATTTAGTATATTTTAAATTAGTAGTTAGCCTTTTGCTTTTTTGCTTACTGCCTGCTGTTTCTAAATTGCGCTTGAAATGAGAGGCTGCGGCAGAAAAAAGATTTTCGGCTGCGCCGGAAATAATAGGCAAACGCTGTGTTTGCAATTTGCTAAACTAAAAACAGCAATTCGCAAAACTAAAAACAAAAGAGCGAAACAATGCTTGCGCAAAACTAAAATATAGTTTCTTGCGTTTACAAAGTTGCGCTCTTATGTATAAATTCATTTTGTTTTCTTTGCCGATAGGCAAGGTTATTCTCGCCACACTTCGGCAAAGCTTTAATATTTTAAAATGCTATTTATTCAACACTAAGCATGTAATAATAAACAGGTTGGCCGCCGTTAACACATGAAACTTCAATATTATCAGCGCATTTTTGGCTTATTAATTTTGTTACTGCTTGTGCTTCGTCCTCGCTAATATCCTCGCCGTAAATAAGTGTTACAAAGCTTGTTGTTTTTTTGCACATGCTGCGAGCAAGCCTATAAGTAGTTTTTGCAATATCGCTGCCAACAGCGGCAAGCTTGCCGTTCTCAAGAGCTAAAATTTCGCCTTTTTTAATTTTCTTGCCGTCGAAATCGCTATCTCTTGCGGCAAAAGTTATAAGGCCTGTGCCAACTTGGTCGGCCGCGTGCATCATATTAGATGCATTTTCGTTAGCGCTTAGCTCTTCATCAAATGTTAGCATTGCAGTAATACCTTGCGGCACTGTGCGTGTGGGCAAAACTATAATTTCACGGTCTGCCACTTTTTTCGCTTGCTCTGCCGCCATTATTATGTTCTTATTGTTAGGCAGTACAAAAACAGTTTTGCAAGCAACGCTTTGAACAGCTTTAACAATATCGTCTGTTGAAGGGTTCATAGTTTGCCCACCGTTTACAACAGCGTCTACCATTAAATCTTTAAACAAATCGCGAAGGCCGTCGCCTGCGGCAACTGCCACAAAACCGTAGGGCCTGCTTGTATCTACCGCCGCATAAGCAAATTCGCCCGCATCGCCGTCTTTTTCAGCTTGCGCTTGCTTTTTAAGGCCTTTTGCCTCTTGCTGGCGGCTTATAAATTGCTCGTGCATATTTTCTATTTTAATGCTTGTTAAATAGCCGTGTGCAACTGCGTTTGAAAGAATTTTGCCGGGGTCTGCTGTGTGCACATGGCAGTTAATAACTTCGTCGTCTTCTATAGCAACAACGCTGTCGCCGTTGCTCTCTAAAAACGCGCGCAATTTTCCAGTGTTTGCATCTTCGTTTTTATTAACTAAAAACTGTGTGCAATATCCGTTTACTATATCTTCAACATGCATAAGCTCGTCTGTGAAAACGCCTTTGCCGGCTGCATCACTTTGAAGTTTTGCGCTTGCGCTTTGCTCGCTTTCTTCTATGACAACGCCATCTTTAAACACGCTAAGCATACCCTCGAAAACATATAATAGCCCTTGGCCGCCGGCATCTACAACGCCTGCTTTTTTAAGTACAGGTAATTGCTCGGGTGTTTCATCAAGCGCTTTTTTTGCGCTTTTGCACACAAGTTGCCAAAGTTTCACTGCATCTGTTTCCTTGCTTTTTGCCGCATGTTCCGCCGCTACTCTCGCAACGGTTAGCATAGTGCCCTCTGTTGGTTTCATAACAGCTTTGTATGCCGCTGCAACGCCACTTTCAAGTGCCGCTGTAAGCTCTTTAGCGCCTGCGGTTTTTGTGCCCTCAAGTGCTTTGCCAAAGCCGCGGAACAAAAGGCTTGTTATAACGCCGCTGTTGCCTCTTGCGCCCCTAAGCATAGCGCTTGCAGTAGCTTTAGCTACCTTTTCGGTTGTTGTGTTTTCATCTAAAGCTAAAAGCTCGTTTTTGGCAGCGCCAACAGTCATGCTCATATTGCTGCCCGTGTCACCGTCGGGAACAGGGAAAACATTGAGCTCGTCAACTGCTGCTTTGTAGTTTGCTAAATTATTTGCACCTGAAATAATGCTGTTTTTTAATATATCACCGGTTATCATTTACTCACCTCAAAAAATTAGGCAAAAGCCTTTTGCTGTGCATTACTGCAAAGCATTTATATTTTATTTGTTACACTATATCGTCAACAAAAACATCTACTTTGCGCACTTTTAAACCGCTTGCATCTTCAAGCGCATATTTAACTTTATTTGTTATGCTTTGAACAATTGCAGAGATATTTAGGCCATAAGTTACTTTTATGTGTAATTCTATACAGAGCATACCGTCCTCTTCGCTAACACGCACGCCCTTGCTTGGGATATTTGGCCCTAAAATAACGCCCTTTAAATCGTCGGCGGTATTAGTTGCAATGCCGCAAACGCCATAACAGCTTTGTGCAGCAGTACTTACAACGCCTGCCAAATAATCGCTTGTTATCGTTATACGTCCGATAGGGGTGTAAAGTTGTAGCATACAGCTCTCCTTTCAAATAAGCTTAATCTAAATTAAGCAATTTCATGTTTTCAACACTGTCGCTTACGGAAAGTAATTTGTAAGTTAAGTTGAAAAGCGCATTGTCGGCCTCTTTGTAAAATGTGTGCTTTATGCGCTCAAGCACGCGCCTACCCTCGGTAATGCTTGGAGTGCTTGGAAGTAATATAACATAGCGCATAGCGCTGTGCCTTGAAACGGTATCGCCTTTTCTCAAAGTTTCTTTCAAAATAACAAGCAAGCGTTTCATGGCTTTCTCAGCCTCAAAAACTTGGTTTTCGCCGCCTGTTGTTTTAACTGTTATAAGCGCAAGGTGCATATCTACATTCAAGCGTGTAAAATTACGCATGTATAAGCGGTAAATATCTTTAAATACTGAATAATCGCACACAAGTATTTTTTCTTTGTGCGAGGGCTCTAAATTGCTGCTTAAATCTAAAAATAAGTTTTGCGCTTCAATTTCGCTGCCGTGCTTATTTTGCATAAGCTCAGCGTAAAAATCTGTTATTTCTTTCGGTGGCTCTGTGCCCATATATTTGTCAAATAAATTAACTATATTTTTATAATATGTTATCGCTTCTTTTTCCCTGTCTATTTTAACAAGCGCTTGCATAAAAAGCACAATAAAGTGCTTATCCAGCGGTTGAGATTCCAAAGCAAGCTTGCAAACACGCGCAACATCAATATACTTTTCGTTTTCATTAAGCAATTTAATATAATTTTTAAGCCCGCTAATATACTGCTCGCGCACTTTTAAACGCTGCTTTTGATATATATTGCTGTTTTTTGAATTGTTAAGCAAATCATTAGTGTAGGTTAAAATTAAATCCTCGCTCACTCTAACAATATCGCTGTTAAGCTCTTTTGCGTTTATAACATCGTCGCATATACTAGCCAGCACGTCTATATCCAAAACCACATTTTCGCTTTTTTTCCAAGCGCAAGTATTGCCGGTAAGCTCAAAACAATCCTTAAAGCTCTCTTGCGATAAATCTGTTTTAAGCTCGTTTAAAAGCTTGAAAGTGTCTTTTCGTGTTTTTTTGAAGTTTTCCTCGCCCGGTATAATTTTAATAATATCGTCTATTTCTGTTTGATGGCCCATATTTAAAATTAAATATTCCAAAATTGCCGTCTTATCATTGTTTGAAAGCACATTTCTAAGCAGCTCTGTATTATTTTCAATTATTTTTAATTCACCGAGTAAAAAAATTTTTGTCATTATGAAACACTCCTTTTCGGCGCGCTTTAAAACAAAGTAAATTGCTGTAGGGGCTATGGTAAAACATACTTGCAAGGAAAAATTGCCGTGTAGGCTAAGCCGAAACGACAATTAAATAGCTATAAAACTGTAAATTAAGCGAAATAAACGCTAACAATGCCAACGCCGATTGCAAGAATGAAAAATGCAATTGCAGCAATTTTAGTGAATTTTTCAAGCCTGTTTGCCGGTGAATTACCTCTGGCGTCGTTCATTTCTCCGCCGCCGATAACGCCCGATAAGCCACGCCCTTTAGATTCTTGCATAAGCACTAGCAATATAATAACTATGCTGCTTAAAATTAATAAAACTCCGCTCACGATTTCAAAAACGCTCATTAAATAGTCCTTTCGCCGCATTGCGGCATATAATTTTTGCTTTTTTATGTAAAAGCATTTAAAAGCATTAATTTTAATTTGTTTTTAATGCCTGTTTGATAAATGTGCATATTGCACTAAGGCACACTAATAGAGTATGCTAAATAATTTTAGCACAAAACTACTTAAAAATCAATAGTTTTGAAAGCGCATACATATAAAGCGTGTAGGCACGCCAATAATAATGGTTAAAAAATTTTAACTAAAGCGAAAATATTAATGCAGCTTTGCAATTTGAAGGTAAAATTTGTTAAAACAGGCATGAAAAAATTTAATAATAAATTTGCATTTGTAAATAATATTAATAAGCATTAATGCCGTTTGCTTTTATGAAAGCTATGTGCATAAAAGCGCAATTTAAGCTTTATGCTTTGCTAGCTACAATTTATTAAAAGAAGCTGTTTACTAACAGCTAAACGTGAAAGAAGTTAAGGCCGAATTATTAAAAGCACATCTGTAAAGGAGAGATAATATGAAAACATTTATAAAAAACAAGAAAATTTATTCTTTAGTGTTCACAGGCTTATTGCTGGCATGTATTAGCACAAGCGGCAATGTTTTTGCTTTTAACACACAGCAACATAACGCAGATTGGCAGGCGTTTGCAAACTCTATTGCAAGTGCACAAAGCGGTGCTGTGCTTGAATACAGCGCAACAGGTAGCGAAAATTTTATTCCTCATTTTGTTTTTCAACAATTAAACGGTAAAAATGTAAGCGTAACAATAAAGAGGAACGGCGAAATTTGGGCCTTTAACGGTAATAATTTAAACGGCTTTAATGTGAATGAAAACCAATATTATCAAACACTGGCGGCACTTGGCTATTTAAGCGGCACTTATTATGTGCCTGATTTAGGGGTATCGCCGCCGGCAGGCAACAGTGCGCCGCAAAACACTGGCGATAACAGCAATAAAAGCAGCGAAAACAGTATAAGCTACGGTGAATATAAGTAAATGTAAAGCAGATTAACGCTTATAATTTAATGCAAAAGCTGTTTTTAAGGCGAAGGGCACTGCAAGCGCAGTTAGCAATAAATTCCCTCAATAAGCTTTGAGTTTAAAGCAAAAAGCTAGCGTTTTATAGCTGTAAATTTAATATGTAAAAAGGCACTGCACACTAGCGGTGCCTTTTTATGGTAATATGTAATAGAAATGCTAAATTGTGTTAACGAGCAAGGTGTTTAACTTGACGAAAAAAGCAAAATATAGTCTTATATGAGACGTTTTTATTGACAAATTATATTTTTGTGGTATACTTTAATTAAAAATATGCTGTGAATATTCTAAAATAATATTTGGCGAGGATTGTGATATTATGACTAAAGACCAAGTGGCGTTAGTAGATGAGATAACATCCGCGTCTGAGTTGTTTAAAGGGGTAAATATACCGTATAACGAAGTTTTTTTTATTAGCGCTAAGAAAAACCGCTACATAAAAGAACACAGCGAGAATAATGTTATATTAATTTTAGAAGGGCAAATAGAGGTGTATACAAATTCTGTTTCGGGCAATGAAGTTTATTTGTCCACATTAAAAGCCGGAAATTGCCTTGGAATTAGCAATGTTTTTAATAAAAGCAAAATAAACACAAATATTAAATGCAGCACAGATGTTAAAGCGCTAATAATACCAGACAATGTAATTTACGAGTTAATGCGCAATAATTTCGAGCTTGTAAGCAGGTTTTTAAAGTTATATAACACAAAAATTCAATTTTTAATAGCGCGAATTGAAAGCTTAACAATGCAAAGCGCAAAGCAAAAGCTTGTGCACTATTTGCTGAAAAATAAAGGCGATGGCGATGCAGTTAATATAAAATCCAAACAAAAGCTTGCAAAATATTTAAGCATAAGCCGCGCCAGTTTATTTAGGGAAATTGCAATTTTAAAAACAAGTGGTTTTATAGAGCACAATGATGATGTTCTATTTATTAAAAACGAGGAAGAGCTTAAGAAAATTTTGCTCTGATATGCTTTTCCTCTAAACTAATTAAATGGAGAGTAAAATGAAAAAAAGTATAGTTATAATTTTAGCGCTTGTTATGGCGCTTGCCGCTTTTACTGCTTGCGGGCAAGTGGCAACACAGGGCTCAGGCTCGCAAACTACCGAGGTGCAAACAAGCCAAGAGCAAAGCGAGCAAGAGAGCGAAAGCGGTCAGCAGCCTGCAGCAGAGCCTGTTGATGTTTCTGTTGTTGCGCTAAATGGCCCAACGGCAATGGGAATGGTAAAGTTTATGAGCGACGCTGAAAATGGCGATATTGAAAGCAACAACTACACATTTTCAATAGAAACTGCCATAGATGTTGTAACGCCGATGATAGTGCAAGGTGAAGTTGACATTGCGGCGGTGCCGGCAAATGTAGCAAGTGCAATTTACAACAACTCACAAGGGGCGGTTTCGGTTATTGCTATAAATACGCTTGGCGTATTATATATTGTGGAAGATGGCCAAACGATGCAAAGTGTTGAAGATTTAAAAGGCAAAACAATTAACGCCGCAGGTAAAGGCGCTACACCTGAGTATGCGCTAAACCAAATTTTAGCCGCAAATAATTTAACAAACGAAGTTACAATAGAGTGGAAAACAGAGCAAGCGGAAGTTGTTGCAGCTATAGATGCGAATGCAAATTCAATTGCTATGTTGCCACAGCCTTTTGCAACAACTGCCCAAGTGCAAAATGAAAACATACGCGTTGCGCTAGATTTAACCGAGGTGTGGGGCAGTTCAGATATAGGCGGCGCGCTTGTTACGGGTGTTTGTGTGGTGAACAAAGAGTTTGCAGAGCAAAACCCTGACGCTGTGGCCGATTTTATGGCACAATACGAGCAAAGCGTGAATTTTATTAACGAGAATGTACAAGAAGGCGCGGCGCTGGTGGGGCAATATGAAATTGTGCCCGAAGCTGTTGCGCAAATAGCAATACCGCTTTGCAATATAACATTTGTACAGGGCGACGAGATGCAAGAAATGCTATCGGGTTATTTAAATGTTCTGTTCGAGCAAAACCCACAAGCTATTGGCGGCGCAATGCCAAATGACGATTTCTACTATGCAAACCAATAACAAAATCAAAAAAGAGAAAATGCCGTTTTGGGTTATCCTTTCATGGATAGCCCTTTGGCAGTTTTTAAGCATGGCTATAAACAGCCAAATATTATTGGCATCACCCATTTCTGTTTTTAAAGAACTTTTATTGCTAATTCAGCAATTTTATTTTTGGCAAGCTGTGTTTTTTACAATGCTGAGAATAAGCGCAGGTTTTGTTTTGGCGGTTGTAATAGGAACATTGCTTGCTGTAATATCAAGCAAAGTGAAATTGTTTAAACAATGGGTAAGCCCGCTAATTATAATTGCAAAATCCGTGCCGGTGGCATCTATTATAGTGCTAGTAATAATATGGGTTTCAGCAGAGAATATTGCCATTTTTATAAGCCTTATTATGGTTATGCCCGTGGTTTACACAAATGTTTTAAGCGGCATTAATAACTTAAATAAACAGCTGGCGGAAATGGCATTTGTTTTTGAAGTTGCAAGCATAGCTAAATTAAGATATATCACCATTCCGCAAATTATGCCGTTTTTTGAATCGGCTTGCCTTGTGGGGCTTGGCATGAGCTTTAAGGCAGGCATAGCAGCTGAAGTTATAGGTTTTACAGATAACTCTATAGGCGGCAATTTATACCAGGCGAAAATATTTTTAGACACGCCATCTCTATTTGCGTGGACTATAGTTATAATAGCGGTGAGCTTTTTGTTTGAAAAAGTGTTTTCGTTTTTAATTAAAATTGCGTGCAATCAATTAATAAAGGTGCATGTGAAATGATAGTACTTGAAAATATTTGTAAGAAATATGGCGATTTAGCAGTGCTAAACAATTTAAATATTAGTTTTAAGAAAAATGAAATAAGCTGTATTATGGGGCAATCGGGCATAGGGAAAACAACATTGCTTCGCCTTATAATGGGGCTTGAAAAGCAAGATAGTGGTAGCATAACAGGTGTTCAAAACGCAAAGTTCAGTGCTGTTTTCCAGGAGGACAGGCTTTGTGAAAACCTTGATGTATATGCCAATTTAATGATTGCGCACCTTTATAAAAACACTGGCGCAACTATGGCTAAAGCAAAGCTGGATGAAGGCCTAAAGCAAGTTGGGCTTGGCGGTTTGGGCGGTAAGAAGGTTTTTGAATTATCGGGCGGAATGAAAAGGCGTGTTGCAATTTTGCGCGCACTTTTTGCCCGCTGTGATGTGTTGCTTTTAGACGAGCCGTTCAAAGGCCTAGACGATGAAACAAAGCAGAAAACCATTCAGTATTTACAGCGAGAAGTGAAAAATAAAACAGTTATATATATAACGCACGACAAAAGTGAATTTGAGTATTTAACGCCGCATGAAATTTTTAATTTGTAATAATTACAAAGGAAAGCGCATAGGCTGTTTTTGTGCACACAGCCGGTTTATTTAGAAGTAATGTGAAAAAGCGTAAAACAAGTTAAATTGTTTTTGTAGCATTGCATTATTGCGCTAATATGGAAATTGCGGTATAATAGATTGCAGTATTTGAAATGCCTTTTGTTTTTAAAAGGCGTTTTTATAATTTGTAAAAATAATTGAAGAAAGGGTATAGTTTGGAATTTTTTCAAGCTATATAAAATATAAATGATAGAAATTTTTGATATAGATATACTAAGAGAGCTAAATATAATTTCAGTAAGTTTTAGGGTTTTTCTTTCAATACTGCTCGGCGGGCTATCAGGGCTTGAGCGCGGCTTGAAAAACCGCCCTGCAGGGCTTAGAACATATATGCTTGTTAGCCTTGGCGCATGTATTGTATCGGTGACAAATATTTATGTTTACGAAGTATATGCTATATCAGACCCTATGAGGATGCCCGCGCAAGTTATTAGCGGCATAGGTTTTTTAGGGGCCGGAACAATAATTGTAACAAGGCGCAACCAAATAAAGGGCTTAACAACAGCCGCAGGCCTGTGGGCATCTGCCACAATTGGTATAGCAATAGGCATAGGTTTCTATGAGGTTGTTATTTTAGCGCAATTAATGATGTTTTTAATTTTATCAATTTTACATAAGTTTGACAATAAAATTCACAAGCGTGCAAAAGTTGTTGAAGTTTTTATTGAACTGCGAAATCGCTGCTCTATGAAAGATTTTTTGAAGTTTTTAAAAGAAGAGCGGCTGCAAGCGAGCAATTTACAAACAGAAACCGAAAGCGCACTTTCGCAAAGCACATTGGCGTTTATAATAACGTTGAGGTCTTTAGAAGATTTGCCGCAAGAGAGTGTTATAAATAAGCTGAAAACATACCAGGGCATAAAATACTTTGAAGAGCTATAATACATTATAATAAAAAGCCGCCTTGCAAAAAATGCAAGGCGGCTTTTTATATTTGCTATTAATTAGCAAACGGTTTTTAAACTAATGCTTTAAAGCTTAAAGTTTTAAATCTGTGTACTTACTGGTGAAATCGCTAATTGTCATCGGCTTATCAAAATAGTAACCTTGCCCTTTACAACAGCCCATTTCTTTTAATATGTTGAATTGCTCAACATATTCAATGCCCTCGGCAACCGATACTAAATTGTTCAACTTTTCGCAAAGAACAAGCACAACTTCTGTAAGCACTTTGGATTTTTCATTTACATGTATGTCGTTTATTAAGCGCATATCTATTTTAACTTCGTCAAAATCAGACATAACAAACGACGTTAAATTAGAATAGCCACTGCCGAAGTCGTCTAAAGAAATAGAAAAACCTGCGTCGGTGAATTTTTGTATTATTTTCTTTAGAACATGTTCGCCTATTTCATTTGTGGTTTCTGTAATTTCTATTACAATTTCAGATTTAGACACACCGTATTTGTCGCAAAGTGATGAGAAAAGTTCAACTATGCCTTTTTCGGCTACCGTCATTCGTGAACAGTTTATTGCAACACTTTTTATTTGTTTGTTGCCGTTATCGCGCCACTCTTTAATAGCTTTGCAAACGGTTTCAAATACAAATGTATCAATTTTTGAAATAATACCCTCTTTTTCATAAAATGGTATAAAAGATATAGGCGGCTGGTTAGCCTTGCCGGCGCCAATTCTTCTTACAAGCGCTTCGGCACTTGTTACTTTATTTGTGGATAAATCCATTTGCGGCTGCAAAAATACAACATATTTTCCGTTTTTAATTTCGCTGTCTAAGTTTTCGCTAAGTATGCGGTTATACTTTTCGCTGCCGCTATGGTCTATATCATCGCTTGTATTCAAATTAAAGTTTTGGTTCCATGTAAAGCCGATAGTTGTGTTAAAATCTTTTTCCTGCCTTAGTATATCTTTAATTGTGCCAACATTCTCTTCAAAATCATCTTCAGCTGAATTTTCACTGAACACTACAAATTCATCGCCGCCAACGCGGTATACGTCCTCGCCGAATATGTCTGATAATATATTTGCAAGCCTAACAAGAACATTATCGCCAAAAATTATGCCTTTTGAATCGTTAATTATTGCAAGGCCTTTTATATCTATATAAATAATACCAAGGCTTTTTATATGCTTTTTGTTCAAAAGACGAATTGCATCATTATAACTTTGGCGGTTTTTAAGGCCCGTAAGGGTGTCATAATAGCTAAGTTTATTTAGCTTTGCAATGAGCTGGGTTTGGTCTAAGAAATTTGCAATAAACTTAGCCACCGATTGAATAATAAACGATTTTTTCTCGTTTAAACCGGGGTTATCTATACCCACAAACCCTGTAACGATACCATCTTGGGTAACTATAGGGCTTACAATTAACTGTTTAATACCTTGATCTGCCATTAATTCATACTCTATAGAATTTTCCGAGCTGCAAAGCTCGTCCCTGCTAAGTGAAAATGTAAGCTTGTTTTTGCAGTTTTCCATTAACATGCCAAATTTTTCAACAGGTAAAAACTGCAACAAATCTTTAAACGGCTTAACATTCTCGTTGCACCATTCAAAAGTATTGCTAATTCTATCTCCGTCTTGGGATATTTCAAAAATATAGCTTCTTTGTGCCTTGTAATACTCGGCAACGCTTTGGAGCAATTTGTAAATTGAAACAGTGGGCTCGTTGCCTGAATGTAGCATTTCAACACAGCTTGATAAGAAAAGCTCGTCGTCTAATTTTTCTTTCAGCTCTTTTTCAAGCGATACAACTTTAGATATATTTGTTGCTATTTCCAGCCTTGCAAGGCGCCCGTTGTAAGGGATAAGCTTATCTTTAAGTAAAAACGTTCCGTCTATCATGGGGTTGTAGTAAGACCACTCGTAATATTCGTCGGCGCTTAACTTATCGTTAGTGCAAAATGGACATGGCTCATCAAGCCCTTGTAGCAGTTTATAACATTTTCCGCCTTTTATTTCATGCGCTGTAAGGCCGCCAATTGCTTTTAAGCCGGCCTCGTTTAAATATAAAAGTTCGTAATTATCGGTGTCGGATATATAAATAACAGAATCGAGGCTATCTAATATATGCGCAGAATTTTTATTGTTTTCATCAAGCGCATTAACTTTTTCGCGCAAATGCGAGCCTTGCAAAATAACAGATAGAAGCTTGCCTATATACTGTAGGCTGTTTATTTCTTTTTCGCTCCACACTCTGGTTTTGGTGCAGTCGTCAAGGCCTATGAAAAATGTCATTTTATCGTCTTTTTTAATTTGTGCGTGCACAAAAGACAATATGCCCTGGTTATCCATGATGGCATAAGCTTCGTCGTGTTGCAGGGTTTCTCTTAAATCGTTTGTGTAAATTATGCCGTGAACGGCTTTGTCTATAAAATCTACAAACAATTCACTGGGTATGCCCTGTAAATTAGCTTGCTCGCTATTAATGCCCTCTTTGCAATATTCAAATGTATTATCGTATGTTGCGCCGTCATCCAGCGTTTCAAAAACATAGCTTCTGTCTGCGGTATATTTATCGCATATAAACTTTAAAGCCTGCTTTATAGAATATTCGTTACCGTTATGCTCGTATAAAACATTGAAAATTGCCGAAATAAGGTCGTAATCAAAATAAGAGCCTGCAATTCTATCGGCGTTTTCAATTTTAGTGGTGTTTCGCATAGTGCCTGTGCTTAGCTCATCGGTATAAATAACATACCTGTTTTTACCCGAAAGCTTAGCTTGGTAAAGCGCTTTATCTGCATTTTGATACAAATCTTCAAACACTTTGCCGTTGTCGGGGTAAAGCGCTATACCAACGCTTCCCGAAACAGTATAGTTTTTATCTGCGCCAAAATATGTTCTGTTGAAAATTTCAAGTATCTTTTCTGCCTTTTGCCTTAAAATAGATTCGTCAGTTATGTTTTCAAGGAAAACAAGGAATTCATCGCCGCCAACTCTGGATACAATGTCGTCGTCCCTGAACACTTTGAAAAGCCCGTCTGCCAGTTCTTTAAGAACTTCGTCGCCGAAAAAATGCCCGAGGTTATCGTTTATAGCTTTGAAATTATCAATATCTACCATGAAAACCGCATGGGTACCTGTTTGGGCAGTGCGCAGCCTTTCCGATATTAAAAGCTCTGAGCTTATTTTGTTATAGCAATTTGTTAAAAGGTCTTTTTGTGAGCGCTCAAGCAATAATTTTTGCTCGTGCACATCAATAATTTTACCTATAACAAATATAGGCGTTTGCTCGTTGTTTTTTATAACTTTGTAAATTAAACGGCAATAACGGTATTCGCCCTTCTGGTTTAAAATTCTTATATCATAAGGCTCGAAAACGCCGCTTTTTAAATTTTTGATAACTACATTAAATTCTTGCGTATCGTCTTTATGAATAACACCGTTTGTTAGCAAATCTTCAATTGCAAAAAACTCCGAGCTGTTTACAGGGGAAGATTGCATGTGAAAACGCATATTGCTCGTTCTTAAATCCACACTGAAAAACCATTCGGAGGAAAGCCCTGAAATTTCGCTTAATAGCAAATTAGTGGGCACGGAATCTGTAAAATAGTAATCGTAGTTTTCGCTCGCGGCATTTATGGCTAAGAAAGTTTGCCTTAAATCACGAACGAAGCCAACCATACATAGCTCATCACTGCCGGTTTCAAGGCGCACCAGTGTTATCTCGCTGGGCACAGGCTCGCCGCTAAGCGTTTGATGCATCCAGTTAAAAACATTTTTGCCTTCTTTTACTGCCTTGCCAAAATTTATATGCATCATCTCTTGCGACGTTTTGCCGTTAGGCTGAAACTCAGGTGAAAACTTATGAAAGTTCTCGATATATTCTTTTTCTGTTTCTATGTTGAAAATATCCATTACATGCTTATTGCACATAATGTTAACCATATCTGCGCTCCACAAATTCAAGGCTATAGGGGCTGCATCTAAAATAGCCTTTAAAATAGGCGCGCAATTCATTTCATCTTCAATTTTTCCGGGCTTGCTCTTCTTGCTTATATCGTTATTGCCAACACACATATAAACCCTCCGTAACATTTTAGAGAAAAATATAAACCTGAATGGCTTTCTTTAATGCTCAATTTCCCTGTACTTGCGAATATTCGCCTCAGGCTGTGTTAAAGATTGTAAGATGGGAACATATTCCTTAAAGTGCTCAGAGTTATTATGGCGCTCTATTGCCTCTTCATTTTCCCAAGTTTCAATCATAGTTATTGTGTTTTCGTCGTCAATATCCTCGTGAATAACATAGTATAAACAGCCAAGCTCTTTTTGGCTTTCTTCCTCCAAAAGCCTTGCGGTTTTCAAATACTCGTCGCGATTGCCGTCTTGCACATGGAACTCAGCAACAATTTTAATAACATCTTGCGTACGAATGTTTGTGTGGTGATTTACAACTTTGTGCAACATTTTTGCAACGGTGCCGGCAATAAAGCAACACGCGATAGCTTCTACTAAACCGTTTAAACCCACAAATAAAACAGCAAATAATACAGGGCTTAATGCGTTCATGCTCGAGGCAAGCTCTTGTATGTAAGGCGTGTTCCAAAAGAACAGTAAAAGCCCGCCTGTGAAAAGAACGGTGTTTAATAAGCTTGCAAAAAGCGCTGTGGTTATATATGTAGAATAACGCAGCTCGCTGATTTTAAGGCCCTCTGCATGAAGCTTAAATGTAAGGCCCGGCAAAAAGCCTGCCAATACCCTTGGGAAAACGCATAATACAAATGTGTTTAATGGGCTGATAGATAAAAGCGCCGCGCCGAAAGCACTTGCGCCGAAACACTGTGCAAAACTTGTTAGCCCAAAAGTTAAACCCAGTATGCTACCTGCCATAGGCCCTAAAAGCATAGAGGCAAGTGCAACAGGCACCATTAAAAACGTTATACTTAACCCCGGAACATTTACATAGCCAAGCGGAGTAAAAGATATAATAAATTCTATTGCAATAAAAATTGCGATTTGTGTCATATATAGTATTTTTGTGCGATTCATTAGTCTGCCTTTCTGTTATATGTATTTTAATATATATACATTATATAGAAAAAGCCGAGTAAAAGCAATATGTAAATTAATGATATAGCATAGATTTTTTTTCGTGCAATTTTACGTGCTTAAAATCGCGTGTTTTTTTGGTAAAATTGTGTGTTCAATGTGCCTTGAATACTACATATAGAGGGGCCTTTGAAAAAGTTAAAAAAATGTAAAAAAAACACAAAAAAAGCATTGACAAAGGCGGATATAAATGATAATATTAAAAAG
>CAYJEU010000010.1:0-58765 GCA_964369565.1 uncultured Bacteroides sp. | reverse complement strand
TTCTAGGCTTAAAGCATGCTTGCTTGTGAGCTTTTACTTTTCAGCGTGAAAAGTAGCAAAAGCTAAAGCTTTTTTGTAGTGTTTAGGTTTGCTTTTATATTTTTTCTTTTCGCAAAGCATGTTTTTTGTTATTTTGTTTGCTGTGCTTTTCAAGTTCTATAAGGCGTTTTACTTTTCAGCGTGAAAAGTAACAAAAGCGTTGGGGCCTTTCGATGGCCCCAAACCCCAACGATTACTGCTAAGGGCCGCACCATAAGCATCTGTACAGCCAAAAAAGAACAATTCTTAATGACAGCTTTTTCGTCTTACACCTGCTAATGGTGCTAGATAGTATTAAAAAATAAGTTACCTTATCCTATATAGGTGTATTTATAAGTTTGCTATGTTTTTTACAGGGTGAATTTAGTGAAAAGTACGCATAATATAAATAATCTTCGCTTTGCTTCGATTATTCATATCTTATTCTATGGCGTGGGGCAGGGATGCCCCACATGCCAATTTATATTATATTCGTGCCTCATATAATATAAATGTGCTATTAAACAACCTAACCTGTTGCCCAAGTTTAACCTTAGGCAACAGGTATTATTATTCAATAATTAAATTGAACTGTGTGCTTTAATTATTAGGGCAAGTTGTTATTGTAATATTCAAGATATTCCTCTAGACCTGCGTCCTCTAATTCAGCAACATATTGTGCCCAAACAGCATCGTCGTTAGGGTCTTTTTGTGCTGTAACAAATTGGTCAATCCAAACTGTAACCGCATCTTGAAGAGGTGTTCTTAAGAAGCCAACTTCTTCTGCATCTATATCGTCAAATAAAGGCACAGGAGGTTTAGGTCTAATTGAGTTACCGTCTTCTAAAGCTTTGATATCTGTGTTAAGTTGTGCGAATTCTTCATCATATTTTGTAAGGATAAGCTCGTTTTCCCACACAACTTGTGAGCCGTTAGAGCCTACACCGTAAAGAATTTGCATTGTTTTGTAAATGCCATCAGCTGAGTTTGCAACTTCGTCGTTATAAACGATTGTATCGCCGTCCATTGTGTAAGCTTCGCCTTCAACACCGATGTTCCAAATTTTTGCATTCTCTTCGCCATAGAACATTTCGTCTACTGCGCGAACAATTTGCTCGAAGTCGTCACGTTTTGCAGTAGCAGATGGGAACATGATGCCGAAACTTGTGTAAGAAGCTTCCATGTGGTATGCGCCAGCTGTGCCTTCTAAAGGTAGCATCATAGCAAGGTCGTAGCCTTCAATTTCGCTTGCAGCTTCAAAGCCGCCAATTTGGTCATACCAAGCGTATGTAGCCATTGCGCCGCCGCCAACAATTTTAGTTGTTGCGCCGTCGCCGTCGCTAACTTCAGGGTCATATAGGCCCTCAGAGCTTAGTTTGTACATGTATTTAAAGAACTCACGTGCGCCTTCGCTTGTTGCGCCTGCAAAGTATTCGCCGTTTTCATAGTCGTAGCTTAGAACGTATGAGCCTGATGATGAACCACCACCGAAGCTAACGCCGAAAGCAGGCATTAACATACGTGTTGTAATAGAAGTGTAAACCCATGATGTCAAAGGATATGAATCAGGATATTCTTCTTTATAAGCTTTTAAAACATTGTATAGGTCATCTGTTGTTGTTGGAACTTCAAGGTCGTTTGCCTCTAAGAAGTCTGCACGTAGGATTAAACCTGCGTCATAGATAGGCACATCGTATAGTGATGGTAAGTAATATAATTTGCCATCTGCTAATTTTAGCTCATCAACTGCTTCTTGCAAACCTAATCTCTCAACTTGTGCGTTGAAGTTAGGTGTCCAATCAGAGTAATCGCTCATAGGAACAATAGCACCGTTAAGAGCCAAAGAAGAACCCTCACCTGCTGTGTTCATATACATATAAACATCTGTTAAATTTTCGCCTGTGTTAAGTGCAAGCGAAGCTATTGTTGCATATTCTGAGGTTGGGATTGGCTCGATAGTTAAATCGATATTTGCGTTTTCTGATGTTTTAACAAACGCAGACCATGTTTCCTCATAAGGTAGTGTTGGGTTGTCTGGGTAGCTGATTGTGATAGCAACAGGCTCTGTTGATACTTCTTCGGTAGCTTGTGAAGCATCTGTAGGCGCTGATTCAACCGGCGCTTCTTCTGTAGGTGTAGAACAAGCAGCTAGAGATAATAGCATTGCACTTGCCAATAATAATGCCAGCAATTTTTTCATTATTTTTTCCTCCAAATTCAATTATAACAGTGTGTACATAGTGCATAAAAATCTACATACCACTGTGAATTATAGTAACATTTTTAACATGAATTTGTCAAGTAAAATCATAAAGCTATAACAGATTTTAATAAATCTGTAACTATTTGCATGCACATCTCTTGACAATTATATATGCGTTTAGTATATTTAAAGTTACACGTATAACAAAAACAGTTATATAATAAAGAGGTAAAATTTATGTTTTCAAATGTATGCGAAAAAATTGAAGAAAATATTAATATCGCTTACCCCTCTGCGTGCCTTTCAATAGGCGTTAAAGAAAATATACTGCTGCAAAAAAGTTTTGGCAAAGCAAGCGTTGATACATTATTTGATATAGCTAGCATGTCTAAAATAGTAAGCACAAGCACAATAGCTCTTAAATTTATTGAAATGGGGAAATTGCGGCTTTACGATAGGCTCGATTATTTTTTTGATACAAATGAAGATAAAGCGGCAATTACCGTTTTAAACCTTATGACACATACAAGCGGCCTGCCCGCCCACCTTTACATAAGTGAAATTTCCAAAGGGCATGAAGACATTGTAAATGCCATATTGAATATTAAGCTTGTAAACCCTGTTGGTAAAGTGCCTGTTTACAGCTGTATAGGTTATATTTTACTTGGCAAAATACTTGAAAAAATAGGCGGCGCGCCCCTTGATGTATTAGCGCAAAAGCTTGTTTTTGACGAGCTTTGCTTAAAAAACACAACATACCGCCCAAAAGGCGATATTGCACCCACAGAAATTAACCCTATAACAAACGAGCTTATATGTGGCAAAGTGCACGATGAAAACGCAAGGTTTTTAAATGGCATATCGGGCAACGCAGGCGTTTTCAGCACGATAGGCGATATGGCAATATTCACACAAATGCTTGCACTGGGCGGCAAAACGCTTAGCGGCAAGCGGTTTTTATCAAGCGCCGTAATGAACGCCGCAATAAAAAACAGAACCCCCGGTGAAAACAGGGAGTTCCGTGGTTTGGGCTTTAACCTTGCGCACAGCCCCGCCAATTTTATGGGCGATTTATTCGGCGAGCGCTCTTTCGGGCACACAGGTTTCACAGGCACCAGCATGGCTGTAGACCCTGACAGCGGCCTATTTGTTGTTCTTCTAACAAACAGGGTTTGCCCCACAAGAGATAATGTTAAGCTTGTGCGCATGCGCTCGCTTATTCACAATATGATAGCGGCTGAGGTTGAGGATATACTATAAATAATGGGTAATTAGTTTTTATTATTTTGAACGAAGAGATAATTTGGTTTTCTTACTTGTAGGCTTAAAGTATGCTTACTTGTGAGCTTTTACTTTTCAGCGTGAAAAGTAACAAAAGCGCCGGGGGTTGCGAGTCCCCCGGACCCCAAACGCTGTGCCCTAACAGCCGCACCATAAGCATCTGTACAGCCAAAAAAGAACAATACTTAATGACAGCTTTTTCGTCTTACACCTGCTAATGGTGCTAAAGAAAGCTAAATTAAAAGTTACCTTATCCTATATAAGTGTATTTATAAGTTTGCTATGTTTTTTACAGGGTGAATTTAGTGAAAAGTACGCATAATATAAACAACCTCCGCTATACTCTAATTACTTAAACTCGCACGGCACTTTCTCAATGCCTATTCCATAGCCGCTTGGCATAATTATATTCTCGCCATTGAACACAGGGCCGCCTGCGAATGGGTCTTCACTGCAAAGCAGTGGGCCGTCAAGGTCTGCTCTGCTTACGTTTAACTTGCCTGCTGCAAAATGTGCGGCGGCGCTTGTGGCAACTTTTGTTTCAAGCATACAGCCCATCATGCACTCTGCGCCCATTGTTTGCGCTATATCGCATATTTTAAGCGCATTGTAAATACCGCCGCATTTCATTAGCTTTATATTAATTATATCAGCCGCGCCCATTTTTAATATGTCTATAGCATCTTTCGGGCTAAAAACGCTCTCGTCTGCTAAAATATTAGTGTATACCGATTGCGTTATATACTGCATACCCTTTAAGTCGTGCGCTTTTACAGGCTGTTCTACAAGGTCAATATTAAGGCATTTTTGCTCCATAATCTTTATAATTTCCACTGCCTGTTTTGCCTGCCAGCCTTGGTTTGCATCTACACGCAAAATAATATCATCGCCAACAGCTTTGCGAATTTGCTCTACTGTATACGCATCTTTTGTGCCGCTTTGTTTGCCCACTTTTATTTTAAGCATACTAAAGCCGTTTTGAACTGCTTTTACGCTGTCTTGCACCATTTGCTGTGTGCTGTTTACGCTTATTGTTATATTGGTTTTCACGCTGCCTTTTGCGCCGCCAAGCAGCTTGTAAAGCGGCATTTTAAGCGCTTTAGCATATATGTCGTATATAGCCATGTCAACAGCGGCTTTCGCCGAATAATTACCCACAATGCTCTCTTGCAATTCTTGCATTGTGTTTTCAAAATCGGCTATATCTTTGCCTATTAAAACGGGCGCAATGCTCTCGTTTATTGCACTGTAAATACCGCCTTTTGTATCGCCAGTTATTTTAGGCGTTTCAGGCGCTTCACCATAGCCAATTAAACCGCTTTGTGTTGTTATTTTAACTAAGCTTGAATTAACGCCGTAAGCTGTGCGCAAAGCCGTTTTAAACGGCGTTATAAGCGGCACGCTAATATCGCATAATTCTATGCTTTTTATAATTAAGCTTTCACTCATGTTCATTTTCTCCGTTTTATAAATTTTAAATTACTTTATAATATATTAATACACTTTATAAAAAATGTCTACTTAAAAATAAGAATGCATGGCTACGCGCCCGGCGGGAGTATATATGGATATAGCAATAAATTTAGAAAACACTGTAATAAAAACGCAATATTTAACAATGCGCACTTTTAGAAAAGAAGATATTGACGATTTATTTCAAATTACATCGTGCGAAGATGTTATGAAAATGCTTGGCATGAAAAAGCACAGCACAAAAAGCGAAACACAGGCGCTTTTGCAAAAATTTATAGCGCAAAAAAACGCGCTTGCCATTGTGCACAATGAGCATAATAAAGTTATAGGAAATATTGCCTTACATGTTTCACAGCTAAACGAGAAACAGCCATACAGCCATTTGAAATTAAAAGAGCTTGTGTATTATTTATCGAAAGATTATTGGGGCAAGGGCTTAATAACACAGGCGGTTAAAGCCGTTATAGATTACTCGCTTGAAGAATTACCGCTGGACGGGCTATCTTGCGGGCACTTTGATAATAACAGCACTTCAAAGCATATTATAGAAAAATTCGGCTTTAGATATGTGAGCCAGGGCGATTATTACGCAAAAGAGCACGATAAAACTTATATAAACTTAAACTATTTACTGTTAAAATAAAACGTAATATCAGTAGTTACAAGAGATGAGGATATTTAATGGAAGACATGTTAGTAAACTTATTGCATTTGCCAAATTACAGCGTAGATGAACAGGCGCAAAAAGCGGGCGTTAAAATATTCAGGCCACTGGCGCCCGATAAATACCATTTATGCGAATTTGTGAAAAGCTTATCGGGTATATCTGCCTTTAACGAATTTGAAGTGTGCTTTTCAAGGCTGCCCGTTAGCTGCTTTGTTGCCACAATTGATAATAGGCCCGTAGGCTATGCCTGTTACGACTCTATAGCGAAAGATTTTTTCGGCCCCACCGCTGTTTTAGAAGAGCACAGGGGTAAAGGCATTGGCAAAATGCTTCTTTTTAAAACTTTACAAGCAATGAGGGAAAGCGGCTATATTTATGCTATAATAGGTGGTGTTGGCCCTGCCGAATTTTACGAAAAAACCGTAAATGCAACAATAATTAAAAAAGACGACAGCGGTATTTACACCAATTTTTTAAACCTTGAAAAAAAGCTGTAAATTAACCGCAAAATATGTTAAGGTGGTAAATAATGATTAACTTATCCGCAATAAAAACAGAAATGCGCAATGAAAATTCAATGCAAATACATAAAATGTCTACTATAGACATACTTAAAGTTATAAACAGCGAGGATAAAAAAGTTGCCCTTGCAGTAGAGGAGCAACTGCCGCAAATACAAAAGGCTGTTGATGTAATTTACGATAAATTACATGAAGGCGGCAGGCTTATTTACTGCGGCTGTGGAACGTCGGGCAGGCTTGGCGTGCTTGATGCCGTTGAGTGCCCACCCACATACAACACAGATTATGAGATGGTGCAAGCTGTTATGGCAGGCGGCGAAAAAGCGTTTGTAAGGGCTGTTGAGGGCGCTGAAGACAATGTTGAAATGGGCGCTGAAGATTTAAAGAACATAAATTTAACAAGTAATGATGTGCTTGTGGGGTTATCTGCCTCGGGGCGCACGCCCTATGTTCTTGGCGCTATGGCATATGCAAAAAGCATAGGCGCGGCTGTTATATCTGTAACATGCTGCCCTCAAAGCGAAATGGACATTAAAGCAGATATAGGCATTGCCGTTTACTGTGGGCCCGAGGTTGTAACAGGCTCTACAAGAATGAAGAGCGGAACGGCGCAAAAACTTGTGCTTAATATGCTTTCAACCGCTGTTATGATTAAGCTTGGCAAAGTTTATGAAAACCTGATGGTAGATGTTAAGGCCACAAATAAAAAGCTTGTTGAGCGCACTATAAAAATTGTGTGCGAGGCAACAAGTGCACCGCGCGAAAAAGTTATTGAAACTTTGGCAAAATGCGGGCAATCGGCAAAGACGGCCATTGTTATGCTACTGCTTGAAGTTGACAGTGAAAAGGCGAGCGAGCTTATAAAAAAAGCCGATGGGCATATTGATAGGGCGCTAGGCTAAAAGTTTTTGCTGCGCTTTTACCGCTTTTTACAATTTCACTTTGGTTTTGCAAAGCGTTTTTTCTAGGGCATATACTATGTGCATAGCCCGAAAGCTGCTACAGTTTGTTATTGCTATTTGCAAGCATATACATCGCAAAAAACTATTTTTTACAGTTAGCTATTAATTTATGAAAAGAGGATTATATTATGGTTTTAATGAAAGACAAAAATGAAAAACTGGCGATCGGCCTAATGAGTGGCACATCTGTTGACGGAATAGATGCCGTTCTTGTGAAAATTAGCGGCAATTATACCGATACAAATGTGCAACAGCTGCATTATATTAACACACCTTATGATGATAGCATCCGCGAGCTTATACTAAAAACAGCAGGCGGAGAGTTTGGCGGCTCTAAAGAAATTTGCAGTTTAAACTTCCTTTTGGGCGAACTTTTTGCCGACGCATGTGAACAGCTTTGTGAAAAAGCGGGCGTTAACAAAAACGATATAGATTTTGTTGCAAGCCACGGGCAAACAATATACCATATACCTCAAAGCATAAATTATTATGGTAAAAATATTAGCAGCACGCTTCAAATAGGCGAGGCTAGCGTTATAGCGCAAAGGCTTAACTGCCCCGTTGTTAGCGATTTCAGAGTGCGCGATGTTGCCGCAGGCGGCTTTGGCGCGCCTCTTGTATCGTATACAGAGTTTTTGCTATATAGACAAAGCGAAAAAACAATTGCGCTTCAAAACATAGGCGGCATAAGCAATATAACCGTTTTGCCAAAAAACTGCGAGTTAAATGATGTGCTAGCGTTTGACACAGGCACAGGCAATATGGTTATGGATGCGCTTGTGTTCAAAATAACAAATGGCAAACAGCGCTATGACGAGGGCGGAAAATTAGCAGCTAGCGGCAATATAAACGAGCAACTTTTAAATTATATGCTAGACGATGAATATTTAAAAATGCCTTTACCCAAAACCACCGGCAGAGAATATTACGGCGAGCAATATGTTAGCGATTTATGCAACAAAGCGCAAGAGTTAAATGTTGAGCTAACAGATGTGCTTGCCTGTGCTAATATGTTCACTGCAAAAAGCATAGCATTAGGCATTGATAGCTTAAAAACCAACAGGCCCGAGCAGCTTATAATAGGCGGCGGCGGCAGTTATAACAACACGCTTTTAAACAATATAAGGCACTGCCTTAAAGATATACAGGTAATAACAAACGAGCAACTAGGCTTTAGCAGCGACGCAAAAGAGGCCATTGCTTTTGCAGTGCTTGGCAACGAAGCGCTGTGTGGCAACACGAATAACGCGCCCTCGGCTACAAACGCAAAACAAGCGGTTATAATGGGTAAAATCAGCTTATAATGCAATGCATAAAAGCTACTGTATTCTTTGTTATTAAGGCTTATAAGCTAAAACGGTGCCCGCTCACCATAAGGCGAGCACAAAAATGCGCGCTATTTTAGCATTTGGGCTATATAATAAAATTAACAACCCTTTAAACTTAGCTAATTAAAATTAAAGCTCCCTCTTATTCAAAAAGAGGGAGCTTTATTTTTAAGGTAATTGTATTATTGAAAACGCACTATTCCTCGCTTGGGCCTTCTTGTTCATTTGCATCATTTCTAAGGCGCATATATGCGTCTTTTTCTTGTGGCTTAAAGCCGGAAAACAAGCTTTTATCATATATGGTATATGTGTTTTTCCCAATGCTCTTTGAGTGGTACATGGCTAAATCTGCGGCATTAAACAAACTTTCAAAAGATTGCCCGTCTCTAGGCGCCGCCACTATGCCTATACTGCTTGATATTTCAACGCTAACTCCGTTTTCAGCTTTATAGGTTTTGTTAAGCTCCTCGCAAATTTGCTTTGCTTTGCGCTCAACGGTAGACTCTTTAATAGTGCCCGGCAAAAATACAACAAATTCGTCGCCACCAACCCTACCAACAAGGTCGTGCACGCGGAAAATAGACTGAACTTTAGCGTAAACTTCACAAAGAACAACGTCGCCCGCGCTGTGGCCCATATTATCGTTAATGCCCTTGAAATTATCTAAATCGAACATATAAAGAGTGCCCTGCCCGCCGTCATTGAGAAGCTCTTCAACATGGTGGGCAAACGCCATTTTGTTGAATGCTCCTGTTAGTGGGTCTGTTTCCGCTTTTTGTTTGAGCGCCAATTGAATTTGTTTTTCGTTTTCAAACTCGTCTACAGTTACAAGCGCTTTTACATCGTGTGTAGTTAAATCGCTGCTGAGCGATATGCGCATTTTATACCATAGATAATCATCTGATTCAACCTTTACACCTGTTTTTTTATCGCCGGCAGATATTTTTTTAGAGCGGTATTCAACAACTTTTTCGGTGTAACCGTTTGCATAATCTGATACAAGCGCCTTTGTTGTTAGGCTTTTTATTGTTTTAATATCGTCCGGGTGTGTGTATTTTTCGCTTTGCATCGCCATAAAAAGCGAAAACGCAGGCAAATGGTCATACGGGCGCTCAATAGAGTTTATAAGCATACGGGTTATTTTGTCTTGCGTGCAGTTTACTTCAAAAATAATTTCAGCAAAGCTGAGAACTGCAGAAGTGAGGGCTTTGTCTTTATCTATTTGGTCCTCAAGCTCTTTTGTTTTTTCTTTATAAGCGCCAAGATTAAATATCATAATCATGAGAATAAGCATTATATAAAAGAACAAAAGAACAAATGTTGTCATAACAATTTCTTGCGCTGCTAAATTAATAGATATATAATTTGTTAAGAAAATATTAGAGTTATATACTAGGTAAACAGTTATTAAAATCGTTAGCCATAAAAGCGTTGTGTAAAATGCTTTATCCGCCATAATTAGTTTAACAGTTTTAAGCGGAATTAAGCGTATAAAAAGTGTTAAAGTTATTAGCTGTGCGGCAAACGAGCCAACGTCTACATACATTAAAAGGGCGCTGTCGTGCATTATATCATACATAGACATATTATTTGTCATAGATACAGCGCTAACTATAATTGCACGCAAAACAAAAAGGTGCACGAGCGAGCCTATGCCCACGCCAAATATCCCTGCCATCTTGCCTTTGAACAGCAATAGCAATTCACTTATAAGCACAGCAGTGCAAATTAAATAAAACATCATTGGGCTTTCAAAATCGCTTGCAAAAAAAAGCGGAGAGAGAAGCCCGTTCATAACACAAACCAAATAAATAGAAGATTTGTGAAACCTTGTAGCCTCGCTTAATTTATTGCAAAGCTCAAAATTCAAAAGCGAATGAATTATAACAATTATTACACTAAGCGCCAAAAAGTAATCAGACATTTTATCCCTACTTTCTAAGTGAAAACATATAAAACAAAGTAATATTAATAGTATAATTATAACTTATTCTAAAACAAATTTAAAGCAAAATAAATAATTTTAAACATAATGCAGAAAAACCTTTTTTTACCATATAATAATTGGGCACAATGCTTAATCTTATACAAAATAAA
The DNA here is from genome assembly GCA_964369565.1 of uncultured Bacteroides sp. Taxonomy (GTDB): domain Bacteria; phylum Bacillota; class Clostridia; order Oscillospirales; family Ruminococcaceae; genus Ruthenibacterium. The sequence continues at coordinate 48,215 of CAYJEU010000010.1, read as the reverse complement.
ATTAAATTAGTAACTGTTCTGAAAATTTTAGTGCTTTATAAAGCAAACAAAACCCTATTGTTTTTAAGGGCACAATTTATTTAAAAAAGCAAGGCACCCGCAAACAACATCATTATAAGTGGCATCAAAGTTACCCGTGTACCATGGGTCGGCAATATCGTCTTTTCTACCGGCAAAGTTTAAAAGCATGCTTATTTTGCCTTGTTTATCTTCGGGAACAATTCTGCTTAAATTGCGTATGTTGTTTTTATCCATACAAATAAGGTAATCAAATTTATCGTAATCTTCGCTTTTAACCTGCCTTGCGCGGCGCTTTTCAAACGGTATGCCCACCTCTTGCAGCTTTTGCTTTGTGCCATAATGTATATCATTTCCAAGCTCTTCTGTGCTTGTTCCGGCAGACTCTATCAAAAACTTGTGCGCCAGCCCTCTTTTTTGCACCATATCCTTTAAAACAAATTCCGCCATAGTGCTGCGGCATATGTTTCCGTGGCAAATCATAAGTACTTTTAGCATATATTTTCAGTTCCTCCAATTACTATAGGCTTATTTTTTTGTATTGAAACCGATATAAATAACAGCGGTTTTAAAAAGCGCAAGCGGAAATTTATTGCGCATTTAACACAATTTATTTAGAAATAATATTATTTCCTATTTTAATTGTAACAATCTTTTTGCAAGTGTCAATACTAATATACGTTTTAAGCGCTTTCGCCTGCCGCTTAAATTTATTTATTACTATTACTGCTAAAACGTCGCATTAATGTGGTTTTTATTCACTGCACTTGTTAAAACAATAAGCTGTGTGCTATAATTTTAGCAAAACTCGGCACAATATAATAAAGTTATAATTAGGCTAAAAATATTATTCTATATAAAAACTAGGAGGCTTATTATGTGCACATCTATAGCATGGAATAACGGAGATTTATATATCGGCAGAAATATGGATATCAGCTTTGAATTTGATAGAAGAATTGTTATTGTACCGCGAAACTACCCTTTTGTTTTTAAAGAAATGCCGCAAATAAACAGCCATTATGCTATAATGGGCGCTGCAATGGTAGCTAATAACTATCCGCTTTTTGCAGAGGCGGTAAATGAAAAGGGCCTATATATGGCAGGCTTAAATTTCCCTAATATGGCGGCGTTTAACAAAAGCGATAAAACAAAAAACAACATAACCGCAAATGAATTTATTGCATATATTCTTTGCAGTGCACAAAACATTGAACAGGCAAGCGAGCTTTTAAAGCAAATTAATGTAACCGATATACCTTTTATGCCCAATTTGCCTATACCGAGTTTACACTTTATAATATCGGATAAAAGCTCTTCGCTTGTTGTTGAGTGCACAAAAACAGGTATGCATATATATGAAAATAAAACAGGCGTTTTAACCAATAACCCCGGCTTTGATATGCACATGCATAATTTAAACAACTATATGCATTTATCGAATAAAAGCCCTGTAAACACAATGACAAACGAAATAGAGCTTAATAATTACTGCATGGGCCTTGGCGCGCTTGGCCTACCGGGCGATTATTCATCGCAGTCGCGGTTTGTTAAAGCTTATTTTTTAAAAGCTAATGCGTTTGCACAAAAAACCGAGGGAGAAAGCGTAGCGCAAATGTTTCACATGTTAGATGCTCTAGCCATGGTGCGCGGCAGTGTGTTAGACGGCGAAAATTACGATATAACGGCATATTCGTGCTGTATAAACGCAGATAAAGGGATATACTACTATAAAAATTATGAAAGCAGCTGTATTTCGGCAGTTCATATGCACAGCGAAAACTTACAGCGTGAGGATTTAATTATTTACCCCTATACTTGCAGCACATATATTTGCAATATAAATTAACAATAATTTCACCGACGCTTTTTGTGAAGGCGACTTTGGAGGCAGCGGTGAATAGGAGCTGTTGACAAACAAAGACTTTGCAAAAGCCATAGCAAAATTTACTTGCTTTAAGAAATGTGCTATAATACAAGGGCAAACATATTTTCTGTTTAAGGGTGAAAAGGCATTAAATTTTATAAAGCAAAAGGCGGTAAATAATTAATGAATGATATTCTTGGCAAAGCAATGCCTATAATTTTGCTAATTCTTTTGGGCGTTATTTTAAGGCGTAAAAACGCAATAAGTGAAAAAGGCATGCAAGGGGTTAAATATTTTGTTGTTAATATTTCGCTTGCATGTGTTTTGTTTAATTTATTTGTCAACATGCAAATAAGTGCAGCGTATATATCTATTTTTGCAGTTGCTTTTGCATATTTTTTACTAACATTCTTCGCAGGTTTTTCCATTAATAAAATTCCGCTTTTATATAGCAAATACACCCCGTTTATAGCATGCGGCGCCAGCGTTTCCTTAGTTGGCCTTGGAATATTCAGCATTATGTTCGGCGAAGAGAATTTAGCTGTTTATTCGGTTATTGGCCTTGCGCACGAAATATTTATTTGGATTATTTACTACTCTACTTTAAGAATAAAAATTGGCGGTAAGAAAATATCATTGAAAGAAATATTCAAAGTTTTAACATCGCCTATTCTTTTATCAATATTTGCGGGTATATTATGCAATTTGCTAAAAATAAACACTATTTTTGCCAGTAATTTTATTTGGATAAGTTTATCATCAACAGTAATAATGCTTGCGCAAACCGCAACGCCTATAATACTTGTGGTTGTTGGCTACGGCATTACAATTGATAAAAACTACTTAAAACAAAGCTTAAAATTATTGGCATCAAGGTATATAATTACAATTGTGTGCGGCGCAGTTTTAATGGCTGTTGTAAATGCTTTTTTAAACCCCTCACCTATTACAAGCGTTACATTTTTTTCGCTATTATTATTACCCTCGCTTTCCTCAATACCAATACTTATAGGTGCTTTGGGTGATAATGAAGGGCAAAAAATTACTAGCAATGCCGTTGCTCTTAGCACGCTTATAGGAATAATTTTATTTATATCTTACTCTATTTATATTGTTGGCACGGTCGTTATTTAAATGCAATGGCAATTTTGAAAACGAAAACATAAAGTTTTAAGTGCAGGTGTTAAAGCTTAAAAGCGCAGAGCATAAATAAGCGCAAACTTTGCGGCGCAATATATAATTTTTTGCCCTTTATCAGATAAAAGCTAATTTTCAAATAATTACATTAAAGAAAAAAGAGGTGTAGTATAATGAGAGCTTCGGGAATATTGATGCCTATTTCATCTTTGCCCTCGCCTTATGGTGTAGGTACTTTAGGCAAAGCAGCATACAATTTTGTAGACTTTTTAGCACAGGCAAAGCAGCAATACTGGCAAATTTTGCCCCTTGGCGCAACAGGCTACGGCGATAGCCCATACCAAAGTTTTTCCGCTTTTGCACAAAGCACCTATTATATAGATTTGGATATATTGGCAAAAGAAAAGCTGCTTTTAAACAAAGAGATAAAAAGCTTTAACTTCGGTAATAACGAAAATGCAATAGATTATTTCAAGCTTTTTACACACAGAAAAGCTTTATTAAATTTTGCTGTAAAGCGCTTTGATAAAGAGCAAAAAAGCTACAAGCAATTTTTAAAGCAAAATGCATTTTGGCTAGACGATTACGCTTTGTTCATGGCGCTTAAAGAGCAAAACGGGCACTGTTCTTTTAATGAATGGGACGACGCTTTTCGAAAAAGGGACAAAAAAGCGCTTGAAAATGCAAAACAGCAGCTAAAAGAGCATATTATTTTCTGGCAAGTGGCACAGTATTTTTTCTTCAAGCAATGGGGCGATTTAAAAGCATACGCCAATAAAAACGGTGTAAAATTAATAGGCGACATACCAATTTATGTTTCGCCTGATTCCTCAGATTTGTGGGCAAACACACAGCTTTTCCAGGTAAACGCACATAAGAGGATGACGCAAGTTGCGGGCTGCCCACCCGATGCATTTTCAAGCGACGGCCAGCTTTGGGGCAACCCCCTTTACGATTGGGACTACCATGCGCAAACAAACTACAAATGGTGGATAAAGCGCATGAAGCATGGTTTTAAGCTATATGATGTTATTCGCATAGACCATTTCAGGGGCTTTGCCGGCTACTATTCAATTGATGCAGATGCAAAAACCGCAAAAAAAGGGCGCTGGAAAATAGGGCCGTCTTTCGGCTTTATTGATACGCTTAAAGCGGCAATTCCTAATATGCAGATAATAGCGGAAGATTTGGGCTTTTTAACAAAAGATGTTCATGCACTTTTAAAGCACAGCGGTTTTCCGGGCACAAAGGTATTGCAATTTGCATTCGACTCGCGCGATGAGAGCGATTATTTGCCGCATAATTACCCACAAAATTGCGTTGTGTACACAGGCACACACGATAACACAACTATGCACGATTGGCAGCTTAGCGCACCAAAAGCCGATGTTGCATTTTGCAAAAAATACTTAGACATAAAAAAAGGCGATAATTTTGCGCGCAAATGCATACGCGCTTGTATGGGTAGCGTTGCAGATACATGTATAATACCAATGGCAGATTGGCTAAGCCTTGGCAAAGAGGCTAGAATAAACACGCCCTCAACAGTAGGCGGCAACTGGCAGTGGCGCGTGCAAGAACAAGCGCTTAGCAAAGAGCTTGCAAAAGAAATTGCCGAGCTAACAAATATTTACGGCAGGGCAAAAAAATGGGGTGCTCGCAAATAAAGCCGGCTTTGAAAATGTTTATTTTAGCCTTGCTAACATAAACGTTTTATTCTATGACATTCGGCTCGTCTTAAGCGGCAACCGCCAAATACGCCAACAAATAACAGCCAACTTACAAAAAAGCAGTATGTTCAAATGAACATACTGCTTTTTTATTAAACCACTCAATCTGCTTAAACTAAGCATTAAAGCTTTTATAATAGCTACCCGATTGCAGCAAAGCATATTGAATTTATAAGGGCAGCTACACAGCAGCACCAAACAGCGCGCTTTTTAAAAGAAAAACTCTGTTTTAACGCTTGTTTTGGCAATTATTTCGCCTTGCCTTATAACATATAGCCTTTCAGGCGTTAGCCTAATAGCGTCGCGCGCATCTTTTGCGGCTATTATTACAATATTCGCTTTTGCGCCCTCACGCAGTGTACAATCGTCACAGCCTAGAATTTTATTAGAGTTTATTGTTATCATATCATAAACTTTTTGTATTTCCTCAGGCAATGTCATTTGGGCGGCATGCGCTGTTATATTTGCAACTTGCAGCATGTCTGCACTACCTAAAGGGTAAAATGTGTCTTTAACGCAGTCTTGCCCACAGCTAACATTAAGCCCTTCGGCAATAAGCTGTTTAACCCTTGTTATGCCACGGCGTATGGGCTGTTTGTCGTGCCTACCTTGTAGCATTAAATTTGTAACAGGGTTTGTTATGAAATTAATTTGCGCTTTTTTACATTTTTGTATCACCATGTTTGCATACTCATCATCATATGCGGCAAGTGCGCAAGTGTGGCCGGCTGTAACTCTGCCTTGCCAATTGTTTTCTATTGTTAAATCTGCAAGCATTTCAAGCGTCCTAACGCTTGCATCGTCGGTTTCGTCAACATGCATGTCTATATCGGCATCAAAAGCCTTTGCAACCTCAAAGCAAATTTTTATATGCTCTTTGCTATCCTCAGGGCTGTTCTCGTTTGCCGGCATACCGCCAACAATATCCGCGCCCATTTCCATTGCCTGCCATATAAGCTTATCGCAGCCGGGGTTTTTTAATATGCCCTCTTGTGGGAATACAATAATTTGTATGTCTACTAAATGTTTATATTTTTCCCTTAAAGCTAAAATGCCTTTTAAGGGCCGCAGTTCGCCTATTGTGTCAATATCCACATGTGTTCGCATTGCAAGCGTGCCGTTTTTTATTGCTTTTTTTATAACATCTTCAGCGCGCATAACAATATCTTCATCTGTATATATTTTCTTTTTGTCCCATATAATTTCAATTGCCTCTTTAAGCGTGCCGCTTTCATTGGCGCGCACAACGTCTACTATATTAACTTTATCTAAGTGAATGTGTGGGTCTGTGAATGTGGGCGACGTTAAAAAGCCTTGTGCATCTATTACATTTTGCGCTTTTATATCTAAATTTTGAGCGATGCTTTTTATAACACCGCCCTCGCAAAAAATATCGGTTAATTCATTTTGCCAAAGCAGCTTTGCATTTTTAATAAGTAAACTCATAAAATACTCCTTAAAGTCTAAAGAATATGCATAAAAATAAATTTTTGTAAAGCAATAGGGCGGAAATTTCCGCCCTATTGTTTTAGCAAAGCTAAATTAATTATTCATCTATGCCTGTGAATGCAACAATTCTTGCGAATGCGCTTTCACCGTCTTTAAATTTCCATGGGAAGCAGCCGATAACGCAGCGTTTGTTTGATAGTTCATCAATTTGGCCGCCTAGGCACTCTGCGTGGATAATTTCCCAAGGTAGTGGGAATTGTTGAATATGCATTGCTTGATATGTATCTGGCCAGTGATAAATTTCATCTAATTTTTTGCCATATTTCTTTTGCATATAAGCATCGCAAGCTTCAGCTTCTCTTGGTTCCCAATCTCTGATTTTTGTGTTCATTGGGTGGTCGGCAGAGCCGCAGTCAACACCAATCCATTTTAGTTCCATGTCATGGCACCAATCTACAAAGTCCATGCTTGGGCCTGGGTGACGAAGCATATATCTTCTCTCGTCTGCTGTGGGTTGGTCCCAGCCGTAAATGTGGTAGCCTGTGTTGATAATAAGCACGTCGCCTTTACGAATGTCAGCGCGTTTCATTAAATCGTCCGGTGTGTAAATGCCGAAGTCTTCTTTCATATCGGAAATATCTACAACAACGCCGGGTGCGCATAATTTATCAAGTGGCAATGATGCTATGTCTCTACCGGGAGTGTCAAAATGCATAGGGCCATCAAGGTGAGTACCTACGTGGTTAGATGTTGTTATAAGTTGGCCGTTTGCGCCGTTTGGTGCAAGCCTTTTAAAATATTTAACTTGTAGTGGCTCGTAAGTTGGCCAAGGAGGTGTGCCTATACCTGTAGGTATGCTTAAATCATACATTTTAACATTGTTCCAATTGCTCATAATAACTCTCCATTCCGCTGTTTTCCAGCTTTTGTAATATAATAATTATGCTTGTACCCCTATTGGTAAAAGCTCTAATTAACGTTCATAACGGCTTTAAAAATTAATCTTCAAGCCAAACTTCGCAAGCTTCAAAGGCGTCTTCAAAGCATTTCATGGGTGGGTTAACTATGCCTGCGCCAACTTGCCCAACGCCAGGTTTGCAGTGTGCTATACCTGTGTTGATAACGGGCCTTATGCCTGTTTCTATAACATTTCTAATATCTATGCCGGTTGCACTGCCTCTGAAGTTAAGCGCGGGGATTTTATATGTATTGCCCTCGCCCTCACAAATTTCATACATTTGTTTAGAATAGTTAACCGCATCTTGCGGTGTGCCGCCAACAAATTGTACAATTGCAGGCGCTGCTGCCATACAAAAGCCGCCTATACCGGCAGTTTCTGTAATACAGCTGTCGCCAACGTCGGGGTTTGCGTCTTTTTCGCTGTAGCCGGGGAAGTAAAGGCCGTCAATAATTTCAGCAGGCGCTGTAAACCAGCGATCGCCAAGGCCTGAAACTCTAATGCCAAACTCTGTGCCGTTCCTAGCCATTGTGTAAACAATTGTAGAGTGCTCAATATTACCTGCAGGGTCCATAGTGCTTTTGCAAGCAGGCATTGTTAAGTTTAGGAATGTGTGGTCGTTAGAATTAAGGAATTTAAACACTTGCATTTGCTCTTCTTTTGGGAAATCGGTTGCTACAATGCTAGCTGCAATTTCTCTTATGAATAATGAAGTGCCTGCTTTGTTCCTGTTGTGGCCTTCATCGCCCATTTGCAATACTTGTGCTATCATTGTTTTTAAATCTATTTCGCCATGAATTTCAAGAGCTTGTTTTAAAACAGGTGCAAGCTTTGTTTCCATCCATTTCAAATGCTCTATAACCTCGGGCCCATAAGCGCCAAAACGCAATACTTTGCCAAGGCCTTCGTTCAATGTGCAATAAGCATAGTTGCCGTGGGTTTTGTTTACAATTTTATAAACGGGCATGGAATATGTAACTATACCTGCCATTGGGCCAACTGTGTTATGGTGGTGGCAAGAATCGAATGTTATTTCGCCGCTTGCCGCAAGAGCCTCTGCTTCTTCAGGGGTATTTGCAAGGCCCTCATACATTAAGCCGCCCATAACGGCGCCGCGAACAGGGCCGCACATTTTATCCCATGTTACAGGTGGGCCTGCGTGTAAAATTGTTTTTTTCGTCATGCCCGGAATATCTTGCGCAGCACTGCCAATTCCAACTAAAGTTGGCTGGCCGCCAAGTATAATTTCCAAAGCTTTTGCATTTGCGCTGTTGATTTTTTCAATAATGCTCATTTTTTCCTCCTAATTTATATGAAATTTTATGCTGTAACTGCTTTTTCGCTTTCTACTTCTGCTTTTGCAGTTTCTTCGGGATTATTGTCGCTATTCTCTTTTTCATGAGGCAAAATTTGGTTCAAAATAATACCAACTATTGCCGCAAGAGCCATACCTTCAATATTGATTGAAACGCTACCGATATTAATAGGAATAACTGCGCCGCCAAGGCCAAACACCAATATAACGCCTATCATAATCATATTGCGTGATTTTGAGAAATCCACTTTGTTTTTAACAAGTGTTCTTGCACCTATAGAAGTTATCATGCCGAACAGTATAATAACTGCGCCGCCAATAACCGCCCTTGGTATAGATGCTGTAAATGCATTAATTTTAGGGAACAAGCCGATACAAATTGTGAAAACAGCTGCAATTCGCATAACTTTAGGGTCCCATACTCTTGTAAGTGCAAGAACGCCTGTGTTTTGTGAATATGTAGTGTTTGCAGGGCCGCCGAATGTCGCAGACAATGCTGTTGCGCCACCGTCACCTATTAAAGTGCGAACAAGGCCCGGGTCCTTTGTGAAATCTTTGCCAACAACGCCGCTCATAGCTAAAACGTCACCTATATGTTCAACTATAGTGCACATTGCAATAGGCGCAATTGTTAATATTGCTCCCAGCTCAAACACAGGGAATGAAAAGTTTGGAATACCAAACCATGCTGCCGATACTATGCCCGAGTAATCTACAACGCCCATAATTGCCGCTGCAACATAGCCAACGCCTAAGCCTATAATAACAGGCACTAATTTGAAAAAGCCCTTGCAGAAAGTTGCTACAACAATAACGGTTACTAAAGTTAATATAGATAAAATCCAGTTTTCTTGCGCCATATTTATTGCGTTTGGTGCAAGTTTTACACCTATAACAATAATTATTGGGCCTGTTACAATGGGCGGGAAGAATTTCAAAACTCTTTCAACGCCACAAATGTGAATTAAGCCGGCGAATGCAAAATATACAAAGCCTGCTACTACAACGCCGCCCAGCGCCGCCTCTTTGCTATAAAGCTGCGTAGCTAAAATGATAGATGCCGGAAATGAGAACGACGAGCCTAAATATGCAGGTATTTTCCCTTTTGTAACAAAATGGAAAAACAATGTTCCTATACCCGACATTACCAGTGCAACGCCTATATCCAGGCCGGTTAGAATGGGAACTAAAACTGTTGATGCAAATAAAGTGAACACATGTTGTAAGCCTAAAAGAATTCTCTTTGGTGGGCTTAATAGGTTGATATCCGTAATCGCATTTTGGTTTAACAATGGAGATGTTTGTTTCATACTTCTTTCCTCTTTCCTCTTTCCTCTTTTAGCATTTTATGTTAAGTTCACTGCTTACTATTTAAACAGCAAACTTCACTACTTTAACCGGCTAAGTAAGCTCGAGGCCTTCTTACTTGTGGTTGCCGCAGGTTTCCACTGCACATGCACCACTGTTTTATTTTGGCTTTTCAAGTCTCTGTAAAAAGACTCTATGCCTAAATTTACAACTTTAAGCTCTTTTTTAAATAAATCGTTTACTTGGTTCATATTTACCTCCAATATAAGGTGTAAAGCAAGCGTCTACACCGTTTTTATCACTAAAATGTGCCGCTTTGCATAAAGCGAAAGCTAAAGATTATAAGCCTAAAATCAGCTTGCACATTCTTGCAGCTTGCGCGTTAGACGGCAATACAATAGCCCCTGCCGCTTTTAATGTATCGCGTGAATTTGTTAAGCTTTGAGGGTCTGCGTCTGTGCCGCAAACGCTAACAACAACGCTTAAATGCCTGCCGTTTGCCTTTGCTGTTTCTTTTGCTGTTTCAATTGCCTCGGCAAGGTCTTTTGCGGGGTTTTCGTGTGCGCCGTAGCCAATAACACAGTCTGTTAATAAAACAGCTGTGCCCGCGTCACTCGCCTCGTCAATTATTCTTTGCGAGCGAAGGCTTGGGTCTATCATCGGGTGAGGCCTACCTACAGTGAAATCATCGTCGCCGAAATCTAGGCAGGTGTGCTCGGTGCTTTTATTAACATCGGCTATTTTAAATTCAGGTGTAAGCGGTATATTAGAGTAAATGCCTGTATCGGCCGCAAGAAGCTTCATTGTTTCATCGCAAAGTGTGCCGCCTGTGTACATGCCGCGCAAATATTTTTGCTCCGGTTTAAATTTAGCTTTCTCTTCTTCTGCAATTTTATTAGCCTCGTCTTGCCCCATTGTAAAGCCGCTGAATGTTTGTGCGCTTGTCCCCTTCGAGAAAGCAACGGCTTTGTGTGCGGCATCTTCAAGCGAGTAAGCTGCGCAAAAGCCCATATCTTCAATAGCTTTGTTATTGCCGCCAATAAAGCAAACAACAACAGGCTTGCCTGCATTTTTAGCAACTTCTAATATCTGTTTTGCTATTTCTTCTGCAGGCGGTTTTGAAATTAGGGTTATAACTTTTGTAGCATCGTCTGCAATAAGGGCGTTCAAAGCTAAAAGCATCATTTTGCCGCCTATTTCAAGCCTTAAATCTCTGCCGCCTGTGCCTATAACTTGCGAAACACCACAGCCTAATTGGTCTATTATAGTTGTAACTTCCTGTGTGCCTGTGCCCGAGGCCGCAACAACGCCTATATCGCCTTTGCGAACTACATTAGCAAACGCCAACGGCACGTTGTTTATAATTGCAGTGCCGCAATCCGGCCCCATAACAAGCAGGCCTTTATCAAAAGCTTTGTCTTTAAGGTTTTTCTCTTGCTCCATCGTTACATTATCGCTAAAAATCATAACGTGCAAGTTTTTATCAAGGCACCTGTCGGCAAGCTCTGCTGCATATTTGCCGGGTATTGATATAACAGCAAGGTTCAAATCGCTTTCAACTTTAAAAGCACCGTCTAAAGATGCAGGGAAATAGTCGCTATCGCCATCGCTTTTCTTTGCATTTAAAAGCTCTATTGCCTTTTTCATTGCGCCTTCAATTGCGCTTTCATCGCCCCTTACGGCAATGAAAAAATCGTTTGAAGTTAGCTCGTCGAGCTCGTTTGTGTAAACGTCAATATTTTTTGCTATGTCTTTGTTTAAATCTGTTCCCATGCCAACAAGGGATTCTTCAACGCCGTCAAGCTTTTTCAAATCTTTTGAAACAAGCATTAAGCTAACGCTGTCGTAATATGCGTTTTTTGTAATTTGAACCTTAATCAAAATTCATTCCTCCTATATTTTAAAGCGTAAAAAACTCCCGTTAATATATCTTTGCCGGAAGTTGCGCCTGTGTTTGCTATATTTTTTAATTGGGTTTTAAAGTATTCATCGTCATCATTTGTGTGATAAGCGCGCAATAAATTTAATAAAGATAACGGGCAAAGGCCATCGCCTGCTTGCCTTAAAAAATTGCCGCTTATTGTATTTGTTTTTTGCGCTGCCGCATATGCAATGCTTTTTAAAAGCTCTTTGTTAACACTGCACCCATTTATGTTTGAAAAGCTGTAGTGCGCTAAAATATACCCCAGCAAAAAGTCATCTGATGACGGCGTTAGCCCGGGGCCGCAGCCGGCTATGTTTTCGCTTAATTGCACAGCTTTTTTAAAAAGCCCCTCGTTAAATGCAGCGTTAAACTCTTCAATTCGCGGCTTTAAAAACTCTGTGTAACAATTGCTTTTTTTTTGGGAAAGTAAAAAGGCCTCGCCGAAAATTAGGGGAGATATCCCACTCAAATCCTCACACGCCGCCCTTGCCGCTAATTTCAACTTTCTATTATTACCTTTAGTACAAGGCAGTACAAGCTGATTTATATTAAGTTTTATTTGTTTTGCCGTTTGCAATTCTATTTGCAGTTTTTCGTCTCTAACTCTTATACTCTCATTTGTTATAAAAACATTTTGCCCTGCTTTAATATTAAGCTCTTTAAAATTAAAGCAATTAACTTTAACACAATAAGGCTGAATAAATTTATTTTCGCTTATTAATGTTATTATTGTGTTGCCTATGCAAATATTAACAGCATTTTCAAAAACCGAATGCACATTTGCACTAATTTCCTTTTCGGCTTGCCCATTAATAAAATGCAATAGATTATCGCAAATTTCTATAGCTGTAAATTTCATTAAATTAGCTCTTTAGTGCAAGCTCTGCACTTAATTATAACATAAGCGCAGAGCTTGCAAAATTAAATTTCTATAATTCTACTATGCTTTTTCTTTTACTTGCTCTTTTGGTGCTTCTTCGTTTTCGCCGATGGTGTCATCAAACTCGAAGTCTTTTTCAGGGAAGATAGCATTTAGTACAATACCGAAGATAGCTGCAATTGCAAGGCCGCTTAATGTGATGCTTGCGCCTGCGATTGTGAAAGAGATACCGCTTGTAAAGCCAAGGCCACTAACCATGATAACCGCTGCTGTTATTAAGTTTCTTGATTTTGTGAAATCAACTTTATGCTCAACAACATTGCGAACACCAACTGCTGAAATCATACCGTAAAGCACGAAAGAAATACCGCCGATGATAGGGCCGGGTATTGAATAGATGATGCCTGCAACCGGTGGGAAAAGTGATAGTAATATAGCAGCTATAGCAGCTATACGCATAACTAATGGGTCGTAAACTTTTGTTAGAACCAAAACGCCTGTGTTTTCGCCGTAAGTTGTGTTTGCAGGGCCGCCAACAAGTGCTGCAAGTGATGTTGCAATACCATCGCCCAGTAGTGTTTTGTTAAGGCCCGGTTTTGCAATGAAGTTTTTGCCAACGCTTGCGCTTATAGCGGCAACGTCTGCAATGTGCTCCATCATTGTTGCAAGAGCGATAGGTACCATTATTATTATTGCGCTTATATCAAATTTAGCAAGTTGGAATGAAGGAACAGAAACAACGCCGCCCGCCATTACATTGCCGAAGTTTACCCAGCCCATAACGGCTGCGAAAACATAAGATACAACAACGCCTAGCAATATAGGAAGAATTTTAACCATTCCTTTGCCCCAGATATTGCAAATTACGATAACGCCAACAGCAAGCAACGCCATAACATAGTTGCCCCACATTGGAACGCCTTCGATAGGGTTCATAATATTGCTAACTGCAGTAGGTGCTAGAATTAAACCTATAAGTATAATCATAGGGCCTGTAACAACAGGTGGGAAAAAGCGCATTATTTTTTTAACGCCGAATACTGTTATTAAGCCTGAGAATAAGCAGTAAACTAAACCTGCAATTACGATACCGCCTGTTGCGTAAGGTAATTTTTCAGCAGCTGATAGCCCTGAGTATATACCTGAATCAAGAGCACCAACAGCAGCGAAGCCACCGAGGAACGCAAATGAAGAGCCAAGGAATGCAGGAACTTTTCCGCCTGTGATTAAGTGGAATAAAAGTGTACCCACACCTGCCACAAGCAAAGTTACTTGAACATCAAGCCCTGTGATTAGCGGAACAAGGATAGTTGCACCGAACATAGCGAACAAATGTTGAACGCCGAGGACAATGGTTTTACCCCAACCTAATTCTTTAGGGGCGCTGAAAACAGCTTTTACTTCGTTTTTACTTGACATGAAATTACCTCCCAATAATTTTTTGCCGCCTTGCGCAAAGCTAAATTCCGCCTTAAATATATGCCGCATATTTTATTTTAAAGAGCATTATTTAAAGTTAGTTTTCGCTTTGCGCTAAGCTGTATATATCAATTGAATTGATAACATTATTTATCGCTCTTCAGCGCTGCAATAACCATTTCAGCTGTAATGGGCATATGGTCGAACCTGTGGCCTATAGCATCGTAAATAGCATTTGCAATTGAAGGAGCGCCCGGAACCATAACCGGCTCGCCTATACCCCTTGCCCCAAACGGCCCTGTTTCTTCGGGCATTTCAACGGGTATAACTGTCATTTCGGGCATATCGTCTGCTGTGGGAATTTTATAATCCATAAAGCTTTTGTTAAGTATTTTGCCGTTTTTAAGCTTTAATTCTTCAAAAAGCGCTGTTCCGAGCGATTGCATTATGCCGCCCTCAACTTGCCCTTCGAATAATTTTGGGTTTATAACTCTGCCGCCGTCAAAAGCTTGCACCGCTTTGAGAACTTTTATTTGCCCTGTTAGCAAATCAATTTCAACTTCCGAGCCTTGGCAGCCCATAGTCCAGAACGCAACAGGGTGAGAGCCTTGCCCGTTAGATTTATCAAAATTAAGCACATTGGGCGGAACAAAAGAGCCTTTGCCAATAAGCGGCCCGTGCACGCCTGAGCCGTCTTCGAAAGAGAGCCCCAACGCAAAAGTGCTTATAGGTAGCCTTCTGCTCTTATCGTTCACATAAACAACGTCGCCGCCCTCAAGGCGAAGCCTGTTTTTAGATACACCCAGTTTAACTTGTGCAAGCTCGAAAATTTGGTCTCTCATATCTTCTGCGGCAAGTAAAACCGCATTGCCTGCGCAATATGTTATGCGGCTTGCAACTGTTTGCCACTCGTAAGGGGTGTGGTCTGTGTCGCCTGTTTTAATAGTGATTAAATCTGTATCAACCGCTAAAACTTCAGCCGCAATTTGCGTTAGGGCGGTATCAGAGCCCTGGCCTATATCGTGGCCGCTTGTTAGCAAGTAGAATGTGCCGTCTTCGTTCATGCGTATAATTGCACTGGAGGCAACATTATTTGGCATAGATGGAGATTTCCAAGCGCCTGCAATGCCTCTGCCGCGCACTTTTGTTTTATCGTTTGGCTGTTCAATGGGCTTTTCAAAGTCCATCTCTTTTACAACCGCTTCAAGGCACTCGTGGTAGCCCGAAGTTGTAAGCACTTCGCCTGTGCAAGTTTTATCGCCAACTCTCAGGCCGTTTATCCTGCGAATTTCAACAGGTGATATGCCTAAATCGTGTGCTAGTTTATCTAAGTTTTGCTCTATTGCAAAGTGAATTTCACACATGCCGAAGCCGCGATAAGGGCCGCCAACAGGGTGGTTTGTGTAAATGCAGTAGGAATCTGTCCATATATTATCAATATTATATGGCCCTGCAGATGCATTACCGCCTGCTTTAACAATGTTTACACCATATTCGGTGTAGGCGCCGCCGTCCCATACAAACTCGTTTTTAACGCCCAATATTTTGCCTTTTTTATCAACAGCTGTTTTTATTGTAGCGTGTAGTGCTTGGCGCACATAAGAGTTTTCAAATTCATCTTCCCTAGAGTAAATAAGCCTAACGGGCCTGCCTGCATTAAGTTTAGCAAGCGGAATTATAATACCCTCTAATGTTGTTCCGGCTTTTGCGCCGAAACCGCCGCCCACGCTTTGTGATATAACCCTAATTTTATTTAAAGGTAAATCAAAAGAATCTGCCAAAGCTTGGCGCACAGCATATGGGCTTTGAGTGCCTGCCCAAACTGTTAAGCTGCCGTCGGCATCATACTGCGCTATAGCACCGTGTGGCTCCATTGGCGCATGTTGTATGTGCGGAATATAATATTTATACTCTGCTGTGTAATGGGCATCGGCAAACGCTTTGTCTACATCGCCTTTTCTCATTTTATAGTGGTGTGATATATTTGTGTTAGCCTTAGGCGAGAATATAGGTGCCACTTTGTAATTGCCCAAATCCGGGTGAATTAATGGCGCGTCTTCTTTCATGCCCTCTATAGCATTTGTAACTGCCGGAAGCTCTTCATAAACAACTTCTATTGCATCAACAGCGGCCTCAGCTTGCTCTAAAGTTTCAGCGCAAACAGCTGCTACAGCTTCGCCTAAATAGCGCGCTTTGCCAACCGCTAAGAAGTTTTTATCTTGTAAATAAAGGCCGCCGCGTTTTGTGTAATGATCGCCTGTTATTATGTTTTTAACGCCGGGCATTTGCATTGCCTTACTTGTATCTATACTAACGATAGTTGCATGGGCGTAAGGGCTTCTTTTAACTTGCGCATAAAGCATATTTGTCATATGCATATCAGCTATATATGTAGCTTGCCCTGTAACTTTTTTAATAGCGTCTACGCGGTTTACACTTTTACCTACAGCCATACTACTCACCGCCTTTCGAATTTTTGGCGACATAGTCTATAGCTTCAATTATTTTTTTATAGCCTGTGCAGCGGCACAAATTTCCGCTTATGCCGCATTTAATTTCTTGGATGGTTGGGTGTGGGTTCTCTTCTAAAAGAGCAGTTGCCGACATTAAAAAGCCGGGTGTGCAAAAGCCGCATTGTAGTGCAAAATTATCTACAAACGATTGTTGCAGCGCGCTGAGCTCGCCATCTTTTGCAAGGCCTTCAACTGTTGTTATGTGCTTACCGTCAAGCTCGGGCGCAAGCACTAAGCATGCATTAACGGGTTTGCCGTCCATAATAACTGTGCAACCACCACATTCGCCTGCAGCGCAGCCCTCTTTTGTGCCCGTTAAGTAAAGTTTATCTCTTAAAGTGTTAAGTAGTGTTTTATTAGCGTCTACTTCTATTTCTTTCTTTTCTCCGTTAACCCAAAATGTTACAGGATATTTCATTTACATGCACCTCCCGTTAAAGCCTGCCTTACAATCATTTCAACCATATCAAGGCGATATTGCTTTGTGCTTCTAACGTCGTCTATAGGTGAAACTTCGCTAAGTGCCAAATTAACTGCCTCTTGTGCCACTTGCTCGTTTATATCTTTACCTTTTAAATACTCTTCTGTTTTTGTAAGCCTTAAAGGTGTTGGGGCAACGCTTCCGAATGCAAAGCGGTAACCCTCGTTTGTTTTTACAACGCTAGCGCAAACTGTGGATAAATCCACCTCGCTGCGCCTTGCAATTTTCTTGAAGAAACCGCTCTCGCGCTTAACCGGCGGAAGGCTAATGCCGGTAACTATATCTGTTTTTGTTAGCACTGTTTTGCGAACAAAAACAATAAAATCTTTTATGGGTACAAGCTTTTTACCCTGTGCGCCTTCAATATGCACAACGGCATCATAAGCGTAAAGCGGCGTTGCGGTATCTGCCAAAGGCGAAGCATTGCAAATATTGCCAATGCAAGATGCGCGATACCTAACTTGTTTAGAGCCTACACTGCCTGCGGCACATGCGAGCTCAGGGTAGTATTTTTTCACGTTTTCATCGGCACTAAGCACATTCAAATTAACCGCAGCACCAATAAAAAGCCCCTCTTCAGGTGAAAAAGTAAGGTTTGTTATACCCTCTATCTTTTTAATATCAACCACTGCCTGTGGGGCAATGTGTTTTTCCCTTAAACGAATTACAACGTCTGTTCCGCCACTCATCAAAACAGCTTTCTCTTGGTATTTCTCCAAAATTTCAATTGCCTGTTTTGTAGTTGTGGGGGAAAAATAAGCAAAATCTTTCACTTGCAACAACCTCCAATTATTTTACCACTGTTTCTTTGCTGCGCTTTTTTGCCTTTTTTGTGCATTTTAATTAACTAGTGCTCAAATTCTTGTTTAGATTGATATAAATATAACGTATACACGCATAATTCTAATATCATACTACACTTAATTATGAGCTTTGTCAATAAAGAATGCCAATATTATTACAAAAAAGCATACAAAAAAACCAACGATCCGTCGTGCAAAATTGCTATAAAATAAAAAGAGAGCGCAACTATTAAACACCCGAAGGCGTTAAGCTTTACTCTCACACTCTATTATATTCAATTTTTGCCACTAAAATGCCTTTAAACCTCAATGTTTTAAGGCGGTTAATATTAATGCTAAAAAATAATATAATACCGCATAAAAACGCCAAAAAACATTTAAACTCTATTGCAATAATACTATATTCAAAGGGCAATGTCAACAAAAAAATAAACATTTTTAACGTAATTTCACACAAAATTAACAAAGCATTTTTATGCAAGATGATAATTTTTGCATTCAAGCTTGCCTTTTGCCGTAATTTTGATATAATCACGTTGTATAATTGTTTTTTTGTGGTAATATAAAAATATACAATTTTAAGGGGGACATAATTTTGCAAAACATTTTACATGAAATAACCGTGCGCAAATTGCACGAAGCATACAAAAACGGCACGCTTACCTGTGAAGCGGCCATAACTTATTATTTAGAGCGCATAAACAGCCTTGAAGAAAAACTAAACGCTGTAATATTAATTAACAAAAATGCAAAACAGCAAGCGATAGAGCTTGATAATTATTATAAAGAGCACGGCTTTAAAGGTGTGCTTCACGGCGTGCCTGTTTTGGTAAAAGACAATATAGAAACTTGCGATATGCCAACAACAGCAGGCAGCGAAAGCCTTAGAGGCTTTGAAACAAAAAAAGATGCGCCCATAGTTAAAAAGCTAAAAGATGCAGGCGCTATTGTTATAGCAAAAACCAATTTACACGAGTTTGCAATATGGGGGCAAAGCATAAGCAGCATTAAAGGGCAAACTGTGAACCCTTACCATTTCGGCAAAACGCCGGGCGGCTCTAGCGGCGGCACGGGCGCAGGCCTTGCGGCAAACTATGCTGTTTTGGGCATAGGCACAGATACAATTAACTCTGTGCGCAACCCTGCTTCTGCTAACAGCATAGTTGGTTTTAGGCCTACAATGGGGCTTATAAGCGACGAGGGTATTGTGCCTTACTCTAACACGCAAGACACCGCAGGCCCTATGGCAAGAACAGTTGAAGATTGCGCAATAATGCTGGACGTTATGGCGCAAGACGATAAAAAGAGCGAAAAGCCTTATGTTAGCAATTTAGTTATGCTTAAAGAGGGCGAGTGCCGAATTGGTGTTGTTGAAAGCTTGTTTGGTAGCAAAGAAGAGCACAAACAAGTTAGCAAAATTGTATACGATTTTATTGAGAAAACAGAAAAAAAAGGCATTGTTTATAAATTCTTGAACGAGGATATCGACAGCGATAACTTAGTTTCAAATATAAGTGTTCATTTATACGAGCTAAACGACCATTTGACAGAGTACTTACAAAACAGTGAAGTGAAACCGCCTTACAGCAGCTTAAAAGAAATATACGACAGCGGAAAAATTCACGAGGGCATAGTGGAAAACACAGAAAAAGCGCTAACACTCAGCACAAAGAGCGACGATTATAAACATCGTTTGCGCCTGCGAGATTATTTTATTGAAGAAATTAACGCCATATTTAAAACATATAAGCTCGACGCCTTAATTTTCCCGCAGCAACAAGAGCTTGTTTGTGATATTGGCAAAGTGCAGGCTAAACGCAATGGCGCTGTGGCGTCTGTAACGGGGTTGCCCTCAATATGCATACCTGCCGGTTTTAGCGAGAGCACCGAGCAAGCGCCTTTTGGCGTTCCCGTGGGCCTTGAGCTTTTAGGCACAGCGTTCAGCGAAGATAAACTTTTACAAATTGCCTATACATTAGAGCAAATGAGCACTGAGCGATTAGCACCTAAATTGTAATTAAAAAAGCGCTTAAAAGGCGAGCACTAAACAGTGCTCGCCTTTTGTTTTTCGCTATTTGCCA
Source organism: uncultured Bacteroides sp. (assembly GCA_964369565.1). GTDB lineage: Bacteria > Bacillota > Clostridia > Oscillospirales > Ruminococcaceae > Ruthenibacterium. The sequence goes on along the minus strand of CAYJEU010000010.1, from coordinate 28,332 downwards.
AACAAACAGCTTAAACCATATCCATTTTTATTTGCAAATCTTTAAGTTGCACTTCTTCTACTTTTTGCGGTGCGCCGCTCATAAGCTCGCTTGCGTTTTGCATTTTCGGGAACGCTATTGCCTCGCGCATGGTGCAATGAAGCATAAGCATTATAATTCTATCGAAGCCAAGCGCCATGCCGCCGTGCGGTGGTGCGCCGTATTTGTAGGCGTTTTTCAAAAAGCCAAAGCACTCCTCGGCGTAATCTGCGTCTATTTCAAGAGCGTTGAACATTCTCTCTTGCAGTTCGGGGTTATTAATACGAATACTGCCGCTTCCAAGCTCGCAGCCGTTTAAAACAAGGTCATACGCCCTCGCCCTAACTGCGGCAGGGTCTGTTTCAATTTTATCCATATCGCTCTCTTTGGGCATGGTGAACGGGTGGTGCATGGCATCAAACTTGCCTGTTTCCTCGTTATACTCAAAGAACGGGAATTCCGTTACCCACATGAATTTATAATCGTTATCGTCTATTAAATCACACTTATTTGCAACTGCAATGCGCACTTGGCCAAGCGCTGTGCACGCTTTTGTGTAATTTGTGTCGGCAACAATTAAAAGCACATCGCCCACTTTAGCGTCCATAGCGCTGTAAAGTGCTTGCTTTTCCTCGTCGCTTAAAAACTTCTCAAAACTGCTGGAGGTATTATCCGCAGTTATTCTGCTGTAAGCAAGGCCTTTTGCGCCGTAAAGTTTCGCTACATCAACAAGTTTATCTATCTCTTTTCTTGTTAAAACGTCGGCAAAGCCCTTTGCGTTAATGCATTTAATACAGCCGCCGCCCTCAATTGCACCTTTAAATACAACAAATTCGCTTTTGCTCATTATGTCGGTTACATCGTTTAGCTCTAAATCGTAGCGCATGTCGGGCTTGTCGCTTCCGAAACGGCCCATAGCCTCATCGTAGGTTAGCCTTGGGATATCCGCTGGCAGTTCAATATTTAAAATTTGCTTCCACAAGCGGCGCACAAGCCCCTCTTTTATCATCATAACATCGTTTTCATCAACAAATGCCATCTCAATATCTATTTGCGTAAATTCAGGCTGACGGTCTGCCCTTAAGTCTTCATCTCTAAAGCAGCGCGCAAGCTGATAATACCTATCAAAGCCCGAAAGCATTAAAATTTGCTTGTAAATTTGCGGCGATTGAGGCAGCGCATAAAAGTGCCCCGGCTGAACGCGGCTTGGCACTAAATAGTCCCTTGCGCCCTCGGGTGTAGATTTAATAAGCATAGGCGTTTCAATTTCAACAAAGCTGTTTTCATCGAAATAATCGCGCACTGCTTTTGCAATTTTACTGCGCATAACTATTATGTTTTGCATTGCGGGGCGGCGCATATCCAAAAAGCGATATTGCAAGCGAAGTTCATCTTTCACTTTCACTTCGTCCCTTATTTCAAACGGTGTTGTTTGTGCATCGCTTAATATTTTAAGCTCGCTCACATAAAGTTCAACATCGCCCGTTTCAATTTTATCGGTTTTTGCCTCGCGCTCACGCAAAGTGCCGCTTGCTATAATAACAAATTCGCTTTTTAAATTTTGCGCTTTTTCAAAAACGCTTTTTGGTGTTTTATCGTCAAATATAAGCTGTAAAATGCCGCTTGTGTCGCGCATATCAACAAATATAACGCCGCCTTTATCACGGCTTTTTGCAACGCTGCCGGCAACTGTAATGTTTTTGCCGCTATCGCTTAAACGCAAAGTGCCGCAATAATTTGTGCGGCGCATATTGCCCATAGTTTCTATCATATATATTATCCTTTCGTATTTAGATAGTATTTTACATAGTATTAAAAAACACATTAGCTATAAATTGCCATATAGTCAAATTTCCGTTATAAAACAATTTTCCTGCACTCTAAATAATAACGCTTTTGTATGGCTGTTCCCATGCTGAATGTTTTGCGCGGTAACACGCCGCCCAAAACAACGCCTTTAAATAAATCGCCCTTTTTAAATTCGGGCAAAATAACACCTGTTGAATTCTGCTTTGCCAAATTCGCAACGCTGTCTTCACCGTGTATATAATCCACTTTTGTATTTTGCTGTTTTGTGAATACATCTAAAAATCCATCCAGCGTTCCAACGGCAAGCGGATGCGGCGCATTTTGTATTGTTATTTGCTCGGCATCACTCTCGTTTTTGCCTACAATTTGCATAACTTGCGTATTTTCAGTAATGTCTGTGCCAAGTGATGCGCCTTTTTCTGAAAGCCACTTTTTAAACTCTGCTTTAAACACAGCTGCATCAACATCAAATATAACCCTGTGTATCGGCTCTATTTCTATTGCAGGGCTGTGTATATTAACAAGCTCAACAAGGCAAAAGCGCGCAGGGTGCGTTTGTTTTTCGCTCTCGCTTAAATTCTTTTTAACATTCTCCCAATGCGCCTTAGCTGTTGCAAGCGAGTGGTTACCATCGCCAACCGCCATTGTTAGCGGCGCACACCCTTTTACGTTCGGGTATTTTTTATCAAAATTACTTTGTGTGCCAAGCGCAGTAATTGCGTTTTGCAAGGCATTAATTACGTTTTCATCTGTAATTGCATAGCCTTTTACGCTGCCGCCCTCTAGCATTAGCTGTGTGCTATAAAGTAAATCATCATCTTTAATATGCTTTTCAACGCCCTCAATAATTTCGCATTTATCATCGTCTATAAGCATTAATATATGCGGTGTTTCAAGCTTTGCGTTTTTTCTAACCGCAAGGCGAGGCGGTATTCGCTCTACCACTGTGCCCTCGCTTGGGCGAATATGTGGCAAACTGCCTTTTTCATAGCTGTAGCTTTCTAAATCCACTGCGCCCATAATGCCGCAAAGCTCGCCTTTTGCATCGGTAAATTTGCGCTTTGTATATATAAAGCCATCAACGCTTTTTGTTAAAACATTTTGCAAGTAATCGCTCATATTGTTTTGTATGCCTTGAACTCTTCTTTCAACATCATCGTTCTCTAAATAAATTTCAGGCAATGTAATGTGAAATGTGCTTTTTTTGCCCTCGCAAATATTCCCTACCTTTTGCCAATATTCGCCCTCACTTGTGAATTGGTCGCACGCAAGGCAGGGCCAAAACTGCATGTCCACCTCATCATTTGGCAATAATATATTCGCTGTTTTAAAAATATTACTCACTTAATTCACCCCTTGTTTATTTTTGCTAAACACTATAATCAACTATGCTTTTAAGCATTTTAAAAACCTTGTTAAATTTTCGCATTTATGTTTTCAATATTCTGTAAATCGTTTAATTTTTTAACAAACATTACAAAATACGGTATTGAAACAATTAGCGCTATGAAATCGCTAACAGGCTGTGATAATTGCACACCTAAAAGGCCAAAGAAATAAGGCAAAATTATTACAATGGGCACAAAGAAAAGCCCTTGCCTCAATGTGCTTAAAAACGACGCCTGCCTTGTGTGGCCTGTGCATTGCAGCGCCATCATAAGCGATATTTGCACGCTGAACATAGGAAGCGTTATGCACTGCGCGCGCAGCGCAAGCGTGCCTATTTCCAAAACAGCGGCATCTGTTCCGGCAAAAAGGCCAATAATTTGCGGCGCAAATATATAGCCCAAAGTGCTCATTATTACTGTTAAAAACGTTCCGTATGCCGTAGTGAAAACAAGCGTGTTTTTAACCCTTTTATATTTCTTCGCCCCATAGTTAAAGCCGGCAACAGGCTGTAGGGCTTGCCCCAGGCCTAAAACTAAGCTGAATAGCAAAAGTAAAATTTTGCTTTTAACGCCCATGCCCGCAACTGCGGCATCGCCGAAACCGCGCGCTTGCCAGTTTATCATTAATGTTGCAACGCTGGAAAGCCCCTGCCTGCAAAAAGAGGGAAAGCCCGTTCTTAGAACATCGGCGTAAATTTTAAACTTGAAAGTTATATAACGAAATTTAAGCTTAACGGCGCTTTTATTAGAAATAAACATAAAAAGTAATATGCAAAAACTTACAAACTGGCTTAAAGCTGTTGCTATTGCCGCACCTTTAATTCCAAGATTAAACGTAAAAATAAGTATAGGGTCTAGCACAATATTCAAAACACCGCCTGTGGCAAGGCCCACCATAGAAAGAATAGCTTTGCCTTGCCCGCGCAAAATATTGTTCATTACATAAGAGGCGCACATAAACGGTGCCGCAAAAAGTATATAGGAAACATACTCTATAGCATATGGCGCAATAGTATCGGTTGCGCCCAAAAGCATAACAAGCGGCTCTACAAAAACTATGCCAAAAAAACATAGTACACTGCCAAAAGTAATAGCGGCAAAAAAACCGCTTGATGCTATGCGGTTGCTTTGCTCGTAATTGCCCTCGCCCATTGTGCGTGCAATTAAATTGCCACTGCCCATTCCAAGCATAAAGCCCACCGCTTGCATTACCGCCATAAGCGTAAAAACCACGCTTACCGCGCCCGTTGCGCTTGTGCCGAGCCTAGATACAAAAAATGTATCTGCCATATTGTAAATTGAGGTTACAAGCATACTTATAGTAGTTGGAACACTCAGTTTAAGCACAAGTTTATAAACGGGCGTTTGCGTCATTTTTTCATAATGCTTTTGTGCTGTTTGCTCACTTGTCATCGTTTGCTCCCTTTATGGCTTTTACCTCAGGGTAATTTTCAAAAAAGCAAACGTTTTTTATGCCCTGCTCGTATAAGCGGTTAAGTTGCTTTGATATTTTTTTGCCCGCTGTTAAAACGCAAACTTCATAATCGCTTTGCAGTTTTTTTGCTGTAGTTAAAACTTTTGCAAAATCATGCTCGTTTTTGTAAATAAGCGCAAGGCGCTCATTTAAAGCAGCATTTTGCATTTTATTTTCAAGTATAATACTTGCAATTCGCTCAAAACCAATGGAAAAGCCAACCGCCGGCACACTTTGGTTTGTAAATTTGCCTATCATATTATCATACCTGCCGCCGCCGCCTATTGCGCCGGCAAAACCATCGCATGTTATTTCAAAAACAATGCCGCTGTAGTAATCTTGCCCTCTAACAAGGCGTGGGCTGTACTCAATTTTATATTTACCGCCGCAAAGCTCGTTTGAAACAGCAATTAATTTTTCTATGCCCTTTGCAAGCGGTTTATCTTGCTCTAAAAGTAAAGTTTCAACTTTGCTTAACGAAAAATCTTCAGCGCATAAAAACGCATATAAATTATCAATGGCGCTTTTGCTCATGTTTTTATCATTAAGCTCTTTCACAACGCCGTCTGTGCCTATTTTATCCAGCTTATCAAATGAAACGCAAACGCTGTTTAAGCTCTCGCTTTCAAAGCCAAAGCCCAAAAGCATGCTTTTTAACATGCGCCTATCGTTAACATGCACCGTAAAGCCCTCAAAGCCCACCAATAGCAAAGCGCTTGCCGTTGTGTTAATAAGCTCTATTTCGGCATGTATGCTATCATCACCGATTATATCAATATCACATTGCACAAATTCGCGCATTCTGCCTTTTTGCGGGCGCTCTGCCCTGAAGGATTTGCCTATTTGTATAACTTTAAACGGCTGTGGCAACACCTCTTTATTTGCGGCATAATAGCGCGATAGCGGCAGTGTTAAGTCGTAGCGCAGGCCTAAATCTGCAAGTTCTTCGCCTTTTTCAAGCGCATTTTGCAATTTTTGCTTGCGCTTTAAAATTCTGAATATTAAATTTAAATTGTCGCCGCCCTCGCTTTTGTCTAAGTTTTCTATACTCTCAAGCATTGGCGTTTCAATGCGCACAAAACCGTTTTTCTTATAAGCGTTTAGTATTGTGTTTTGCAAAAAATCGCGCACTTGCATCTCTTGCGGCAAAAAATCTTTTGTTCCTTTTATTGGTGTTGTTTTCAAAATTAAAGCTCCTTTTTGTTTAATACCCCGTCAAGTGCAAAAAGCACTTGCTGTGAATAGTGAAAAGTAATAAGCTACTATACTTTAAAGCGTCAATTCCGCTTTTTCAGCTATTCATTCTTTTCCAACTTATTTTTACAACTCGCAAAATGCATTGCGCTTTTTAAACATTAAACAAAAACTCAATTATATCGCCATCTTGCACCACATACTCTTTGCCCTCGGTGCGCTGTAGGCCTTTTGCTTTCACTTGCGCCATTTGAAACTCGCACGCTTTGAAATCTTCATAGCTAACTATGCTTGCACGAATAAAGCCACGCTCAAAATCGCTGTGAATTTTACCTGCGGCGCCGGGCGCTTTTGTGCCTTTTTTAATTGTCCACGCGCGGCACTCTTTTTTGCCGTCTGTTAAATAGCTAATAAGCCCAAGAACCGCGTAGCCCGATGCTATAAGCTTATCAAGGCCTGTTTCTTTTATGCCCATTTCGCTTAAAAACTCTTGCTTTTCTTCCTCTGTGTAGCCGGCTATATCCTCCTCGGTTTTAGCGCATATAGGTATACAGCCCGAGCTCTCTTTTTCAGCAAGGTTTAAAACCGCTTTGTAGTTCTCGTTTTTCTCCATGCCGTCCATCAAGTCGTCTTCGCTCATATTGGCAGCGTAAATTATGGGCTTTTGGCTTAAAAGGCCCATCTCTTTTAATAAAAGCAATTGGTCTTCATCGCAGTGCTCGAAATTAAAGCTCCTTGCATTTTTACCCTCGCTTAAATGCGCTTCAAGCTCTTTTAAAAAGCCCACTATGCTCTGCGCTTTTTTATCGCCGCTTTTCGCAGTTCTATCAAGGCGCTGAATTCTTGAGGCTATATGCTCCATATCGCTTAAAATAAGCTCTGTATCTATTGTTTCAATATCGTTTAAAGGTGAAACCTTGCCGTCAACGTGTATAATATCGTCGTCGTTAAAACAGCGCACCACATGCACAATGGCATCGCACTCGCGAATATTGCCCAAAAATTTATTGCCAAGCCCCTCACCTTTGCTTGCGCCTTTAACAAGCCCGGCTATATCAACAAATTCAACAATAGCAGGTGTTTTTTTATCTGTTTGCCAAATTTCGGCAAGCTTTTCAAGCCTTTCGTCGGGCACAGCTACAACGCCCACATTCGGCTCTATAGTGCAAAAGGGGTAATTAGCAGCGCCTGCTCCTGCATTTGTTATTGCGTTAAACAATGTGCTTTTGCCTACGTTCGGCAAGCCCACAATTCCTAATTTCATAGTTATCTCTCCCGGTTTTTAATATATACCATATAATAATAACAGAAAACGGGCTGAATTTCTATATTTTTGTAAACAAAGAATTTAAAAACATTAAAAATATTTCAAATTTTCAAGTTTTATAACATAAAATTCTTTTTTTATCCATAAATTTATATTATAATGGGTAAAATGCTTAAAATGCGGAGGAAATAATAATGCCCAATGAAAAAATACTTATAGTTGATGACGATAAAAACATAAGCGAGCTTTTGCGCCTTTATTTACAAAAAGAGGGTTATACTACAGTTATGGCACACGACGGCGAAGAGGGCCTTAAAACGTTTGAAGCTGAAAAGCCCGAGCTTGTTTTGCTAGACGTTATGATGCCTAAAATGGACGGCTGGGAAGTTTGCAGAAAAATACGTGCAAATTCCAATGTGCCAATAATTATGTTAACCGCAAAGGGCGAAACTTTCGATAAAGTATTAGGCCTAGAGCTTGGCGCAGACGACTATGTTGTTAAACCTTTCGACCCAAAAGAGATTAACGCGCGCGTTAAGGCTGTTTTACGCCGCACTTCACAAATAGACGATAATAAAAACAGTGATGTAATTGTTTTCGATAATTTATCGGTAGATTTGCAGCGCTATGAAATGAAAGTTAACGACGAAATTATAGAGGCGCCGCCAAAAGAGCTTGAGCTATTACACTTTTTGGCAAGCCATCCTAACCGTGTTTTCACAAGAGACCAATTACTGGACGAAGTTTGGGGCTTTGAATATTACGGCGACAGCCGCACTATAGACGTTCACGTTAAGCGCCTTCGCGAAAAGCTAGACGATGCAGGCGAAACTTGGAGCCTTAAAACAGTTTGGGGCGTTGGCTATAAATTTGAAGTAAAAGAGTAAAATTATGCGCAAAAGTATATCAACACGCATATTCCATTCAAGCACACTTATAATGCTTGGCGGCATAATTGTTATGGCGCTTGTTCACCTATACCTTTCAATGGCCTATTTCCAAGCAGAAAGCAATAAAAACCTTTCACACACTATAGATACAATCATAAGTATTTTTGATGAATACAGCAAAGAAGAAAACACTGTTTTTGACAATGTTGGCGTGGCAAGAGAAATATATATTACCGCAAGGGCCACAAACGATATAATTTTTGTGGCAGGCCCCGAGGGCGATATTATTTTAAGCAACGATATATTTATGGGCGAATCTACCTTTGGCACTTCTTTGCCAAGGTCTGCCACAAAAACTGTGCTGGAAACCGGAACATACAGTGAAATAGGCTCGCTAAATAATTTTGCAAGCTCTATGCACTATTGGAGTGGCCGCGCTATTTATTCAAACGACGGCGTTCATTTAGGCTTTGTTTTTGCCGCTTCAGATGCAAGTAATTTATTCTCTTTTATTTCCAGCACATTTTCTATATTTTTAATTTCCGCAACATTAATGCTAATTATCACAAGCGTATTTTCTATTTGGCTAACCGCTAAAATTACAAGCCCACTTAAAGAAATGGCAGATGCTGCAAACAAATTTGGCTCGGGAGATTTTTCAGCGCGCATAGAAAATGAGGGCGATGAGGAAATATACCAGTTATCGCAGAGCTTTAACACAATGGCGCAAAGCCTGCAAAAAATAGATAGCTCCAGAGCGAGTTTTATGGGTGATATAGCACACGAGCTAAGAACCCCGATGACAAGCATTAAAGGCTTTGTAGACGGTATGCTCGACGGTACAATACCGCCTGAAAACAGCAAGCACTACCTTGAAATTGTTAGCCAGGAGAGCGCAAGGCTAACACGCTTAATAAAAAACATGCTTGATATAACAAAGCTTGAGGCGGGCGAATATGTTGTTAACGCGCAATATTACGATATTTGGGAGAGCATTACAAGCATAGTTTTTGCTGCAGAGCAGCGCATTTCACAGGGCGAAATAAAGCTTTGTGGTTTCACACCCGAGCGCACCATTGTTTATGCAGACCCTGATTTAATTCACCAAGTTATTTATAATATTTTCGACAATGCGCTTAAATTCTGCCCTAAAGGCGGCGAAATTTGCTTTAAAGTATTAAACGAGAAAGATACTGTAACAATTAGCGTTAGAAATACAGGCGACGGCATTGAAAGCGATGCCCTGCCATATGTATTCGAGCGTTTTTACAAAGAGGATAAAAGCCGCGGAATGAATACAACCGGCAGCGGGCTGGGGCTTCATATTTGCAAAGTGCTCACAACGCTTTCAGGCGGCAAAATATGGGCACAAAGCACCGAAGGCGTAGATTGTACATTCTCGTTCACATTGCCGAAAGCCGCTAAAGACGGCAACGCAACCGGCGCAAACGGCGCAACAACAAGCAGGGCCGGCTCGCGCAAATTGCCAAGTGCTCCGCTTGAAACAAACGCAGTTGAAATAGAAAAAGCTGAAAGCAACGAAGAAAGCAATAGCTTATAATCGGCTAAAATAAAAAAAGGCCTCACAGCTTGTTTGGCCGCAAAAAAAAGCTACATTTCACAAAAGTGAAATGTAGCTTTTAAGTTTGTGTGTTAGTTGCAATTTACAAGCCCGAATGCTTTTGTAACAAAACAATTTATTGTTGTTATTTTATGCACAAAAAACGGTATTGTCTCCTTTAGTTTCGAAAATTGTTCAAAAGTTATGCTTCTGAGATGCCCCTGCTTTATAGCCCAGAAATAATATTAGTAAATCTCAGCTAAAACATATTTCCCCTCTAGCCAACACTTCTTATTTCTTAACAGCATATGAAGCAGCCGCTTTTCGCTCCATTTTTGTTAGCTTATCATTATTTTACTAACTTTCATAGTGGTGCATTTTTCGGAGGGCGAGAGCACACTATCTACTTAAAACAACTACAAATGCATTAAATGCCACTCCTAAAGATAACATTGAAGCTGCGAATAACATCGGTTTAAATATATCATTACTAACCTTGAAAATATTAGTTTTAATTAATAATAAAAGCAATGGAATTGCCGGAATTAAATACTTTCCTTGTATGCCATATATTACTTTGTCAACAACCGGTGTCCAAGTAATTGCAACATATACAACTGATGCAAACACTACCAAAAATGCTATCGCAAATAGTATTTTATGTAATTTAGTGATATTTATTTTTTCATATGGCATTTTCATTGTTGATATTAAAATTAGCAATAAAAAAGCAAAAACATAAAAATCATCAATTATAATTGAATTATACGACAATACTCCGCCTGAAATACTTTTTATATAATATGAAAAATTTTCAGCTATTGTATTCAAAACTAAATCAACAGCTATCATAGGATTTGATAGAAGAATTCCTATATTAAATGTAGCATTTGGGTTGTTTATAATTAAACTTTCAAGTGATTCCGGAGTATTGAACACTCCCAATAGTATAGCAAAATACTGTTTATTAAAATTCAAGAAAGTGATAACAGCTGCAACTACCCCTGCTAAAATATATGGAATCTTCTTTTTATTCTTTACTATTACTTTATAATCATATTTATTTATTATTGGAATTGCTATAATAATTAGTGGTGCATAAATTGTTTTTGATGGAGCTAATAATATTGCAATAACAAATAATAAAACTATCTCTTTTATATTGATTTTATCTTTTTCGTATGTTAACTTCAAGCAATATGCAGTAAATAAAAATGCCATCCCAATTACAAAAGTATCCCTTGAAAAGCTATTTATTAAATGTAAAGTTATTGGTAAAAAACTTAACACCATAAATATTTCTTTGCCAATCGGAGTTATTTTAATGGCAAAATAAACCAGCAAGGCATATAGTAAAACATTAAATAATCTTCCTAAATATAAAGATGGTAAATATCCTAAATCTAAAAAATCTGCAACTGCAAGCCCTACTGCTCCCGCTGTATACACTGCCGGAAAATCATCAACTAACCAACTATTTCCAAATTCAATTTCTTCTTCATTTTTATCAAATGAAATTAAATTATTATAAACATATTCATATGAAAACACTGTTGTATAATAATCTTCTAATATATAATCTGAATCATTCTCTCTTTTATATATCGTTGAGTTTTCTAGCTCTTCACTAGAATAGCCTGATGCTTTATTTAATAATTCATAAGCACTGTTGATATGTGCTTCTTCATCAGGAGATGAATAAGGCGGTAAAACTAAAGAAAAAATTATACTAACGGATAATAACGAAATTAAAAACAAGCTTTCTTTTTTAAAATTAAGTATAAAAACACAAACATAGATTAATATTGCAAAAATTAATATTAATGCATATATGATATTGATAAAAGGATAAATATCGTCTGAAATTATGTAGCTCGAAACGCTTAAAGCTAACTGATTAGTTTCGCTATTTTCCCAAAGCTGTATATATGCATTTTCTTCTTTAAAATCGGCAGTAATTCTTATTTCATATTCTGTTAATTCATCGCTTAAATATGGAGTGTCAAAAATTATATTAGTATAGGCATCATTTAATAATAATTGGGCATTTTTAGTTGCCGATAAAATAATTTCATCTTCTTTTTTGTTTATAACTTCTATTTTAACATCCCCTTCAGGAAGCATACTTGCGTTGTTAAACCTAAAAGATAACGCGTAAATACTGCCCGAATGGGTAAAACTATTTGTAACAACATTATCATTATTTAAAGTAACTGATAATGAATCAAAAGTATCATTTATATAATGGCTTTGAGACCGTCCGTATATTTCAGGAACAATATGTCTTTCAACATAAAACATTGATAAAATCACTGTAATACAAATTAGAAAAATACTAACACCGTGTTTTAAAAGCTTTTTATTCATTCAATCTCCTTGATTATTGTTTTTTGATTTTAATCAAACATATATTTCATAAATAAAAATATTAGTGTAGTTTATCTGTTAATTGCTAAACTTTTAAAGTAAACTACACCACTAGTTTATATTGATAGCTTTATTATATCATAGTAACGTAATTCTCAGCAAGTGAATTTGTAAGTTTAAAAAGTTAAATTCAGTTATCTTATTGAGAAAGCGATATAAGAATTATAAGCATCATTTTTCTATTTCCTTCTAGTGTGTTTATGTTTACTTTTTCAAAATACACTCCAACATCCATTTCCTTTACCTCTCTAACTCTATTTAAAAATCACTTTGAGAAAACAAAAAAACAAACTCTCATGCTTTCACTCTGCTTAACTATTTTTTACTGCGAAATAAGTTGTTAAATAATTTTAAATGCTTGATATTAAAATCAAAAAATGTTAAAGCATTATTATTGAATTAATGTCATAAGAAAGTGAATAATTATAATGAAAAATTTAATGTTTTGTGCCTATGCCTATTTAGATAATAGCCTTACCTCATCACAAGTTGGAATTAAGGCATCTTCAAAAACAACTGATATTTATATGAAGAATGCTTATGTAACTTTATTTTCAGCAAAATTATTTAATTATTAAACTAATATTTTCATAACATCAAAAAAGAGTGTTTAATCTAAAACACTCTTTTTTATTTCATTAATTATAATGCCACAAATTTTATCTACATTTTCTATTTCTAAATCCGGATATAAAGGTAATGCTAAAACATTTTCACTTATATATTTTGAAATAGGCGTTTTCGAACTGTCATAATCTTTTTTATAACAATCAAATTCATTTGCTATAGGGTAAAAATATTTTCTTGCTATTATATTATTTTCTTTCAATTTTTCAAATAGTTCATCTCTATTAAATCCTGTTACATCACTATCCACTAGGATTGGCATATACGCAAAATTGCTTTTAATATTTTTATCAAAATTCAATAAAATTTGAATTCCATCTATTTTTTCTAACTCTTTTTTATATTGCTCAACTAATTTTTTTCTTTTATCAATATTTATATCTAAATATTTCAAATTACATAAACCCATTGCAGCTTGAAATTCATTCATTTTGGCATTCCCTCCAACCGCCACAACGGTTTGTGCATCTTTTATTCCAAAATTTTTCAAATTATACAATAAATCAATGTACTTATTATCTTTACAAGTTATTACGCCGCCTTCAATACTGTTAAAAACTTTTGTTGCATGGAGAGAAAACATAGACATATCCCCATATTCCCCAACACCTTTGTTTTGGTATTCAACACCGAAAACATGTGCCGCATCATAAATAACTTTTAAATTATATTTTTTAGCTATACTATCTATCTTTTCAACATCACAAACATTACCATAAACATGAACCGGTATTATTGCTACGGTATCTTTAGTTATTAATGCTTCAATTTTTGAAACGTCAATCGTACAATCATTTACTTTTATATCACAAAAAACCGGCTTCAAATTATTTCTAACTATTGCATGAGTTGTTGAAGCAAAAGTGTACGGAGTTGTTATAACCTCTCCTCTTTCAAACCCCAGTGCTTGAATAGCCATTTCTAATGCTAAATGCCCATTTGAAAATAATGAAATTTCACTAACTTTTAGATACTCTTTCATTTCTTTTTGTAATTGATTATGCTTCTCTCCCATATTAGTTAACCAATAGGAGCTCCATATATCTTTTATTTCATCTATGTATTCCTCGAGTGGCGGAAGGCTAGATTTTGTCACATTAATTTGTTCCAATTGTAATTCTCCTATAATTATAGTTTCAAACTTTTAAAAAGCTTCACTTTAAGTTCTTTTACACCTTGTATCGGCGAATATACGATTAAATGTAATTTGATTTCTCCTGGAATTTTATTTAATATTTCTAACAATGCCTTTACATCTTTTTTCAGTATTTTCTCTGTTAATAAATAAAACACTCTGGGTGTTAAATCAAGTTTCAAACTTTTCAAATTATATTTATTTTCAAAAAATTTTTCAGTTTCTCTTAAGATAAACATATGATCTAACGTTTTTTGATTATAGTTCATTTGGTAGTTATAACTTGTAGTATTTATAGTTTCTCCACTCACTCTATAAACTGATAATGCTTCTTCCAAAACTTTAAGCTTGCCTTGAGTTAAAAATATCATACACAATGAAAAATCTGCTACCATTCTGTGAGCAGTCACATATGAATAGTATTTTTCATATGTTTGCTTATCTAAAAAAACATTTCTATACATTGTAGCCATGCACGAAAAAGTTATTCCTTTTAAGAATAACTCCATCGTTGCATCTTTACCTACAATCCTGTCATCACTAGGAGCTGTTCCATAAAAATTATTATTATCATCTCTCATTGATAGCACATGGCTAACCGCAAAATAATCTTTATTTTCTTTTAGAAAATCATACTGCTTTTGAATTTTGTTTTCATCTATCCAGTAGTCATCGCCTTCAAATACAACAATATATTCACCTATTGCATTTTTTATCGCTTCCATATAGTTTTTACTAGCACCAAGATTATTTTCATTTAAAATTGGTTTTATAAACGAATACTTTTGGGCATACATCTTGATTATATCTGCCGTACTATCATTGCTTGCGTCATCTGATATTATTAATTCATATTCAATATCTGTTTTTTGTTTTAATACGCTTTCTATCGCTGTTTTTAAATACTTTTCTTGATTATATGTTATTATAACAACGGATAATTTTGGTCTTTCCATTTATTCTCTCCTTTATATTAACATAAGCTTTATTTTTTCATGATTTTATTTCTTATAACTTCACATACAATCTTTATCTTTTGAAAGGTGAACCTTATTAAAGATATTCTTGAATATGTAGATTTTTTAAAATAGCAATCCCAAATTTCGCTTTTACTAGGTTTTGGAGTTTTCCACGGTTTATTAGCACAAGCATAATGAAGTTGTATCGTATTATCCATAGCATACAAAATTTCATCTCTTGTATAATTCCAGATATTATCGATATGCTTTTTATCTTTTTCAATATTATCGTATGTATATGTGCAAAGCATATATTCTAGCGGCAAAAATTTAATTTTTTTATAACAACATATTCCTAAAACATCCTGTTCAATTTGTGTCAAAAAGGCTTTTTTTTCATTTAAACAATCAAAAAATTTCTTTTGCATATCATCTCTTCGTATATTTTTTAAATTGTATACTAAATACCCTGCTCCACATCCATCCATTAGCTTTTCGATTTCATTTTGGGGCATTATATCTTTATAATGTTTATATCCATTGTAATCATCACTCTTAGAATTCACAGGCCTTATCCCAGCTAAATAGTAATCATCATTAACATCAAATTCGGTAAAACTTTTTGATATATCTCCTAAAAAAACAACATCTACATCAGTTAAAATCACCTTGTCGTACTCAACAAAAATGCTGTCCAATGTTAGTTTGTACAATATTTCTTTAGAAAAATGACTTTTATTTTCAATATCATTCCAGTCTTTAGAGAAATCATACACATTATCCAAAAACACTATTTCTGAGAATTCTTTAAATTTTTCAACCGATTCTATTATTTTTATTTTGTTTTTATCTGAAACATCACTATTAATTATATAAATTTTATAGTAATAATCTTTTGAAGCGTTTTCTAAAAGAGAAATTGAGCAAACAGCCGCTGGAATCGCATAATTATTATCAATGCAATATATTACAGGAATAACCTCTTTATTGTTTTTAACCATCAAATTCTTTTAAAAACTCCTTTTCCAAATTCAGTAAATCTTTATG
Organism: uncultured Bacteroides sp.; assembly: GCA_964369565.1. Taxonomy (GTDB): domain Bacteria; phylum Bacillota; class Clostridia; order Oscillospirales; family Ruminococcaceae; genus Ruthenibacterium. Next base: position 12,536 of record CAYJEU010000010.1, on the reverse strand, counting down.
CCTGTTTTTAATTTTTCTTATTGGTATTCCAGCATAAATCATAAATTCTTCACAGCTTTTATTCACAAAACTCATGCTTCCAATCGCACAACCCTTTTTCAAAGCTACATTTGGTATTATTGTGCAAGAAGAACCCACTATAACATGTTCTTCTATTACAACTTTCCCTCTTTGCATTTTTTTATATTTTTCTGAAATCATAGGATTTGTCATTGAATATCCATTATAATCATCATTAACAGCATAAATAGCTACTCTTGAGGATATATTTGCAAAATTTTTAATATATATCCCCTCAATATCACCATATAAGGCAGTGTATGCTGCTATGTGAATATAATTTTCAATAGTAATATTCCCACTTAAAATACAAAAATCATCGATTCTAACATTATTCCCTATAGAAATTTCACTAGGTGAGTATATGCTTGCTTTTCTACTAATTAAAACGTTATTCCCAACGCTTTTAAACCCTATTTCTTTTAACTCATCTACTGAATAAAAACTTGTCATGTTAATTCTCTTTTCTTATTTTTGAAATTATCTCTTTAATTAATTTTATCGGAGCATATATTAAGATGTAGATTTTTATTTTAAATGATAACAGTTTGAAAATTTCAAAGACTAATTTAATATTCTTTTTTAATATGGCTTCCAAAATGGAATAGAAAATGTAGTTTAATTTTGCACTAGTAAAACTTATTTTTCTACTAAAAAATATTTCACTAGCATTTAATACAAATAAATGGTCCTTTACTTTCTTTATAGCACTTGTTTGATAATTATAACTAGTTGTGTTATTACTTTGTCCGCTAACTCTATAAACTGATAATGCATCTTCTAAAACTTTTATCTTCCCTTGAGTTAAAAATATCATACACAATGAAAAATCTGCTACCATTCTGTGAGCAGTCACATATGAATAGTATTTTTCATATGTTTGCTTATCTAAAAAAACATTTCTATACATTGTAGCCATGCACGAAAAAGTTATTCCTTTTAAGAATAACTCCATCGTTGCATCTTTACCTACAATCCTGTCATCACTAGGAGCTGTTCCATAAAAATTATTATTATCATCTCTCATTGATAGCACATGGCTAACCGCAAAATAATCTTTATTTTCTTTTAGAAAATCATACTGCTTTTGAATTTTGTTTTCATCTATCCAGTAGTCATCGCCTTCAAATACAACAATATATTCACCTATTGCATTTTTTATCGCTTCCATATAGTTTTTACTAGCACCAAGATTATTTTCATTTAAAATTGGTTTTATAAACGAATACTTTTGGGCATACATCTTGATTATATCTGGTGTACTATCACTGCTTGCATCATCTGATACTATTAATTCATATTCAACATCTGTTTTCTGCTTTAATACACTTTCTATTGCTGTTTTTAAATACTTCTCTTGATTATATGTTATTATTGCAATGGATAGTTTTGGCTTTTCCATTTATTTTCTCCTTGCATTTTTAATAGTATCTAAAATTTTACACGCAACGTACTCAGGTGTTGCATCAAAAAACTTTTCTCGTATTTCTTTTTTTGATATGCTTTTTTTGTTTTGAATAAAATCATTAACACTTTCTAAGGTTTCAAAGTCTATTTCCTTATATGCGAATAAGTTTAGTGCATTTGCATATAAATCAAAATATTTTATTGATGGACAATTTTCTATTTGCAAAATATTTAAAACTGGTTTGCCAGTAGCTATTATTTCCAGCACTTTGCTTGGTAGCATATTATCAATTTTATTACCTATGTTAATTAATACATCTGCATGTTGTAAATATTTTAGAGTTTCTTCTTTTGGTATTTTGCCAACTAATCGCACATTTTTATTAATTACATCTTCATATTTAACTTGAAATTCTTTTGAAAATTCTCCGTAAATCCCACCTACAATTGTTAATTGAATATTCTTATTTAATTTATCTATTAAATTATAGATAAATTCAGGACTTCGTATATCTGCGTACAAAGAGCCGATATAAACTAAATTAATCTTTGATAAATCAAACGGGTTAGTTTCTTGAATTTTATCATTAAACTCTAGCGCTGGAAACTCTAGTGCTATTGATTTATTTTCATATCGTTTCTCAAATGTTTCTTTAAGAAGCATAGTTGTTATAATTTTATCAACTTTTGAAACAACTATCTTTTCTACTATAAGCGTTTTTTTGCTTTTATATATATGGTGGTCAGCATAAGGATCCAACGTGTATATTATTTTAATAGCATCAATATTCGCACTAGCTAATGCTTTTGCTGTGTAGAATGGTGCTGACACAGATACAACTGCATCAATATTATATTTTTTTGCAATTTTTTCAATATTTTTTTTATATTTTAAAGCTATTAAATCAACATTGAAAATTTTAAAAATCGCAAAAAAACTCAAGATAGGATGCTTAATAAGCTGTATTATTTTTTTAATCAGTGATAAGGATTTTAATGAAAAATATAAGCGTCTAACATCTTCATCAAGTTTATAATAAAAGCAAAACTCATTATTAACACATTTTGATTTATCTATATCATGCCCTAAAAAATAAATTTCGTTCTCTTGATTTAAAACTTCAGTGATAGATTTAATTAAATTTATATTCGCATCACTATTTGAATTTATCCTATCTATTACAAATAATATTTTCATATTTCCTCATTGTTTACTTTTGATTTTAAAATACAGATACAATAATTTAGCTGTTAAATTAATTCCTAAAATTTTATGCACTTTATAAATTAAATTCACTGTTTTTATCTTATTATAATTTAATAGATATTTCATTTCATAGATTTCTTTTTTCACATCTTTGTCCACATTTGCTAAACGAAAATTAATTAGTAACGTGCAGTATTGAAATGCAGTGTACGCCATATAATCTGTATTGTTTTTATCGGCGTTTTTTTCTAATTTTTTAATTATATATATTAAATTTTCAATATGTTTTTTTGATATAGAAGTAGTAACAGAATTTTCTCTCAATCTATAAATATAAAACACATCTCCAATATATATAATTTTATTTGCAGCTAATAAAACTTTAGCATTCCACTCTATATCTTCTGAAAGAATTCCTTTCTCAAAAGTTATACTATTGCTAATTAGAAATTCTTTTTTAATCATCTTCATACAAGGACTTGAAGTAAATAAGTTTTTTTCAATTAATGTAGATGTGTCTGAAATATAATCACAGGTTAACATCGGTTTTGAAAAAGATTTTGAGTTTTGGTAATACCTCTTATAATTAAAAGTTACGATAGCGTTTTCATTTTTTATAATTTGATTATATAATTTAAAAAGTGTATTCTCATTTTCATAAAAATCATCACTATCTAAAAAAACAATATATTCACCTGTGGCATTTTGTAATCCAATGTTTCTAGCATTAGCGGCACCTTGATTTTCTTCATCAAGTAAAAGAATATTACTATATTTATCACAATATTCTTTACAAATCTCTAAAGAGCTATCTGTTGAGCCATCATTCACTATGATTATTTCTATATCGTTTATATTAGTTTGACTTAATACCGAGCCTAAACACTGACGTATATATTCTTGGGTATTAAAAACTGGTATAATAACTGATATCTTCATCTTAAATGCTCCTTATTAAATCTTCTAATTGATTTGCAACATACTTAGGCGTTGCTGTTATATATGTTTTCTCAATTACTTCATAAGGAACCTGTTTGTTTTTGCTATCTAAAATAAATTGCTCTAAAATTTCTGTATCAACTTTTAAATGTTCATTAATTGTACAACTAATAGGATACATTTCAAAATATTTTCTTGCTGGGCATTCTTTCAAATTTTCTGCATTAATAATTGGCTTACCAGTTGAAAAATAATCGAAAATTTTACTTGGTATCATATTATATATATTATTACCAATATTAATCAAAACATCTGCTTCTTTCATAGTTTTATTAGCTATATCATTATTTACTGCACTGTGTATAAAAATTTGATTTTGTATATCACTATCAATAATTTTTATCTCTTTAATTTTCACCGTGCCCAAAAAATAAACCCTAATATTTTTGTGTTTAACTAGTATTGGTTTAAGTGTATTTAAAACAAATTCCGGACTTCTAAATTTGCTGTAAAGAGTTCCACAGTATAGTAAATTAATATAGTTTTTATCAAAATCAAATGCTGATTTCACTTCCAAATCTTCTTTTTTTATAAGTGCTGGGAAATCAGCTGCTATTATCTTCTCTCTAAACTGCTTAAAATTGTTGTGATTGCAGTATTCATTAGCTAATAATTTTGTTGTAACAAGATAATTTATCCTTTGAATAAGTTCTACTTCTTGGCTTATCTTCTGCTTTAGATTATTATTTTGATTTATAATATGCAATGAAAATGGATCTAACTGATAATGGATTTTACAACCTTTGAAGTTTGTTAAATCAATACAATTAACCAAATAAAACGGATAAGAAAACATCACTATCGACTGGATATTTTTATTTATAATAAATTTTTGAATTAATTTATTATAAATTTTATCATCTAGCTTTCTAAATATTTTACTTCTTGAAATTAAAATAATTGCAGTTTTTATTGGATGGGTAAAAGCAAATTGCTTTTGTGTTCTTCCTTTTTTATAGAATTTTTTTAAACTTAATAATGCTTTATTAAATATTTTTGATGTTGTAAGGCTGTAAAGCTCTACCCCGTTTTCAAAGTTTTTTTGATAACCTTCTTCATGCGAAAGCCCTACTATATAACACTGATGTCCCCTTTTTTGAAGTTCTTTTGCTAATGTTGTAATTATATTCAAATTAGCAAAATGATCTTTTGAAATATATCCTGCTGATAATAAAATATTCAATTTCAAAATCCTCGTTCCTTTTTTAATTAGAAATTATTGTATTATAAGCTGCTAATAAATCAAATATATTCGATTTAACATCTTTCTCTTTTTTTGCATATTCATACGCATTATCAGTATATACATTAACTTTTTCTTTTAATTCAAAGATAGTTTCAATATGTTTAGCTAAGGTTTCATAGTCTGCAAATTCATAACTTAATCCATCTACTCCATATCTAAAAACACTCCCCACACCACCAACTTCACTTGTTATTACAGGCACTTTTAACATCATAGCTTCACTCACAGAGTTAGAGCCGTTTTCTATTGAAGATGCAGATATAAAAACATTTGCATTTAAATATGCTTGTTTCATCTTATCCACATCTAAATTTCCAAGTCGCATAATATTTTTTTTCAATCCATATTTTTTAATTTTATTTTTCACATAAGTTTGATATTCAAAAAGCATATCAATAACTGTGTCTAAAATCTTATTATTTAAATTTGGCGGCTCAAATCCGCCAATAAAAACTTTAGTTTCGGGATATTTTTTAACTACAATATTTAAAGCTTCAACTAATATGTGAAACCCTTTAATTGGGTAGTTTGATTGACTAATGAAAATACTATGTTTTTCACATGTATTATAGTTCCATGAATCTGTAGTGTAAAATTCATTTCTCAAATTTTCATTAACTTTATAATAACTTAGTTTCTTATTAATTCTATTCGTATGTAATTTATCCCAGTTTGAACGCCCTATAACATGTTCCACTAGGTTCAAAGTTTCAGCTTCTATCTGTGCACCATAATTAAAATATTCTTTTTCAGTTAAAATAAATTGAGGGTATAAATTTATTTTATTAAAACCTTTTTTTATTATTCTTTTAATCATCAAGTTTTTTAAATATTTTTTAGGTAATGCAGCATCGTAGTGCTTTTCACATTCACACATTAATCCTTGAATAGACACAACTGCTTTAATATTCGCTTTTTTTGCAGCTCTTGCCATTTCAAGACTGTGAGGATATTCTGTTCCATGAATATGAATCAAATTAGGAGATACATTTTTTATTATTTCCTCAAAAGTATCTTGAGTTAATTTATTTTTAGGAACAACAAAATACGTTATGTTTTCATTGCTGATTTTCTCTATCTGTTTCACTATATCGCTAGGGCATATAACATAAAATTCGCAATTTGAATTTTTTAAATTATCAAGATATCCTGATAACCATCCACCATAATTTGTTTTTTCAAAACCTAGTATTTCACTTGCAGCCGGTAAAAGAATGTTAACTATCCAAAGAATTTTATATTTTTTCATAACCCCTCGCTAAATTTTTAATTTATTGTAATAATATATCCTCATAGGCATTCAATAAATCTTGAATATTATTTTCAATGCTTTTGGTTTTAATCGCAAACTCTTTTGCCGGATTAGTATAAATTTCAACATTCTCTTCAAGCTCAAAGATTTTTATAATATTGTCTGCTAACGTGTGATAATCTTCAAACTTATAACTTAATCCATCAATTCCATATCTAAAAACACTATCCACTCCTCCAACTTCACTTGAAATTACTGGCACATGAAGCATCATAGCCTCACTTACTGAATTTGAGCCATTTTCAATCGAAGAAGGTGAAACAAAAACATTAGATTCTAAATATGCCTTTTTCATTGCATTTGCATCTAATAAACCCATGAAAATTAAGTGTGATTCTATGTTATGCTTATTAATTTTTTGTGCTAATATTTTAGGATAATCATATAAATTTGTTAAAATTTTAGTTAAAAAAGAAAATCTTGATTTCACAAGTGGTGTACTGCCAGCTAAATAAACCTTAGTGTCAGGATATCTTTTCACAACTATATTAAGAGCATCTAAAAATATATGCAATCCTTTAATAGGATAAGATGCTTGACTTATGAATATGCTATGCTTTTGGCAATTGTCATAACTCCACACTTTATTAGTGTAAAACTCTTCTCTCAAAATTTCATGAACTTTATAATATTTTAGATTGTTATTAATTAGATTAGAGTATTTTTTATCCCAATCGCTTCTGCCTATAACATAATCCACTGCATTTAGTGTTTCAGCTTCCAACTTTGCACCTTCTGTAAATCTATTAACTTCAAAAATTAAAAATTGTGGTTGTAAGTTTACTACTTTTAAAACACTTTTCGCAATCCTTTTTAAAGTTCGACATTTTTTAAATTTCGGTGGTATACCATCAAAATAATGCTTTTCACATTCAGACATTAACCCTTGAATTGAAACAACAGTTTTCACCTTGAATTTTTTAGCCGCTTTCGCCATTTCTAAGCTGTGCGGATACTCTGTTCCGTGGACATGAATAATATCAGGATTAATACCCTCAATTATTTTTTCAAATTCACTTTGTATAAGTAATTTCTGCGGAAACACAAAATATGTTATGTTTTCATCAGTTGCAGTTAATATTTTCTCCACCTTATTATCTAAGCAAATTACAAAATATTCATTTCTAGAGCCTTTTAAATTTTCTAAATATCCTGTTAACCATCCACCAAAACTCGTTGTTTCCATTTCTAGCATAGAGCTTATTCTTGGTGGCACTATATTTATTATCCATAATATTTTCATTGCTAATGCTCTCCTGCTTTTCTTGAAACTATGATTATTTTGAAATTAATTTTCCAAAATTAGTGTATCCCATTAAGGTTCTTGGCCATGTGTTCGCATATGAAATTGTATCTTGAATATTTATAGAAATGTTTTGCACTGGTTCGTCTAAAACTATTGGTTCAGAATGCTCATTATCTTGCATCATTCTCACCTGCATAAAGTATTTACCAGGTGGTAATGATGATAAGTCAAATTCATACATTTTGTTTAGCTCAGTGTTTAGCTCAACGCATTCTAGTACTTCACTTCTAACACTACCTAGTAAAGTTTCATCTATATGCTTTAGTAGAACGCTAATATATGGACTTCTTAGCTTTTCACAAAAAATATAATTAATATTAAATTTTAAAATTTCATTTTTTTGAAAAACTATGTCGCTTTTATCAATTATTTTAAATCCATTAATTTTCACTTCATCATATCGTTTTGACCTTGGAGATTTAGTTAAATCATACTCTAAGCTAACCGAGTTGTTTTTTTGCAAGTATAAATCAATTGCTTCATCTACATTGCCATCATAGATTTTAGTTCCTTTTTCTAAAACAATACATCTGCTACAAAACTGCTTAATTAATTGCATATTATGACTAACAAATAAAACGCATTTATTGTCTTCTTGCGCAATCTCTGTCATTTTTTTAATGCATTTTTGCTGAAATTGTGCATCACCAACAGCTAAAACCTCATCCATAATAACAATATTATTACTTAAATGAGCAGCAACAGCAAATGCAAGCTTTACAAACATTCCACTAGAATACCTTTTAACTGGCGTATCTATAAATTGTCTACACTCACTAAATTCTATAATATCTTCAATTTTTGATTCAATTTCTTTTATATTCATTCCAAGTATTGTTCCATTTAAAAAAATATTCTCTCTACCTGTCATATCAGCTACAAACCCAGTTCCAACTTCGAGCATACTTGAAATTTTGCCATTGTATTTAATACTTCCCGTTGTTGGTACAGTGATTCCACATATCAATTTCAAAAGTGTACTTTTTCCGGCTCCATTATGCCCGATCACACCAATTTTTTCGCCCTGATAGCAAGTTAAGTCTAAGTTCTGAAGTGCAACAAAGTCACCTTTTGAAGTTAAAGTTTTTTCGCCTATAACCGCATTAGGATCTTCTTTTTTTCTAATTTTCGCCCACCAGCTAACAAGGTCTTCTGTTAATGTTCCTCTGCCTATTTGCCCCAACTGATACGTCTTGCTTAAATTTTCAATTTCTAAAATAGTTCTTTTATTTTCCATATTAAATAACATCCACAAAACTCTTTTCTGTTTTTCTAAATAATTTTAACCCAATAAAGAATATCATGATGCTAACAGATACAGATATTCCCCAATAACCCCATTCAATTACACCAACATTTAGTAAAGCATTTCTAAAAATATCAACCATTGATGATACTGGATTTAGCATTACAACTATTTTTGTTATACCTCCAAGGCTAGACGACGGGTAAACTATTGGAGTTACATACATTAGCAGTTGAACTAAAATTGGGAAAACATATACTAAATCTCTATACTTTGAAGTAATAGACGCAATTATAAGTCCTGTTCCCATCCCTAAAATCATTGCTTGTAATAGAATTACTGGTATTAATAATATTGTTATAGAAAATTGCACATTTTCTCCGATAATCAGATAGTATATATAAAATATAAAAAAACTTACAAATTGTAATAAAAAATTAATAAATCCAGTTATAAGAGTTGCAACTGGCAAGGCTAACCTTGAAAAATACACTTTTGAAAACATATGTATATTAGATAAAAAAGTTCTGGATATTTCATTTGCAGCTCCTGAGAAAAATGTCCAGAAAATATTACCTGACATGTAAAACAATAGTTGTGGCACACCTTCAGTGGAAATTCCAGCTAGTTCACTAAAAATAAAAGTGAATATTACTGAGGTGAGTAGAGGATTTACGATAATCCATAATGGGCCTAAAATCGTTTGTTTGTACAAACTAGTAAAGTTTTTCTTAACAAACATTATAATCAAATCTTTATATTTATATGCTTCTTGTATTCCGAGCCCTTTTTGTGCATTTTCAGCATATATTTCAGTTGTAAACTTTTCTTGCATCTAATCCATCCTTATTATTAATACGATAAAACCATAAAATCACATAGCAGCTTATATTAGTTTAACTAAATTATTATATCATTTTCCATCATTTTATGCAATAATTGTTATTTCCATTTATCGTATATACCATTTTCATTTCTTATTATAACTAATACTTGATTCTTGTTATTTTAGTTTTCATATAAAAAAAGGCGCTAATTTTTTCATTTAAAACTAACGCCTTTTACTCATTTTTTATTAAGTTTTAATGTTTTCCTTATGCGATAGTTCGAGTTCGATATTAGGCTATTTTTATTAAAAAACATCCACGAAAACGCACTATTAAAAACCACTATCTTTAGCCTTGGCCCAAGCCAAGTCATTACAAAAAAAGAGTCAATTTATGTTCCTAATCTAAACAAATTAAAATATATATCTATTAGCTTTAGTTGTTTCATATAAATCAAAATTCACCATATCAACGACTACATTTCTTTCAATACTAAACACAACTATATTCAGCCCCTCTAAATCAATTGTATAGTCTTGATTTAGAAAACTTTGATATGTTTTTGCATTAAGGTAATCAAATTCGCTTATTGCATTGATTTGAATTGGACTTTCTATTTCACATTTTGATGTGTCCGTTGATATTTCTTGCTCTATATCTTTTCCGTTTTGAACGATGGCGCTATATGATTTTGCATCTAAGTTATCAGCAAGTTCAGTTAGCCCCATATTTACTAATACTTCTTTCAAATCACCTGGAATCGTATTTTCACTTGTATTTTTTAAAGTGACACTAAATATATACTTATCTTGATTTAATGCTACCATATAGTCTTCAAATTCCACACAAGATATTAACTCCGTTTCACCATAAGAATATGCTTTAACCCACTGACCATATGGAATGCTACTAATACTATTTATTTCATTCTGTTCAGCATATGGCTTATTCATCCATTCAACACCTTCTTTTCCTAATTCATCTAAACCATAAAACGCATTTTGTTTAGTAAGAGGAGTTGATAAATCTCCTACTATAATATCCATATTACCTTGTTCTTTTTGAGAGTTCACATAAGTTTGTCTGAAAATATTTTCAGTGTATGTGCGATATATATCTAAGCTAGAGTAAATAAACGCTGGTAAAAACAATAAGAGCACACACATATATATACACTTTAACACCATTTCAATATTGGCTTTATCTATTAACAATACTGCTTTGATAACTGCAATATATAAAAACACTAGTGCCCCAAATAAGCCTCTCCCTCCTAGCCCACCAGGAGAAATTAAAAGAACAGCTACAGTTGCATAGGACACAAATAAAACGTATAAGATTGGCATATATTTTTCAAATGATATTTTCATAAAAATTATAATAAATAAAATTATAATAGTTGCTGGTAAAAAATATTGTAAGTATATTGTTGTCACAGTCTGCCATCGTGTCATAATTTGGCTAATGTTCATTGAAAAAACTGAAAAATTTCCACTACGGATTACATTCCCAGGTGCAAGAACCATAAATGCAAGCCCTACACTATTTCCTAGTAGTCCTAAAATCATCCACATCGGTACTTTCTTTTTATGCAAAAGTTCCCAAGCTATACTACCGATTACAAGAAGTAAAACTCCTCCTGAAGTATTTTCATTACACCATCCAGCTATTACCCCACCTATTAACATCATAACAGAAAATATATGCATTTTTATTCCTTTTAGTTTAACTTCACCATTGCTCATTTTAGTGCTATATGGAAGTAAAAACAAAAGCATACTTGTCATAGTCCAAAGATAATTACACGCACCTGTTAACCATAAAAAAATTTGCCCATAGTCTGGAGTTAATAAAAAAAACACAAAGGCGCTAAAAGTTAGAATAAATATATTCACTCTTTTTTGTGGTTGTATATTAAAACAAATAAGGTAAAAAAATGCTACAGTGACTATTGAGTTAGCTACATCAAAAACAGCTCCTCTATACATTAAGAAAAACCTTGTTATAATGTGCGCTACAGAACGACCACTCCATGACATGTATTGTTGATATTCATTTATTAATATGTCTATCAAGCCTTGACTTCCTTTATAAGCAAAATCATCTGCTATCATAGGTGTTAATGCATTTAAAACTAAATACACCCCTATCATTATCGTTATTACAACTATTAATTTGCAAAGCTCTTTGTTCAGCTTAATTTTCCCCATATGCTCTCCTTTTATATTTCAAAATCTATACTTATAAAATAGCTTATAAACACCTAATATGATATTATCACGCCGTATAATAATATTATACAATACCTATCCTTAAAATTTCAACAAATATTCTATGTTCAGATCAACAGCTTTAATTTTCTCCACCACAGTATATAAAAAAATTTATACAAACCAATATTTTAATATATTACACTATATTTCTAGCTTGTATTAGTTCAAGTTTAATTTTGAGCTATTTTCCGCTAAAGACATCCATAAAAACGCACTACTAAAAACCACTATTTTCGCAAAAAAGCGTCAATTCAGCTGATAAACACTGGATTTTTTCAGGTTAACATTCAAATTGACTGCCTATATATGCCCTGGTTACGATTTGGATGTCCGAGTATTTTTAGCTTTGCTCTGACAGAACAACCCGAAAAAAGGTGGTAGCGACAGATTTTTGTCGTGAGAGCATTTCGTCGTCCTCTTAAGTTCTGCCACAGTGTGCTGGCACCATAGCCGAGAGTCACTTCCAAAGAGGGCAAGGCATAGCCGCCGCCCGATTTGTGGCCGCAAAAAAACCGAGAACTCTAAGGTTCTCGGTTTTTGTGTGTTAGTTGCAATTTACAAGCCCGAATGCTTTTGTAACAAAACAATTTTTGTCGTTTTAAATTCATGTTATGCCGTTTCATTTATCACGCAAGTTGTTTTTTGCGCTTTAG
>CAYJEU010000009.1:57975-70142 GCA_964369565.1 uncultured Bacteroides sp. | reverse complement strand
ATTGTGATTGTTCTTTGCTTGCGGCTGTTAGGGCACAGCGTTTGGGGTCCGGGGGCGCCGCTCGCCAAGAGCCGCCTGTCGGCGGTTGCTCGCCGGCATTAGCACTGCGGTGCGTCATCGAAACCCCCGGCGCTTTTGTTACTTTTCACGCTGAAAAGAAGGGCGAACCCTAAAACTTATCCATTACAGCTAGCTAAATAACAAGGCACAAACCTTGCCAAAAAACTAAAAAATATGCTAGATCTCAAATATTACAAGCAAAGCCCACAGCCTTTTGCTTCTTTTCACGCTGAAAAGAAGGGCGAACCCTAAAACTTAGCCCTAAAAACTAACTAAATAACAAGGCACAAACCTTGAAAAAACCAAAAAACTAAAAAATATGCTAGCACTCAAATATTACAAGCAAAGCCCATAACCTTTTGCTTCTTTTCACGCTGAAAAGAAGGGCGAACCACAAAACTTAACCCTAAAAACTAACTAAATAACAAGGCACAAACCTTGCCAAAAAAACAAAAAGCACAAACCTTGAAAAAACCAAAAATTTAAACGAACAAAAAGCTGAAAATTGAAATATTTAAAATAATATAAATTATCAAAAAAGAGGAAAAAACATGGAAAAGAAAACATATTATATTACAACGCCTATTTATTACCCGAGCGATAAATTGCACATAGGCCACAGCTACACTACAGTTATTTGCGATGCCTTAGCACGCTATAAGCGCCTTGAAGGCTACGACGTTATGTATTTAACCGGCACAGACGAGCACGGCCAAAAAATACAGGATTTAGCCGCGCAAAAAGGCGTTACGCCAAAGCAATATGTTGATGAAATCGTTAAGGGCATTAACGAGCTTTGGGCACTTATGAATATTTCACACGATAGATTTATTCGCACAACAGACGACTACCATGTTGAGAGCGTGCAAAAAATATTTAAAAAGCTTTACGATAAGGGCGATATCTATAAAGGCGAGTACCAAGGGCATTATTGCAAACCGTGCGAAACATTTTGGACGCAAAGCCAGCTTGCAAACGATAAATGCCCCGATTGCTCAGGCGAAGTTTACGAGGCGAAAGAAGAGGCGTATTTCTTTAAAATAAGCGAATATGCCGATAGGCTTTTAGCACTTTATGAGGAAAATCCGCACTTTATTCAGCCTGAAACACGCAAAAACGAGATGATAGCGTTTATTAAACAAGGCCTGCAAGATACCTGTGTTTCACGCACAAGCGTTAAATGGGGCGTGCCTGTTAGCTTTGATGATGCGCACACAGTTTATGTTTGGGTAGATGCCCTTTCAAACTACATAAGCGCGCTTGGATATGAGAACGATAAATACAGCGACTACGATAAATATTGGCCCGCTGATGTTCACATTGTTGGCAAGGAGATTTTGCGCTTTCACACAATAATATGGCCGGCGCTGTTAATGGCGCTTGAGTTGCCGCTGCCGCACAGGGTTTTCGGGCACGGCTGGCTACTGCTACAGGGCGGCAAAATGAGCAAAAGCAAGGGCAATGTTGTAGACCCCGCTGTGCTTTGCGAGCGCTACGGCACAGACGCTATACGCTATTTTTTACTGCGTGACGTGCCTTTTGGCAACGACGGCGTTTTTACAAACGAGGCGCTAATTGCGCGCATTAACTCTGATTTAGCAAACGATTTAGGCAACCTTCTAAGCCGCAGTGTTGCCATGGTTGAAAAATATTTTGGCGGTACTTTGAAATGTGCAAAAACGCATATTGAAAACCCGAGTAGCGATTTTGATAAAGAGCTTATTGCAATTTGCGAGCAATTGCCGCAAAATGTTAAAAAGCACATGGACGATTTACTTGTGCCGGGCGCACTTACCGAGATATTTAAAGCCATTCAGCGCGCAAATAAATATATAGATGAAACTACACCGTGGACGCTTGCAAAAGACGAAGCAAACAAAGAGCGCCTTTGCGAAATACTTTATAATTTATGCGAAGTTTTGCGCTATGCATTTGTACTTTTAGAATCGTTTATGCCTGAAACATCGCCGAAAATTGCAGCGCAGCTGGGCGTTAATTTAAGTGATTACAATTTGCAAAGCCTCGATAAATTCGGCGCAATGCCAAATGAATTTACAGTGCAAAAAGGCGATGCTCTTTTCATGCGCCTTGATTTGGAAAAGGAAATTGAATATTTAAGCGCACTTCAAGGCAGCGCAAAAAAAGAGCAAAATAGCTGCACTGCACAGCAAGAGCAAGTAAGCGAAAAACAAGAACACAGGGCAGAAATTAAAATAGACGATTTTATTAAATGTGAAATGCGTGTAGCGAAAGTTTTATCTTGCGAAAATATTAAAGAGAGCAAAAAACTATTGCTTTTGAAACTGTTCGACGGCGAAAAAGAGCGCACAATATTAAGCGGCATAGCAAAATTCTACACACCTGAGCAATTGACGGGCAAGCATGTTGTTATAGTTGCAAACTTAGCGCCAAGGCCCATGATGAGCGGAAAATATGTTAGCGAGGGCATGGTTATAAGCGCAGAGGACAGCGAGGGCAATTTAAACGTTGTTATGCTGCCTGAAAGCGTTAAACCGGGAAGCTTATTAGGGTGATTTAATGCGCGAAAATATGATATTTGAAACACATTCACACTATACAAGCGAGCGCTTTAAAGGCCATGTGCACGAGCTTTTAAACACAATGCAGCAAAACGGCGTTAGCCATATTGTAGACTGTGCAACAGATTACAGCACGGCGCTTTTAGTGTTAGAACTTTGCGAGAAATACAGCTTTATGTATGCGGCGCTGGGTATACATCCGCAGTGCTTAATTGAAGAGGATAGCAGCACAGTTACTATGTTCAAGGGCGATTTTGAAAAAGAGCTTTGCGAAATTGAGAAGTTATTATCCCACGAAAAAGTTGTTGCCATTGGTGAGTGTGGGCTGGATTACTATTGGCCTGTGCCTAAAAATAAGCAAAATGAAATGTTTATAGCGCATTTACAGCTTGCGCAAAAGCACAATTTGCCCGTTATAATTCACGATAGAGAGGCGCATGGCGATTTATACGATATTATAAAACAATATAAGCCAAAAGGGGTACTTCACTGCTATTCGGGAAGCGAGCCGGACGCACAGTGGATAACAAAGCAAGGTATTTTACTTGGCGTTGGCGGCGTTGTAACATTTCCCAACAGCAAAAAGCTTCAAGAAACGGTGCAGGCAATTTCTTTAGAGCACCTTGTGCTTGAAACAGATTGCCCCTACCTTGCGCCTGTGCCGCACCGCGGCAAAGAGTGCAACAGTGCAATGATAATTCACATAGCGCAAAAAGTGGCCGAGCTTAAGCAAATTGATGTGGATGAAGTTTTGGAAGTGACAAAGCAAAATGCTATGAAGCTTTTTAATATTGTATAAGGTGTGGGCAAAAAGGAGAGTTTTATGATAAAAAAAACAGACCACTTTGTTATTACAACAAATGATGTGCCCGCTACAGTAGCCTTTTACAAGAAGCTTGGCTTTATTGCGAAAGATAAGGAAAATAGGTTTGAGCTGCATGCAGGCGATTTTAAAATTAATGTTCACACTTTGGGTAAGGAGCTAACCCCACACGCTGAAAATGTGCAAACGGGCAGCGCTGATTTTTGCTTTGAAATAGACGGGAATTTACAAGCCGTTAAAAATGAGTTAGAGCAAAAAGATGTTGAAATAGAGCTGGGTATTGTAGAAAGAAATGGTGCGCACGGTGATATGAGATCCATTTACCTTCGTGACCCAAACGGCAATTTAGTAGAGCTGTGCAGCTATGAATAGGTTGCGAGCATTTTGAATGTTTTCCGAAAATTGTAAAATTTAAGCGAGCGTAAAATATACATGGGTATATTTTACGCTCGTTTTTTCTAATTTTAGTGTTTTTATTTGTATGATTTGCTAATCATTAAATAATATTGTTGAAAATTAAGGCAAATTAATTTATAATGAAATTGTGAAAAATTGAGTTACTAGTTATGTGCAATTTATTGCATATTGCTTAGCGCGTGGAAAGTAATGGCGGTAAAATTTGATTAAAACCACAATAACGTGGAATAAATATTAAAATAACAAATTTTAGAAAGGTGAATTATATTGGAAAAAAGCAAAGGGAACAATAAAGGTTTCACATTGGTGGAGCTAATAATAGTTGTTGCGGTTATTGCTATTTTAGCCACAGTATTAGCGCCGCAGTATATAAGATATGTTGAAAGAAGCCGAGAATCTAACGATTTGCAAATTGCCACTAATATTATTCGGTCGGCAACTGTTGCAGTAACCGACCCTATTAATGGCATACCTGCAGGGCACTATGTAGAAGTGCTTTGGATAACCGGCGATGAATCGGGCGCACATGCAGATGTAGGGCAAATTATGGTTAGGCACGGAAGCGATAACAGGGTTTCGGTGTTTAACGATACAGATGCCTCGGATAATGTAACTAAATTGCCCACAACGGTAGATATAGAACCACTTGCGCGCAGCATTATAGAAGTTATGGGCGGCACAGATTTTGGTGAAAAATATACCAATGAATTTGTTGGCAATGTACAAGATGCTAAATCTGCAATTGGTAACGGCGGAAACCTTGCGTTTCATATTAATACATCAACAGGTGAAGTTGCGCTGGCAAAACTTAATGGCGATACAGACGCTGCAAATAAGTGGATTGAAATAGGCATACCGGCTATACCGGCGCCGTAATTCATATAAATTTATGTATTAATTTGCGCACGAGAGTTAAATAATAAAAAACAGCTTATGTGAATTCACATAAGCTGTTTTTGCGGTTTTAATTATAGTTTTAAGCTGGAATTATTAAATAATATGCGCTTTAAAATAGAATTTCACTTTTTGCAGGCGTTGTTTTAATAAGCGCTTTGCCGCTTTTAAACGAGTAAAGCACATCGGCTTTTTCGTTTAAAGCGTTGTAAAAATTATTTGAATTTAAAACAATAAAGCTTGCGTCGTTTCCAACTTTAATGCCGTAATTATCGCCTAAATTCAAAGCTTTGGCGCTATTGGTAGAAACCAATTTGTAGCTATCCATTATCTCTTGATAACCCATCATTTGGCAAACGTGTAGGCCAAGGAACACAACGTCTCTTACATTGCCTGTGCCCATAGGGTACCATGGGTCGCAGATATCGTCGTGGCCAAAGCTAACATTTATGCCGTTTTTAAGCAGTTCTTTAACCCTTGTAACGCCCCTGCGTTTAGGGTAAGTGTCCATACGGCCTTGCAAATGTGTGTTTATTAAAGGGTTTGCAATAAAGTTAATTTCCGACATTCTCAAAAGGCGCATTAATTTAACAACATAAGCGTTGTTGTAAGAGTGCATAGCAGTTGTATGGCTTGCGGTAACTTTGCTTTTTAGGCCGCTCTCATATGCCCTTGCCGCTAAAACTTCAAGGCCGCGGCTTTGCTCGTCGTCAATTTCATCGCAGTGCACGTCTATTAATTTATCGTATTTGCAAGCGAGCTCAACGGCGTAATTAAGCGATTCAACAGCATACTCACGTGTGAATTCAAAATGAGGTATTGCGCCCACGGCATCTGCGCCAAGCTCAAGGGCTTTTTTCAAAAGTTCTTTGCCGTTTGGGAAACTGCATATACCCTCTTGAGGGAATGCAACTATTTGGATATTAACAAAATCTTTCAGCTCTTGGCGCAGTTCAATTAAAGCCTCTAGTGCAACAAGTTTAGGGTCGGTTATATCAACATGGGTGCGCACGTGCTGAACACCGTGCTTTGCCTGCATTCTAACAGTTTTGCGCACTCTGTCTTTTATATCTTGCGGTGTTAAATCTTGTTTTCGCTCGCTCCATATTTCTATGCCTTCAAAAAGAGTGCCTTTCATATTAAAACGGGGTTGGCCTGCGGTTAAGCAGCTATCTAAGTGCAAATGTGACTCAACAAAAGGCGGTAATGCAAGACAGCCTGTTAAATCTAAAACTTCCTCGTTAGGATTAGGCGTTAAATTTTGCTCTATTTGTGTGAATTTACCGTCTTCAATTCGAATATCACACATAGCCTCGCTGTTTTCAATATGTACATTTTTAATTAGCATTATAATGCTCCGTTCTTTTTGTTTTACGCTCTGAACTGATTATAAAGCGCCTATTACAAAGTTAAACGTAAATTTTGTTTCGGGTGCATACAAAAGTATGCACCCGTATTAAACAAATTTTCGCTACTTGTAATAGACACTTTATATTCACTGTGAGCTTACAAATATTTTCGTTTTAATTACATAATATAAAAGCTTGATGATTATTTTTCAAATTTATCTATAATAACATAGCAAATTATAGCAACAACCATAGAGTTAATTGAAGCGATACCGAATGATACAAAATTACCAACAAGCGCGCCTGCAACAACACCAACAATAGCGCCTATCTTAACAGGCTTATGCACGGTGTCATCGCT
Source organism: uncultured Bacteroides sp. (assembly GCA_964369565.1). Lineage (GTDB taxonomy): Bacteria > Bacillota > Clostridia > Oscillospirales > Ruminococcaceae > Ruthenibacterium. Next base: position 63,698 of record CAYJEU010000009.1, on the reverse strand, counting down.
TTTATACTTTGCTTTGTGCATAAAGTAATCGCAAATAATAATTGCGCCTATAGGTGGTAGCGTGCTGTTTAAGAAGCTTAGCCAGCTAACGAAATTGTAATATAACCAAGAAGCTGTTATTGTTCCTATAGCACCGCTTATTAAAACCATTGGGCGTTTGCCAAGGCCGGTTATATTTGCAAGGCCAAGGCCGCCTGTGTATAGAGCGTTGTCGTTTGTTGTCCAGATATTAGCGCCCAAAACTAAAAGGGCAGGTATTGTTAAGCCTTGTGCTATCATAACAAAGAATATGTCGTCTCTGCCTGTGAATGCACCGCCAACGGCGCCAAAAGCAAACATTAATGTGTTGCCGAGGAAGAAGGCGATAACTGTTGTTATAACAGCAGCTTTATTGTTTTTTGCAAACCTTACAAAGTTAGGTGTTGCTGTGCCGCCGCTGATGAACGAGCCGATAACAAGCCCTACAGCAACAACCAATGTGATGCTTTCTTCACCTAAACCGAACATACTTGCTATGCCGCCGCTCTCGGTAATAGCAAGGCCCATTGAGTATATACCCAAAACTGCAATTAGCGGAACAGAAATGCTACTAACTATTGTAAGCGCTCTCATGCCGAAATAAGCTGAGCCTGTCATTAAAATGCCGCCCACGATGATGAAAATTAGAGGGTCTATTCCAAGAAGTTCTGCCGCTGGAATTGCAAACATGGCAACACCAACACCAAACCAGCCTATTTGTGTGAATGCAATTAGTGCAGAAGGTAGTTTTGAGCCTAATGTGCGAAGGAGTGTTTTGAAAGTAAATCGAGTGAATAGCCTGTGTCGCAGCCTATGTAACCTAAAATACCTGTGTAGGCACCAAGTATTGCGCCACCGATAATAATTGCCCAAACGAAATCTGTGAAAGATAAGCCGTTGCCCATTCTGGCGCCAACGCTCATACTTGCTGAAAAGAATGTGAAGCCGAGCATAACCACAAACATGCTTAAAAAGCTTTTTCGTGCACTTGCGGGTACTCTTTGTCTTGCATAATCATGATCTACATGTTGTTTCTTATTTTGTTCCATTTCAATTGCCTGCCTTTCTGCTTTTGATAATATATTCAGAACTTAAAGCAAAAATGCATAAAAATACATTATTTTTTGTGTTTGCTTTAAGCAATCTGTAAAAAAACAGCGATAATACAAGTAATAGAATTTTCTTGTATGTATGTTACCACAAAAACCAAACAATGTCAATGAACATTATTCTTAAACATATTAGAAAATAATTGGCTGTTTTGCTAAATAGTAAATAACGATAACACGAAAAAAACCTTGTGCACAGTGCATTTATGCAATAAAATACCTGAAGCTACATTGTGCGTAGCCTCAGGTATTTTTGTATATTTATACATTATTTATGAATATATAGCAGGATAATTGAATAAAATGTGCATTAATCTATAGAGTAGAAAATTTCAGCAATTGGTGAATCGGGGGATAGGAACAATGTGTTTTGCTCGCCTTGGCCCAGTGATATTTTTGCGGCGTCTAATGCGCGAACGAATGTATAGAATTCAGCTTTATCAGGGTCTGAATACGCCTGTGAAAGTATGCTCATATATTCAGCTTCGCCTTCGGCAATTAGCGATTCAGCCTCGGCCTGGGCTTCACTTAGCATAACTTGCACTTCTCTGTCTGTTGTGCTGCGAATAACTTGTGCGGCGCGCTCGCCCTCTGCTGTAAAGCTTGCGGCTATGTTGTTGCGCTCGCTTATCATACGCTGGTAAACAGCCTCTTTGTTATCGTCGGGTAAATCAAGGCGCTTTGTTTCAACGCTTGTAATGGTTATGCCATACTGTGTTAAGTTTTCGCCAACACCTGCTAAAATATCTGCTGCAAGCTCACCGTCGCGCCCACTTATAACTTCGTTTTGGCTGCGAGAGCTTATGGTGTTTTTCATGCTGTTGTATACATTGCTGGAAATGCGGCTTTCAGCGTTTGAAATTGAGCCGTTAAGCGTTTGAATGAAAAGGCGAGGGTCTGTTATGCTCCAAGTTACAAAGCTATCGGCAACCATTGTCTTTTTATCTTGTGTAATAACATCTGAAATAGGTAAATCGTATAGCATTACTTTTTTTGTTAGCACGGAAGAAGTTTGCAAAATTGGTATTTTAAAGCTTAAACCTGCTTCATCATTAATTTTAACAACTTCGCCGAATTGGCGAATTATTGTATATTCGCTTTGCTTTGTAATAACTATACTGCCGCTTAAAGCAACAAGTATAAGCACTACTATAACAATAAGCGCTATTTTGCTTTTTGATTTTTTCTTAGTTTCCATTATTTATAGCCCCCCTTTTACTGTGTTACAGAGCTTTGGCCCTGATTTAGAATATTAAGTGTGTTGCCGTTTTCGTCTTGAATTATTACGCGCATACCCGGAAGAACTTCTTCAAGGGTTTCGTAATACATGCGCTCTTTTGTTATAAGTGGGAATAGCACATATTCTTCAAAAAGTGCATTGAAACGGCTAGCTTGGCCTGTTGCCTCGTTTATGCGGCTTTCTCTTTGGCCCTCGGCATCTTGTAAAATTCTATCTGCCTCAGCCTCAGCTGCCGGAATTTGCTCAGAGCGATATTTGTTTGCGTTGTTAACTATTGTATCTGCCTCTTGCTTTGCTGTTTCAACATTTTTGAATGCGTCAACAACTTCTGCGGTTGGGGGCTCGGCGTCTTGTATTGTGATGTTCACAAGTTGAAGGCCTATGTTTTCAAGCGCCATGCGGTTTATAATTTTTTCTTTTATTTCTGCTTGAATTTGGTTTTTGCCTGTTGTTATTACATCGTCAACAGGGTAAACGCCAATAGTGTCGCGGATATAGCTTTGGGTTATGTTTTTTAGAATTAGCTCGGGGTTGCTGCTTGCGTATAAATACTGAACGGGGTCTGTTATTTGGTATTCAACGTAAAAATCCACATTAACGAAGTTGTAGTCTGAGGTTATCATTAAACTTTCTTCAGTTATGGTTTCGTCTGTGTTTAAATCGTAGCCAACAGAAAAGCTTTTAACCGTCATATCTACAATGAAAGATTGCTGAATAAACGGTATTTTAAAATGCAAACCGCTTGTTGTAACTGCCTCGGGCACACCTAAAGTTTCAACTACGGCGTTTTCTTGCTCGCTAATTGTGTAAAATGAGTTAAAACCTATTAATAAAGCAATTATTAAAACAATAATTATGCCGGATTTTGCCAGTACTTTGCCAATAGCCTTGCCGGAATTGCTGGGCTTCATGTTTTTAAATTCCATGTGTTTCTCCTTAATAAATTTTTATGTGCTTTTAAAATATTTTGCTGTATACAGTAATATCATGCAATAATACTACAATACTTTTATAAAAAAAGCAAAGCGCTAATTTGTTTAAATTAACACAATTAGCGCATGCCTAATTTAATTGTTTAAACCTAAAACCACTACCTTAGCCGCACAAGGCAAAAGCTCTTGTTTTCGCTTGTTTTCTAAAGTTTTGCCATTTTATTTTATAAAAATACATTTATTATATGCTTTGTTTTTTATAATGGCGGCTTATATAATGCTTTGTGAGAAATTTACTTTTCGGAATTTTCACTGTTTTTCAATAATAAGCTTTTTTCCTTATCTTCTTGGGCTTTGCGTTTTTCTTCTTGTTGCTGAGTTATATTAAAAACTTTATCCATAACAGGCCAAACCCACATATCGGCAATTAGTGCTAATAAAGGAATAATGCCAAGTAAAATGTAAAACGGCCAAAAAATATAAAACAAGCCCATTGCGCCGCAAAACACTAATATTATTATTGTTGCAGGTAAAGTGCGAGTTAAAAAGCCAAAAGCTAATAAAAGAGAGTTTTTAAGCATTTTTGAAAGAGGCAAATTAATAAAAATTATTTGCAAAAACAAAGAGTGGGAAACCATTGTTATAATTATTAAGCTTAAAAGAACAATGCTAAGCATAATTATAATATCATCGCCGCCTTGAGTAATTAAAGTATAGCCTGAATATATTTGTATAGCATAAAGTGCAGATATAAGCATTCCCGCAGGCACACTTTGCTTATAATTGCTTTTCCATGCTTTTTTATATTCGTGCATCATATAGCACGGTATATCCCTAACAGTAGTTATAACAACGCTGTGCAAGGCGACCATTGCAGGGCCTACAAGCATACTTGCTATTAGAAAAACTATTATGGAAATACCAATAAGCAAAATATAAGGGAAACTTAAAACGGCGAAAATCAATGCAAAAATTGCAGGGATAAAACATAGAGCTGTTAAAAAACCTGCGCGCCAAAGCATGCCGAAATCTCTCGTGATAATTTCAAAAAAACGAGCAATACCTTTTTTTTGCTTAATGTCTTTTGGCACTCCCGGCCCTTCTTTAGTATACATATTGCTAAAAAAACCCATAATAATCTCCATTTCACTGTTTTGTACTTATTACATTATACAGTAATATTTAAAGCGTTACAATAAGCAGAGCAATTGTTCAAAAATATTTAATAATATGAGAATGCTTAATTATTACTTATATATTATATTGCGCACTTTGCAAATAAAATATAGTTTGGAATGTGGGGCATATGTGCTTTGTGCTGTAAAGTGGGCTGTAAATATTTTGCGTATAATTAAAGCGCTATTTATTATATGTATAAAGTGTGATATGCGCAAAAAAAGAAGCTGGTGGCAGCAGCTTCTTTTTTTGCCTGTGCTTATATTAAAAACACCTTTTAATTAGTTTGCATAATTTATTTTTGGGCTAGCGCTTTGCTGTAAGAAATATTATAGCTTTGCCAAGTGTTCGGCTTTTCGCCTATAAAATCAACTTTTATGGTATGCTCATCAAAGTCTATACTGTAATACTTATTAATAACGCCTGTGTATAGCTCGTAATCATACTCAATGCTGTTAAGGCGCATAAGCTCGTCGTTGGCATCAGCGCTTAAATAAGCTAAATAAGAGTAATCTAATTTATCGCCGGTTTGCAAGTAGTTATCTATATGGTTTTTTGCTATAATACCGTCTATGTTTATTAAATTAACGCTTATATAAAACACAAGGCAAATTACTGTGTAGCAAGCTATTATTTTGATATTCGGCTTAAAAATGAAAGCTAAAGTTATTAAAAGGCCTAAAGCCTCGAATGCTAAAAATATCATAACTAAAAGCCTTAGCCTTGTAAGGCCGTATTCATTGTGGTAAAGCACCATTTTATAAAAAGATGAATAGAGCAAGAACATTGTTAAAGCGCAAACAAGCGCCATTATAATTTTAAGTGCTGCACTGCCGCTGACTTTTGTTTCATAAAGGCGTTTTTTAGCAAAATTAATTGTTAAAAGCAAAACCGTCACATTTATGAATGTTAAAATTAAAAGTTCAAAAAAGCCTTGCCTTGCATATTCCGAATAGGTAAAACCCTCGGGCAATGCTGTGCCCAAAAACAGATAATTAACTTGAATATATGCAAAAAACGCATATATTACCATAAGCGACACATTAACCATTGTGAAAATAATTAAGTCTTCAGGCTCTTTTTTTGGCATTGCATTTGCGCCATATACTGCATTTGCAGAATAAACAGGCGGTATAATGCTGTTTGTATTATTTAAGTGTGCGCTATTATTAATTGTGCTTTGAGCTGTTTCGTTGGCCGCTGTGTTTTCGCTGTGCATGCTTTCGCCTTGCGCTGTAATATTTTCGG